>NZ_JARAYJ010000003.1:0-468949 GCF_033794345.1 Streptomyces niveiscabiei
GTACGGCTTGCAGTCGTCGCAGTCCCCGATGATCTCGGGCGTGATGAACGGCTCCCAGGGGGACGGCTGTTCGGGCTTGTCACTTGTACCGTTGGGCACGTCGTCAACCTCCGGATGGTTGGTGGCCACGCCCCCGGCCGGTCGCACGGCGCGGGGGTCCGTACTGCTCCGCGTGTTTCGTGTCGCACCAGAAGCCTTGAGCGGTCGGGCGCCCAGGAGAACCGCGAACGGGGAACCCCGTTGGTCCTTTTGGGGAACCCCGCCGGGGTGCGGCGGGCTACCCTGAGGACGATCACTTCCGTGCCCTCCAGGCGGTGCCCATGGACGATCGCTCAAACCGACGCAGCGGGTACGCGCTGACGATTCCCGACGCCTTGCTCAACAGCGACGCCATGCGCAGAGCCTGTGCGGCCCGTGACTTCCAAGAGGTCTTCCGTCTTATCAACAGGCGTACCGGCTCCAGTCACGCGGTCATGGCATCCGCCATCGGCAGGATGACCAGTTCTCGCGTGAGCGATGTCATCCGAGGGGTCCGAGGAATTCGCGGCCAAGAGGTGATCGAACGAATCTGTGACGGATTCGGAATCCCTGGAGAGATGCTAGGTGTATCCACAAGAGGATGGGAAAAGACATCTTCGCTGCCAGTTGTCGGTGCGACAGAGGCGTTTCTTGCCGAAGGTGACGATAACCTTGATCTAGTGGAAATTGCTACCCTTAGGCAACAAGTTCAGATCCTGGATTCACGGTACGCGACCGAGCCGTCAGCGGGATTGGTCGCGGAGACTGGAAGAATTCTGGGAAAGTTGACGCAAGGGCACGGCCGCAGCTCTTCCTATCTCGCTACCAGAGACCTGCATGCAGCCCTGGCAGAGACTTCTATGCTTATGGGGCAGTTGGTGTGGGATGCGTCAGGCCGCACCGACCACTCGAACTCTCGCATTTACTTTGATCGAGCAGTCGCGGCAGCACAAGAATTAAGAGATCCTGTACCGGAAGGATTGGCTCTGCTTCGTACTGCTTTCATTTCCCTGTACGGAGACAAGAACCCCTCCGCCGGACTCAAGCTGACCGAGCAAGCCGCGGCAAAGGTGAAGGGTGTGAGTAACGTTCTCAGTGGATTGGCCTATCTGCATTCAGCGGAGGCGCACGCCATGCTGCGACAGCGCAAGGAATGTGAAAGGTCACTCCGTGAAGCTGAGCAATTTTTCGAGAGGGTGGGAGTCGGTGACTCTGGCTCTGCAATGATCTCCCCGGGCCAGTTTGGCCGCCTCGCGGGTTCCTGCTTCCTCTTTCTCGGTGACGCTTCCCGCGCTGAGGCACTACTGGCAGAAACCTCGAAAAAGGTGCGGGAAAAATCCAAATCCCAAGCCATTGTCCTGGGCAATCTGGCCCTGGCGCAGATTCGAAGGGGCGCCGTAGATGAAGCGACGGGCACTCTCCATAAGGCAATCGAAGTCGTTGAGTGCAATCGTGGCGGAGGTGGTTTGAATTTGATCTTCAGGGCGGGGAGGGAGTTGCAGTCCTGGAATGACCTATCAGATGTCCGAAACCTAAATGACCGACTTTTCGGATTGATCGCAGTCGATTGAGATGGGGTTACCGATGAGCGTTGACGGAATTCGGAAGGCGAAACAGCAGATACGAGAAGAGATCTGGGGGGTGCTGGATGCTGAAGGGGCGGTAGCGACCAGCGCGGCCGGACGAATACCCGCATTCCTGGGGTCGGATGCCGCTGCTGTCCTGCTTGCGGAGCATCCGGCATGGAAGTCCTCCCGCATAATAAAGGCGGTCCCGGACAGGGCTCAGATGCCGGTCAGGGAGGTGGCTCTTCGAGAGGGGAAGAGTGTATACATGGCCGCTCCCAAGCTTGCCGCCGAGAAGCCTTTCTATTTCTTGGATCCCCAAGCTTTGGCCATTCCTCCGCACGAGGCGGCGGAAAGGCGTACTGCGGCACAACATGCAACTCTCGTGGATCTTGCGGAAATGCCGCCCATCGATCTGATTGTCTGCGGTAGTGTGGCTGTGAACCGTCAAGGGGCACGGCTCGGCAAGGGCGCCGGATATGCGGACGTCGAAGTCGCTCTTCTGCAAGAGGCCGGATTGATTGGGTCAAGCACCCTCATTGCCACCACGGTGCATGAACTACAGGTGATCGACGCTGTAATCCCGGAGTCTTCTCACGACTTCCGAGTGGATCTCATCATCACACCGCGCAGAATAATCGAATGTCCGCCTCATGAACGCCCTCAGGGAATCTTCTGGGATTCTCTGAGTCCAGAGATGATCGCCGAGATTCCAGCCCTGGCGAAAAGGGAACGCTGAGCAGCCCCGACGCCCCTGTCTCAGTCACCCGCCGGAGCCGCAACCGGAGTCCACACCCCGAACCACTGCTCCGCCCCGAACTCCTCGAACCTCTCCACCTCCGTGAACCCCAGCTTCGCGGCGAGGCGGACCGAGGGTGTGTTGGCCGTCTGGGTGCACAGGACGACCGGCTCGCCGGGGAGTGTCGCGGTGAACCAGGTCAGGGCCGCCCGGCAGGCCTCGGTGGCGTAACCCTGCCCCCAGGCCGACGGCAGGAACATGTACCCGAGTTCGGCCTCGGAGGCGTCGGGGAGGACATGGCCGGGGCGTTCGGGATCGCGGCGGTCCAGGGTGACCATGCCGATCATCGAACCGGCGCGTTCGACGACGAAGAAGCCGGGGCGGCGGCCAGGGATTTCGGGAACTGTGCGTTCGAGTTCGTCGCGGGGGCGGGGGCCGCCGAGGTAGGTGCGGACCTCCGGTGACGAGAAGAGGTCGATGAACGCCGGCCGGTCCCGCGCCTCGGACTCGCGCAGGAGGAGACGTTCCGTACGGACGGGCGGGGGCGGCCAGGCGACGGGACCGAGTTCGGGCATGCGGGGCAAGCTACCGCACGCCGGTACGGCTGTTGCGGAGTACGAAGCACCGGAGCCCGCCCTCAAGGTCGTACCAACTCCCCTCGCCCCACCCCTCCGTGAACTCCGCGACGTCCTGCGCGGTCACCCCGATCTCGCGCCGCGCGTCAGGCAGCCGCCCGGCGAGAGGGGTGGTCACCAGCCACACCCCACCCGGCACCAGCAACTCCCGCACCAGCTCCCCGACTTCAGCCTTGTCCGGCAGAAACGCGAGGGCGAGCCGCATCGTCACCAGCCCGAACCCCCGGCGGGGCAGCGAGCGCCGCACCGCACCGGAGTCGGAGAAGTCGAGGCACTGAACCCGCAACCGGGGTTGAAGACCGGCGTACCGGTCCCGCACGGCGGCGACGGCGGACTCGGCCCAGTCGACGGCGAGGGTGTCCCACCCGAGGGACGCGAGGCGGGCGGCGTACGTGCCGAGCCCGCAGCCGACGTCGAGCGCGCGCCGGGGAGAAACGTCGGCAACCGTTTCCACAAGCCGCCGCACCTCGTCGGCATCGGTGTCACGAAACCCGCGCCCGGAGGCGAACCAGCCCTCCCAGTGGGCGAGCATGGTCACACCCCCCGCAGCAGCCGATTGACCGCCCGCCCGAACACCACCCGGCTCCCCGCCCGCAGCGCCCCGTCGCAGAAACCCGGCAGAAACCGCGTACGCAACTCCTCCCGCCACACCACCCGGGCCCGTCCGCCGGGCCCGGGCCGTACCTCGATCTCGGCCCACCCGAGCACGACGCGCCCCCGTTTCTCCAGGCGGCACAGGCCGGGAGTGCCGTCGGCGGAGGGCGGCTGCCAGACCGTGACCTCCATGCGGTCGTCGAAGGAGAGGGGCCCGAGGCCGGTGCGGGCGACGAAGACCGTGCCCTCTCCGGTGGGCGCGGGCGTGAGGACGGTGACACGAGTGAGGGGGACGACGTCGCCATGGCGGCGCCACTCGGTGAGCCGGCTCCAGGCCTCCTCCGGCGGAAGGGGGACCGTACGTTCGAGCGAGAAGGTGACCACGGGGCGATCGTAGGGGTGAACGGGGGCCCGGTATGCCGGTGATCATGCCCGGCATCCCTCTACCATCACCGCAGAGGCGGGCAATCCGCCCGCCCACGGGGGGAGTTGATCACCCATGCCGTTGAAGACGTACGGAGTCCTGATCGCCCGGGCGGTGGACACCCGCAGGGAGGGCGGCACGGACAGCCCGCATTACCAGATCCACGTCGCGGACGAGTCCGGCACCCACTACCGGATCTCCGTCAACGTCCTGTCCCAGGAACGCCCTTCGGAGCTGCTGTACCTGGTGGACGACGATTTCCAGCACCCGGTGACGGCCCGCCTCGCGGGTCTGGCGGGCGGCTGGACCAAGCTCCCGGCGGGCCCGGGCGGCCCGAACCTGGACTTCATCCGGGGCAACCTGTTCGACCCGGCGAAGATGAGGACGCTGCCGCCGGACGTGAGCGGCCCGGACAACGACCTCGCCGACCTGCTGGACCACTACGTCCGCCGCGCCCTGGAGACCGAGGGCGCCCGCCTGTACGTCTTCGGTGAACGCTGGGGCCCCGAAACCGGCGTCAGGGACAAGGTGTTCGGCTTCCTGCCGGGCAACGGCGTGCACGACATCCACATGAACCAGGGCAACAGCAAACGGTTCCAGAAGGACGACGGCGTCTGGCAGGACGGCGGCCTCCTGATCCGCCTGCCGGGCGAGGCCGGTGAGACGGGCGAGGCCGGCGAGGACCGCTGGGTCGCCGTCTTCCTCGCCTTCCAGAGCCAGGCCTGGCACACGGACGACGTGACGGGCCACGCCCTGAAGGACACGGACGGCACCCGCCCGGAACCCGGCACACAGCCGGTCAGGATCGTCGCCGCCCTCGTCAACCCGCGCGGCCCGGCCCCCGAACCGGAACAGGTCACCCTCCTCAACGCCTCCCCGGACCCCGTGGACCTGACGGGCTGGAGCCTGGTGGACCGCGTCGGCAACACGACTCCCGTACCGCCGGGCACCGTCGAAGCGGGCGCCACCCTCCAGGTCCCCCTGGCCGGTGGCGCCCAACTCCCCAACAACGGCGGCGAGATCACCCTCCTGGACGCCAAGGCCCTGAAGGTGCACGGCGTTTCGTACACCTCGGCGCAGGCGGCCCAGGAAGGCTGGACCGTCGTGTTCTAGCCCGTCACTGGCGGTGGAACGTCGCGTCCGCGCGATCCGTCGCCGTGCTCAACGCCTGCACGTACAGCAGGTAGTCGTAGTGCCGGACGTACCGGCCGGGCGTGCCGTACGACTCGTACGACACCCCGGCCGGGTCCGCGAGCCCGGCGCGGCTGTAGAAGCTCGCGGAGGACGCGAAGGCGGCCGTCCCGTCGTTCTTCTCCACCCGCACCTCGGAGGCGCTGTTGCTCCGCAGGTAGTAGCCGGGGAAGTTGGCGGACTCCAGGGACACGGTCCCGCTGCCCGCGAGCCCGGTCACGATCCTGAACTGCGAGTCGGCGAGGGGCGACACGTTCGCCTCGATGCGCGCCCGGTAGTCGTAGTGGCGGACGAACCGGTCGGGGAAGTTGTACGAGGACAGGCGCTGCGGGGTGACCCCGTCGGCGACCGGGACGCCGAAGTCGGGGGTGCCGTCGGCCTTCCAGTACACCTTCTGCACGCGGGTACGGCGGTTGGGGTCGTTCAGCGGGTCGCCGGTGATGTCCTTGTAGCTGCGGTCGTGGTAGACGAGGATGTCGGACTTGCCGTCCTCGGAGACCGTGAACGAGTTGTGGCCGGGACCGTACTGCGAGGTCGCCGCGTTCGAGCGGAACACCGGCGTCGAACTCTTCGTCCAGGAAGCCGGGTTGGTGAGGTCGGCCGAAGCGGACGCGGTCAGCATCCCCAGGCAGTAGTTCGCGTCGGTCGCGCTCGCCGAGTACGTCATGAACACCTTGCCGCCGTGCTCGATGACGGCCGGGCCCTCGTTCACCTTGAACCCGATGGTCTCCCACGACAGCGTCGGCGCCGACAGCTCGGCCGGAGTCCCCTGGATCGTCCAGGGGTTGGCCATCCTCGCGATGAACAGGCTGGTGTTGTTGTCCTCGGCGGGGTTGCGCTGCGCCCACGCGAGGTAGCGCACGCCGCCGACGACGAACGTGGTCGCGTCCAGCGAGAACGTCTCCCACGTGGTCCTGATCTGGCCCTTCTCGGTCCAGGTCGCGGTCAGCGGGTTCGCGCCGGTGCCCTCCAGGACGTACATCCGGATCGCCCAGATGTCGTTGGTGGCGCCGGCCGCGAAGTACACGTACCACTTGCCGTCGATGAAGTGGATCTCCGGCGCCCAGATGTGGGCGCCCATCACGCCGCTCGCGTGCTTGGTCCAGATGGTGGTCTCCGGGGCCGTCGAGAGGCCCTGGATGGTCGTCGCGCGGCGCAGCACGATCTTGTCGTAGGCGGGCACGGTCGCGGTGAAGTAGTAGTAGCCGTCGGTGTGTTTGAAGATGTGCGGGTCGGCCCGCTGTTCGGCGATCGGGTTCGTGTAGGTCACGGCGGGCGAGTCGGGCACGGCGGCCTGGGACGGGGTCACGGTGGTCGACACCCCTGCGAGGGCGAGGAGTACGGCTGTCAGTAGCCGAAGGGCGTTACGTCTCAAGGTAGTTCTCCGCACAGGTCAGGCAGCGGGCACGAGGCGCCACTGCTGGCAGTTGTTGTTCAGCCACGTCCACTGCCGGACGTCGGTCCCGTCGGCCGCGCCGCAGTCGGCTGCGTCCGCGACCTTGCCGCTGTTCTCGTTGACGAGCCGGACGTAGTCGTTGGAGGCCGTGAACACCAGCCGGAACCGCTGGCACTTGTTGTTCAGCCACGACCACTGGCGCAGGTCGGCGCCGTCCGCCGCCGAGCAGTCGGCGGTGTCGAGGACCTTGCCGGACGCCACGTTCACCAGCCGGCTCGTGTCGTCGCCGAGATCCTCGACCCGCCACTTCTGGCCCGCGCCTCCGGTGCACGTCCACTGCTGGACGTTCGCCCCGTCGGCGGACGAACTCCCGTTCACGTCCAGGCACTTGCCGCTGTTGCGGTTGACGAGCGTGTACGCCGTCGGGGTGGCCGCGCGCTCGCCGGACGGGCCGGGGAGCGTCGTGCCGAGCGCGACGGGCGTGCCGAAGTCCGGGGTGCCGTCGGCGTTCCAGGTGAACTTCTGGGCCCGCGTGGTCCGTCCGTTGCCGCAGCCGCCGGACGGCGAGGAGTTGGCGTGGTAGACGATCCAACTCTCCGTGCCGTCCGGTGAGGTGAAGAAGCCGTTGTGGCCGGGGCCGTACACGCCGTTGGCGTCGCCGCGCTGGAAGACCGGCGTCTGCTTCTTCGTCCACGAGGAGGCGCTCAGCGGGTCGGAGCCGGTCAGCTCCAGTTGGCCGAGCTTGTAGTCGGCGGTGCCGCAGAAGCTCGCCGAGTACGTCAGGAACGTACGCCCGTCGTGGTACAGCGGTTCCGGGCCCTCGTTGACCGCCCCGCCGGACGTCTCCCAGCTCAGCGTGGGACTGGAGATGACGCTGAACGTCCTGCTCGCCAGCGTGTACGGGTTGCTCATCGGCGCGATGACCAGGCTCTGCGTACTCCCGTTGCTGAAACCGCTTCCTACCAGATACAGCTTCCCGCCGGCCTGGAGCACGGTCGCGTCGATCAGCCAGCCGCCCGGCGTGAGGTTCGAGCCGGTGAGCGTGTTCTTGTACGTGTACGGGCCCAGCGGATCGGTCCCGGCGCTCTCCAGGACGTGCGTGCGCTGCGAGTCGCAGCAGGCGACGCCGCTCTGTCCGGCCGAGTAGTACAGGTACCAGCGGCCGTTCAGGAAGTGCAGCTCGGGCGCCCAGATGTTGGTGTTGCGGCTCGCCGTCGTGTCCGACCACACCTGCACGTTCGGCGCGGTCGCGAGGCCCGCGAGGGTCGGGGACTTCCGGATGCCGAGGATGCCGGTGAACGTCGTGGTCACCAGGTAGTAGTTGCCGTCGTGGTACTCCAGCCAGGGGTCGGCGCCCTTGGCCGACTTGAGCGGGTTGGTGTACGGCCGGCCGTCGGCGGCGGCCACCGGCTGCGCGGTGCCGGCCAGCAGGCCGAGCAGCGCGAGCACGCAGAGCAGCAGGCGCCGTCCGCGATACATCCGAGGCATACAGGACCGTCCCTTGTCCGTAATTTCGAACGCAGTTCGTAACTTCGGCCAGAACTTAAAGGCGGGACATGGTCGCGTCAATGATTTGGACTGTGGAAAACGATCGGTTTATGGTGGGGGGATCGATTGAAAACTGATCGGTTTCCTCTCCGTCCCTGCTGCCCTGGAGCCCCCGTGACCACCCTGAAGAACGCCGTCGTCCTCGTCACCGGAGGCAACCGCGGCATCGGAAAAGCCCTGGTCGAAGAGGCGTACGCCCGAGGCGCGCGCAAGGTCTACGCCGCCGCCCGCGACCCGCGCACCGTCACCCACCCCGACGCCGCCCCCCTCGCCCTCGACGTCACCGACCCGGTCTCGGTCGCAGCCGCCGCCGCGGTCGCCACCGACGTCACCGTCCTCGTCAACAACGCGGGCATCTCGGCCGGAGCGGGCGTACTGGACGGCCGGCTGGAGGACATACACCGCGAGTTCGAGGTCAACTTCTACGGCCCGCTGCACATGGCCCGCGCCTTCGTGCCGGTCATCGAGGCCAACGGCGGCGGCCACGTCCTGAACGTCCACTCGGTCCTGTCCTGGCTCGCCGAGGGCACCACCTACAGCGCCTCCAAGGCCGCCGCCTGGTCCCAGACCAACAGCCTCCGCCTCGCCCTGAATCCACGCGGCATCCGCGTCACCGGCCTGCACATGGGGTACGTCGACACCGACATGACCGCCGGACTCGACGCCCCCAAGGCCACCCCGCACGCCATCGCCGCCGCCGCGCTCGACGGTGTCGAGACCGACGCGCACGAGGTCCTCGCCGACGACACCAGCCGCTGGGCCAAGGCCGCGCTCGCCGGTGAGATCGCCGACATGTACGCCCCGTTCGGGCTGTGACCGACCCCGGCGTGAGCCCGGCACCGCGTCCCGCGCCGGCCCCTCATCGCCCAGGGTGACGCGGCGCCGGCCTTCGGCTTCGGCGTGAGCAGCCTCTACGGCACGAAGGGTCCGCACCGGATTAACCTTTCACCATGACCACCCCGGACAAGCCCGATACCCGAGCCCGCCTCGTCACCGCCGCCGCCGACCTCTCCTACCGCGAGGGCGTCGGCATCGGCGTGGAGGCCCTGTGCAAGGCGGCGGGCGTGTCCAAACGCTCCATGTACCAACTCTTCGCGAGCAAGGACGAGTTGCTGGCGGCGAGCCTGGAGTCGAGGGCGGCGCAGTACGCGGCGTACCTCCTCCCGGAGGGGCCGGACGGCACCCCGAGGGACCGCATCCTCCACGTCTTCACCCAGGTGGCGAGCCAGGCGCTCGGCCCGGACTACCGGGGGTGCCCTTTCCTGGCGGTCCAGGTGGAACTGAAATCCCCGGAACACCCGGCGAGCAAGGTGGCGTACCGGGTGAAGGAGAACCTGCGGGAATTCTTCCAGGCGGAGGCGGAAAAGGGCGGGGCCGGTGACCCCGATCTGCTTTCCCGCCAACTGGTCCTGGTTTTCGACGGCGCGAGCGCGAGGGCGGGAATCGGGGTGGACGACCTGAAGGGCCTGCTCCAGCCGCTGGTCGGTGCCCTGCTGGACGCGGGCGGCCTCTAGCGCACCCGGGCACCCGGCCCCGGCTCGGCGACGACATCCCTCGGCGTCAACGCGCCGTGGCCGTCAGCGCACTCCACGACCACCCGGGCCTCCCCGCCGCAGTCCTTGTGCCGCAGGTCCAGCACCGGCCCCTCTTCCACCCCGGCATAGGAATCCCCCCATTGCCGGAGGGCGACCAGGACCGGCCACAGGTCCCACCCTTTCCGGGTCAGCCGGTATTCGAACCGCTCCCGCGTACCCGGTTCCCGGTACGCCTCGGTCCGCAGGATTCCGGCGTCGACCAGTTTCCGCAGCCGCCCGCTCAGCACCGCTTCGGAAACTCCCAGGTGCCGCCGGAATTCCTCGAAGCGGCGTACGCCGTTCATCGCGTCGCGCAGGATGAGGAAGGTCCATTTCTCTCCGACGACGTCCAAAGTCCGCTGTACCGGACACAGGCCGGTGTCCACGTCGAGCCACTCCATACCACCCACCCTACCCACCTGACTTCGTCGTTGACAGCCAGCTAAGCGCTTGGTTACCGTCGAGGTCATGGCACGCAGCAGAACGTACGAGTGGGGAGACCCGGCGGTCACGGCGGCAGCCGTGGGGAAGGCCGGCGGCCTCGACTTCCTCCGGGAGATACAGGCGGGGAACCTCCCCGCGGCCCCGATAGCGGCGACCCTGGACTTCACGCTGGACGAGGTGGAGAAGGGGCGGGTCGTGTTCTCGATCGTCCCGCGCGAGGACCACTACAACCCGATCGGCAGTGTGCACGGCGGCGTGTACGCGACGCTGCTGGACTCGGCGGCGGGCTGCGCCGTGCAGTCGGTGCTGCCGCCGGAGACGGGATACACCTCGCTGGACCTCACGGTGAAGTTCCTGCGCCGGATCACGAAGGACACGGGCCGGGTCCGGGCGGTCGGCACGGTCCTGCACTCCGGCCGCACGACGGCCCTGGCCCAGGCGGTCCTCCTCGACGAAGCGGACCGCGCCCTCGCACACGCGACGAGCAGCTGCCTGATCTTCCCGGTAACCGGGCAGTAACCGCTCTCAGAAACTCACGCCGGCCGCACCAGCCCCGCGTCGTACGCGAAGATCACCGCCTGGACCCGGTCCCGCGCCCCGATCTTCGCCATCACCCGGCTGACATGCGACTTGACGGTCGACTCGGCGAGATGGAACCGCTCCGCGATCTCCCCGTTGGTCCACCCGGAGGCCACCGCGATCAGCACCTCCCGTTCCCGCTCGGTGAGTTCGGCGAGCGGCTGGTCCTGCGCGCCGCCCCGCCCCGGCATCCGTGTGGTGAACGCGTCGATCAACTTCCGTGTCAGACCGGGGGAGATGACGGAGTCCCCGGCGGCGACGGCACGGATCCCGACGACCAGCTCCTCGGGCCGCGCGTCCTTGAGGAAGAAGCCGCTGGCCCCGGCGCGCAGCGCGTCGTACGCGTACTCGTCGAGGTCGAAGGTCGTCAGCACCAACACCCGGGAGCGGCCCCCGGATTCGACGATCCGGCGGGTCGCCTCGATGCCGTCCATGCCGGGCATGCGGACGTCCATCAGGACGACGTCGGGCCGCAGTTCGGCGGTGAGCCGCACGGCCTCGCTGCCGCCGGACGCCTCACCGGCGACGGTGAGATCGGGCTGCGCCTCCAACAGCATGCGGAAACCGAGGCGTTGGAGAGCCTGGTCGTCGACGATGAGCACGGTGGTCATGGGTGACGTTTCTCCGAAGGGTCCGAGTGGGCTGAGCGGCCGGGCGCCGCGGGGCGGTCCGGGTGGGCGGTGGAGGCGAGCCGGGCCGTGACGGTCCAGCCGCCGAGGGAGTTGGGCCCCGACGTGACCTCGCCCTGGTAGAGCGCGGCGCGTTCCCGCATCCCGACGAGCCCCTTGCCCCCGCGCGAAGGCGCCCCGATGAAGGGCCCGGTGTCCTCGACGGAGATCAGGACGTCGTGTTCGTCGGCCGTGACGGCGACCTGGACGGTCGTATCGGGGGCGGCGTGCTTGAGCGTGTTGGTGAGGGCCTCCTGCACGATGCGGTACACGGCGAGCTGCAACCCCGGTGACAGCGCGTCCAGTCGACCCTCGGTACGCAGCCGCGCGGCGGGCCCGGCGGCCCGTACCCGCTCCAGCAGGCCGGAGAGGTCGCCCGCTCCGGGCTGCGGCGCGAGCGGTGCCTCGCCGCGCGGCGCGTCGCCCGCGTCGATGACGGCGAGCAGCCGCCGCAGCTCACCGAGCGCGTCCCGGCCGCTGTCCGCGATGATGCCGAGGGTCTGCGCGCCCCGCTCCGGCTTGGTCGCGGCGAGCGCGGCGGCCCCGTCGGCGAGGCCGACGATCACGGCGAGGGTGTGGCCGAGGATGTCGTGCATCTCCCGTGCCACCCGCGCCCGTTCCTGCGCGGCGGCGAGCAGCGCCTGCTGGTCGCGGTCCTTCTCCAGCGCCCTGATCACCGTGTTCACCAGCCGCCCGGCGAGCCCGAGCCCCGCGAACGCGGCCATGGCCGCCATCGCCAGCACCGTCACCACCTCGGGCCGGGTGGCGTGCTGGAGCTGGCCCGCGTTCCAGAACACGGCGGACCAGCTGACGAGTTGGACCATCGTCACGGCCACCGCGAGGGCCAACTGCCGTGGCGTACCGTGCCGTCCGACGCTGTAGAGGGCGACCGCGCGCGCCGCGTCCGCGCCGTTGAACACCACGAGGAACTGGGCGATCACCGACACCGCGGTCGTCACCGCGAACACCGTCCCCGGCCGCCGCTCCCGCCACAGCAGCGGCACCGCGAACGCCGCCATCAGCAGCAGGTGCAGCCACACCTTCGCGTGGTTCGCCGGGTTCAGCAGCGACGGCACGCCCAGCAGCACGCACAGCACCGGCACCCCGGCCCTGCGCGCCCAGGGGTGCGCCCGGTCCGCGAGCCGCCAGCCGCCGAGCCGGTTGACGATCGAGATGATCACCCTGTCGTCGGGGTCGTCACCGAGCGACTCGGGCAGCCGGGGCTGTTCGCGGAGGCTGGGCCGTACGGTCAAGGGGGCGCCCTTCGGGATCATGGCGGACCGCCCGCCGGGAGGGGGACCGGCGGGCGGGCCTCCGGTGCCGTACGACCATACGGCGCCGAGTGTTCCGTACCTGGTCAGGCCTGCCGTACGGGCACCGGCTCGGTCGGGGAGGCGTCCTTTTCCGCAAGCGTTTTCCGGAGTTTCTCCCCCTCGACGTCCACGTCCGGCATGACCCGGTCGAGCCACGCCGGCAGCGCCCAGGCGCGGCGCCCGACCAGGGCCATGACGGCCGGGACGATCGTCATGCGGACGACGAACGCGTCGAAGAGGACGGCGGAGGCGAGGCCGAGGCCGATCGACTTCACCAGCGCGACATCGTCGAGCAGGAACCCGGCGAAGACGGAGATCATGATGACCGCGGCGGCCGTGACCACCCGCGCCCCGTGCCGGAACCCGGAGACGACCGCCTCCACCGGCTCCGCGCCGTGCACGTACTCCTCCCGCATCCGGGTCACGAGGAACACCTCGTAGTCCATCGCGAGCCCGAACACCACGCCGATCAGCAGGATCGGCAGGACGCTCACGATCGGCGCGGTCTGGTCGATGCCGAACAGGTCCTTCAGCCAGCCCCACTGGAAGACGGCGACCAGCACACCGAGCGTGGCGGCGACGCTGAGCAGGAAGCCCGCGGCGGCCTTCAGCGGGACCAGGATCGAGCGGAACACCAGCAGCAACAGGATCAGCGCGAGGCCGACGACGATCGCGAGGTACGGGATCATCGCGTCGCCCAGCTTCTGCGACACGTCGATGTTCACCGCCGTCGTGCCGGTCACCATGAGCTCCGCGCCGGTCTCCTTCTCCAACTCGGCGCTGTGGTCCCGGATCTCACCCACCAGGTCCTTCGTCCTCTCGCTGGTCGGCGAGGACTTCGGGACCGCGCCGATCAGGGCGACGTCCCCGGCCTGGTTGAAGACGGCGGGCCGTACGGAGGCGAGGTCACCGAGACCCTTGAGCATGTCGTAAGCGTTTACTGCCGCTTTCTTCGGGTCCTCGCTCTCCCGGGCGTCCACGACGACGGTCAGCGGACCGTTGAAACCGGGACCGAACCCCTCGCTGAGCGTGTCGTACGCGATCCGCTGCGTGGAGCCCGGCGAGGCCATGCTGTCGTCGGGCAGCGTGAGGCGCAGATCCGCCGCCGGGAGGGCCAGCACACCGAGCCCGAGCACCGACACGACCAGCATCTTCACCGGGTTGCGGGTCACGAACCGGCCCCAGCGCACGCCCATCGCCTCGCGCTCGCCGCGCTCCTCGGCCCGGTGCCGCTCGCTCGTCAGCTTCCCCCGCATGATCCGCGTCCCGGCGAAGCCCAGCACCGCGGGCAGCAGCGTCAGCGCGATCACCACGGCGACGGCGACCGCGAACGCGGCGGCGAGACCCATGCTGGTCAGCATCTTGATGCCGATCACGCTCAGCCCGGCCAGCGCGATGATCACCGTCAGACCCGCGAAGACGACCGCCGAACCCGCCGTGCCCAGCGCCCGCCCGGCCGCCTCCTGCGGCTCGTGCCCCTCCCGGATCTCGCCGCGGTACCGGGAGACGATGAACAGCGCGTAGTCGATCGCGACCGCCAGGCCCAGCATCAGCGCGAGCGTCGTCGACGCCGACGCCATGTCCACGAACGACGTCGCCAGTGTGATGCACAGGATCGCCACGCCGACCCCGAACAGGGCCGTCAGCAAAGGGAGTCCGGCCGCGAGCAGCGAACCGAACGTGATGACCAGCGCCACGGCCGCCACCGCGAGCCCGATCAACTCGGCCGCGCTGCCACCGGACTTCTCCTGTACGGCGGTCCCGCCGAGGCTCACCGTCAGGCCCGCCTTCTCGCCGGCCGCGGCCACGTCGTGCAGCGCGTCCGAGGCCGCGTCCGTCATGTCGGCCTTCGCGACCCGGTACGTCACCTGCGCGTACGCGATCGTGCCGTCCTTGCCGACCAGGCCCGAGGCGAACGGTTCCGTCACGCTCGCGACCTGCGGGGCCTTCTTCAGCTCGGCGGTGAGGGCGGTGATCTCGGCCCTGTTCGCCGGTTCGGTGAGCTTGTGGCCGGGCGGCGCCTCGAAGACGACCCGCGCGGTCGCGCCCGACGCGGACGCCTGCGGGAACTCCTTGCCGAGCAGGTCGATCGCCGACTGCGACTGGGTGCCCGGGAGCGTGAAGTCGTCCGTCGTCGTGCCGGAGGAGCTCGCCGCGCCTATGCCGACCGCGGCGAGGACGACGATCCACGCCATCAGGAACAGCCGTCGGCGCCGGAACGCCAGCCGGCCCAGACGGTAGAGGAAGGTGGCCACGGGAGTACTCCCAGCAGGAGAGGGACGGTCGGGCCGGGGTTCCGGCCTGGGAGAACACGCTAGGAGCGGGGTGGGGCGGGGGAGCGGCACCGGGGGATGGGATCTGGTGGGGGAGTAGTACCGGGGTACTAGTACCGGTCGCTCTGCGGGGGTGCTCCTCGTGGGGTGCACTTCGCGCTTCAGATACCCCCCGGGGTACGTGTGCTACGGTTTTTCACATACCCCCGGGGGTAATTTCAGAGGGTTTCCCAGCGCAAGGAGCGTGGTCCGCGTGTTCTTCATCGACGCCGTCGAGGTGCCCGGCCTCGGCAATCGCGGCTATCTGGCGGGCGGTGCGCGGACGGCGGTCGTCGTCGATCCGCCGCGCGACGTCGACCGGGTGATCGAGGCGGCGGCCCGGCGCGGGGTGCGGATCGCCCGCGTCGTCGAGACGCACGTGCACAACGACTACGTCTCCGGCGGTCTCGAGCTCGCCCGGCTGACCGGCGCGGAGTACCTCGTGCCGGCCGGGGCACGGGTGGCGTACCCGCGGACCGCCGTACGGGACGGGGACCGCACGGACGTCGACGCCGGGCTCGCGCTGCGGGCGATGGCGACGCCGGGGCACACTCCTCACCACACCTCGTACGTGCTGGAGGAGGACGGGGGCTGCGTCGCCGTGTTCACCGGGGGCTCGCTGCTCATCGGGACCGTCGGGCGGCCCGACCTCGTCGAACCCCGGCTCACCGAGGGGCTGGCGCGGGAGCAGTTCGCGTCCGCTCGGCGTATCGCCGCCGAACTCCCCGACGAGGCCGAGGTGTTGCCCACGCACGGGTTCGGGAGTTTCTGTTCGTCGGGGGCGGGGGGTCAGGGGCGTACGACCGTCGGGGCCGAGAAGGTGTCCAACCTCGCGCTGACCCGTGAAGTCGACGAGTTCGTGCGGGAGTTGCTCGCCGGGCTCGATGACGTGCCCGCGTACTACGTCCACATGGGGCCCGTGAACTCGGCCGGGCCCGCTCCGGTCGACCTCCGGCCGCCGTCGGTCGCGGACCCCGACGAGATCGCCGCGCGGCTCGGGGCGGGGGAGTGGGTGGTCGATCTCCGGCAGCGCGTCGCCTTTGCCGAAGGGCATGTCGCGGGGGCGGTCAACTTCGAGGCGGACGGGCAACTCGCCACGTACCTCGCGTGGTTGGTGCCGTGGGGGAAGCCGGTCACGCTGCTCGCCGAGTCCGTCGGGCAACTGGGGCGGGCTCAGCGGGAGTTGGCCCGGGTGGGGATCGACCGGCCGGCCGCCGCGGCGATCGGGGGGCCCGCGGAGTGGCTGCGGGGCGGGGAGGCGCCGGCGTCCTTCCGCCGTGCGCGGTTCGCCGAACTCGCGGACAGTGAGGGTGAGTTGGTGGTTCTCGACGTCCGCCGCGACTCGGAACGCGCGGCGAACGGTCACCTCGCCGGTTCCCTCCACATTCCCCTGCACACCCTCCCCCGGCGGCTGTCCGAGATACCCGACGGGGAGGTCTGGGTCCACTGCGCGGGCGGGATGCGTGCCGCCATCGCCGCGTCCCTGCTGGACGCGGCCGGCCGCCAAGTCGTCGCCGTGGACGACGGGTTCGCCGCGGCGGAGGCTGCGGGGCTTGTGGCGCGGGGGGTTTGAGGTGCGGCCGAGCTGTCGTGGTTCGGTGGGGGTGGTGCGGCTGGGGGCTCGCGGTTCGCTGCGTGTGGCGTGGTCGAGTCCTCGCCGGGGGCTTCAGGTCGTCACCTCTGCGGGAGCCGCGCAGTGACCGTCACCGTTCTCGCCCTCCTCGCCGGGGCCGTCGTGGGGCTCGCCCTCGGTGCGCTCGGCGGGGGTGGCAGTGTTCTCGCCGTGCCGGCGTTGATCTATCTCCTCGGCTTCACGCCCGCCGCCGCGACCACGGCCAGCCTCGTCATCGTCGCCGTCACCTCGGCCATGGCGCTGAGTGCGCACGCCCGCGATGGGCACGTCCAGTGGCGTGCGGGGGCGCTGTTCGCGGCGGCCGGCGTCGTCCCGGCGATGCTGGGCGGGCTGCTGGCGGCGAGGTTGCCGGGGCGGGTGCTGACCTTGGCGTTCGCGGCGGTGGCTACGGCTGCGGCCGTGCGGATGCTGGGGGTGCGGCGGAGGCGTGCGCGGGGGCTTCCGGGGGAGGCGGGGCGACCGAGTGGGCGTCCGGCGGAAGCCCTGCGCGGACTGGACGGAGGGCCGGCGATGCGGCGGCGACTGGGTGGGCGTGCGGCGGAACTGCGGCAGCGACTGGGCGTGCGCTCAGCGGAGCTGTGGCGATGGCTGGGCAGGACTCCGGTGCTGTGGCGGCGGGGCGGGCGTCCGGCGGTGGTGCCGCGACGCCCCAGCCGGCCTTCGGTGCTACGGCGATTGCGGGACCGGCCGGCGAAATCGCCCCGCGCCTCCACCTCCGTGCGCCCTGCCTGGGCCTCGGCTCCTGTGCGGCCCGCCCGGGCTTCTGGCTCCGTGGACTCCGCTCGCGACTCAGCCCTCGTGCATCCCGCTCACGCCTCCGACTCCGTGCACCCCGCCCGTGCCGCCACCCCCGTACACCCCGCCCGTGCCTCCGCCGCCGGTGCCGGGCTTGGAGTCGTGACCGGGGTTCTCGGTGTCGGTGGTGGGTTTCTCGCGGTTCCCGCGCTGGTCGGTGTCCTCGGTCTGCGGATGCGCGCGGCCGTCGGGACGAGCCTCCTCGTCATCACCGTGAATTCGGTCGCCGCTCTCGCGCTGCGCGCCGGTACGGCGCAGGGGCTCGACTGGTCCCGCATCGCGCCGTTCGCCGGAGCGGCGCTGCTGGGGGCGTGGGACGGGCGGAGGCTGTCGGCGAGGTTCTCGGGGCCGGGGCTTCAGCGGGCGTTCGGGTGGGTGCTGCTGGGGGTGGCGGGGCTGATGCTGCTGGACGGGGTCGTGTAGCAGCCGTTCGTACCGCCCCCCACTCTCAGCCCTCACCTTCCTGCCCCCGCCCTCACGCCAGCGACAGGAACAGCTTCTCCAGGCGTGCCTTCATCGCGTCCGCGTCCTCCCCGCTCCGGCGTCCCGACTCGATGTCGGCCACGCACTGCTGCAACCCCGTCGCGATGATCGCGAACCCGGCGCGGTCCAGGGCGCGGGACGCCGCTGCCAGTTGTGTCACGACCTCCTCGCAGTCGCGGCCCTCCTCGATCATCCGGATCACCCCGGTGATCTGCCCCTGCGCCCGGCGCAGACGGTTCAGGACGGACTTCAGATCGTCACCTTTGAGATCCAGCTCCACTACGACTCCCACACACTCGTCCAATACCCCTAGGGGTACTGTACGTCGCCGAAAGGCGACACCTCGAACCTCAAGGATCACATCCGCCATGAGCAGCACCGAAGCCACGACCGCCGCCCTCACCCCCGCCGAGGCGCACGCCCGCCTCGCGGAGCTGACCGTCGTCGACGTCCGCACCCCCGGCGAACACGCCACCGGCCACATCCCCGGCGCCCTGAACATCCCCCTGGACCACCTCGCCGAGACCCTCCCCGACCTGCGGGAAGCGGCAGCGCACGGCACGCTTCTCGTCGTCTGCGCCTCCGGCAACCGCTCCTCGCGGGCCCGCGACCTCCTCGCGGAGCACGGCATCCCCGCGACGGACCTCACCGGCGGCACGACGGCCTGGGCCGCGCAGGGCCACCCCCTGAGCGAGCCGGCCGGCCGCCGTACGTGGTCGATGGAGCGCCAGGTCCGTTTCACGGCGGGCGCGACGGTCCTCACCGGCCTCGCGCTGGGCGCCCTGACGCACAGGTCGTTCCGCCTGCTGTCCGCCGGGATAGCGTCGGGGCTGGTGTTCTCGGCGGTGACGGACACGTGCGGGATGGCGGCGGTGCTGGCGAAGCTGCCGCACAACCGCCCGGCAGGGCCGGACCTGGACGCGGCACGGGCGGCGCTGAGGACACGTACCCGGTAATGCCCCGGTCGGGGAGGTTCGCACGGGTATGGTCCGACCGATTCCCATGACCCAAGAGACCCTCCCCCCAGCACCGGAACCAGGCCCCGAGGGCCCAGCCCCTGAAGGCCGCGCCCTCCAACACCAAGCCCCCCAACACCCCACCCCCCAAAGCCCGCCCCCCGATCGCCCCTCCCGCCGGACTCTTCTGACCGGCGCGGCAGTGGGCCTCGGCGGGGTCGTGGCGACCGGCTGCACACGGTTCGCGCCCCCGGCGCCCGGCACCGAACACCCCTCCCCCCGCCGCCAGCGGGGCATCGCCACCCCCCAGCAGCGCTCCGCCCTCGTCCTCGCCCTCGATCTCGCCCCGCACCTGACCGGCAGGGCGGCGGCCGAGGCGCTCACCCGCGCCCTCACCCGCTGGACCCCGCTCCTCCAGCGCCCCGAGGACCCGGCGCTCACCGCGACCCTCGGCTTCGGCTCCACCCTGCCCGCGCGGCTGGGCCGTACGCCCCCCGCACTCCTGCGCGACCTGCCCGCGTTCCCCGGCGACAACCTCACCCACAGGACCGCCGACCTGGTGCTCCAACTCTGCGCGCCCACCCCCGGGGCCCTCACCGCGCAGGCCACGACCCTGTTGACCGAGGCCGCCGGTACCTTCCGTACGCGCTGGCGCCAGCCCGCCCACCTCCCCCCGGCACCCCCCGGCCAGACCCCCCGCAACCTCCTCGGCTTCAAGGACGGCACGGAGAACCCGACCCCCGAGGAGTGCGAACGCTGGATCTGGACGGACGACGCGACGTACCTGGTCGTCCGCCGCATCCACCTGAAGGTGAAGGAGTTCACGAGCCTCCCCCTGACCACCCAGGAACGGGCGATCGGCCGCCACCGGGACTCCGGCGCCCCCCTCGGCCGCCGCCACGAACACGACGACGTGGACGTCTTCGCCAAGACCCCCGAAGGCCGCTACACGACCCCCCTGCACGCCCACGTCCGCGCCGCGAGCCCCCGCTACGACGGCGGCGCGCGCATGCTCCGCCGGGGCTACACGTACGACAACGGCCCCGCCGACCAGGGACTCCTCTTCCTCGCCTACATGCGCGACCCCGCCCTCTTCACCCGGGTCCAGGAACGCCTCACGACCAGGGACGACCTGCACCCGTACACGGAACACCGCGCATCGGCGGTGGCCTACGTCCCCCCGGCCCCGGCGCCCGGCGAATACCTGGGGGAACGGTTCCTGGACTCCTGAGCCCCCGTCACGGCACCCGGGCCCACGCCCCGTACTGCAACGCCCCCAGCACCTGACTCCCCTGCGACCACACGGCCTCCTCCAGCCGCCGCGGCAGGGTCTCGTCGGCGACGAGACCCTCCGGCAGGGACAGCCCCGCCCCCGCCAGCGCCGGCGCGACACTGCGCAGCGTGTACGCCAGCCACGGCACGAGCGGCGAGTGCGGGCCCGTCACGACGAGGGCCTCGCACACGACCTCCGGGGCGGGCAGCCCGGCGTCGAGGAACGTGCGGTTCAGGCGGCGGCCGAAGTCGGGAGGCGTACCGGTGGCCAGGTACACCTGCGAGAGCAGCCGGTTGCACTCGTCCCACACGGGGCTCGGCGGCCAGCTGGGGCCGCGCGTGGTGAAGTCGACCTCGTGGAAGGCGAGGATCCCGCCGGGCAGCAGGAACCGGGTGAACCGGCGGAGCAGGTCCGCGGGGTCCTTCTGGTAGAGCAGGACGTAACGCCCGATCACCGCGTCGAAGTGCTCCGCGGTGGTGAAGTCGTCGAGTTCGGTGACCTCGAAGGCGAGGCTCGCGCCGAAGGCCCCGTCCCGTGCCCTGCGGCGGGCCTTCTCCGTGGCCGCCGGGTCGCGGTCGATGCCCAGGACCCGGCCGCCAGGACCCACGATCTCGGCGGCCAGCATCGAGACGTCGCCCATGCCCGAGCCGAGGTCCAGGACGGACATGCCCGGCCGCAGACCGCCCAGGCGCAGGAACCGTTCCGTCGCGGGGCGCAGGATCCGCCCCTGGAGCATCAGCCGCTGGTGCTCCAGGGGCGAACTGCCGAGCAGGTAACCGCCGTCCGCGCCGGGCCCGGATGCGTAGTGCCGGGACTCGGTCGCCTGAGAGGAGTGTTCGTTCATGCCGTTTCCCGCTTTTCCGTGTAGAGGGAGCAGTCGTCCGCGGGAACCCGGTGGATCCGCGTGTCCGTGCCGGTCAGCGGCGCGCCCGTGCCGCCGTGCCGGGCCGCGACGATCTCCGCCGCGATGGAGACGGCCGTCTCCTCCGGGGTACGCGCGCCGAGGTCGAGGCCGATCGGGGAGCGCAGCCGGGACAGCTCCGCCTCGGTCAGGCCCGCTTCCCGCAGCCGCCGGGTGCGGTCCTCATGGGTACGCCGCGAGCCCATCGCGCCGACGTACGCGACCGGCATCCGCAGGGCCGCCGTCAGCAGCGGTACGTCGAACTTGGCGTCGTGGGTGAGCACGCACAGCACCGTGCGCGCGTCGACCGGCGTCCGCCGCAGGTAGTGGTGCGGCCAGCCGACGGCGATGTCGTCCGCGTCGGGGAACCGGGCCCGGGTGGCGAACACGGGGCGGGCGTCGCACACCGTCACGTGGTAACCGAGGAACCTGCCCACGCGGACGAGCGCGGCGGCGTGGTCGATCGCCCCGAACACGATCATGCGGGGCGGCGGCACCTGGGCCTCCACGAGCAACGTGAGCCCTCCCGCACCGGCCGCCACCTCCACCGTCCCACTGCGACCGGCCTCCAGCATCGCCAGCACCTTGGCCACCACGACCCGCTCCAACTCCACGCAGTCGAGCCCGCCTTCGGCCGCCGCCGCCCGGTCAGGCTCCGTGCCGGGTCTGCCCTCGGCGACGGCAGCCCGGCCTGGCTCCATGCCGCCGAGCCCGCCGTCGTAGGAGCCGTCGGGGCGGACGAGCAGGCCGGTGCCGAGGGTGCCCGCCGGGCCGTGTACGACGCGGGCGAGTGCCGCCGGTTCTCCGCGTACGGCGGCCAGTACGGCGGCCCGGAACACCGTTCCGGCGGGTGTGCCGGCGTGGACGGGTGTGACCAGGATGTCGATGACGCCGCCGCAGGTCAGGCCGGCCGCGAAGGCGTCCTCGTCGCTGTAGCCGAAGCGTTCGAGCACCGGCTCACCGTCGACCAGGGCCTGTCGGCACAGCTCGTACACCGCGCCCTCCACACAGCCCCCGGAGACCGAGCCGATCACCTTCCCGTCGGCGTCCACGGCGAGAGCGGCGCCGGGCCCGCGCGGACTGCTGCCGCTCACGGCCACGACGGTGGCGACGGCGAAGGTCCGCGCCTCCTCGACCCACCGGCTCACCTCATCGGCGATGTCAAGCACCCCGAACCTCCGCGTCCGGCACGTCCGCGCCACGCGTCCGCGGGTTCCGGGCTTCCGCGTCCCGCGCTTCCACACCCGGCGCCTGCCGGACCCCGGTCGTGTGCCACGCGCCGCTGAACCGGCCGCGTGCGCGGACGCCGGGCATGGGCCGTACTCCGACCTCCCCGGAGGCGGTGGCGGTGGCGTCGGACCGTGCCGTGACACCTGTGGGCGGGATCGCGGGGCCGCGTCGCGGCCGCTCGTGCGGGGTGTGTCTTTCGCCGTCGACGCGCAGCGTGATCGTGCCGGTCGTGGTGGGGGCCGTCGTGTTCATGCCCCGACGATGATCCCGACGGCGCGCGCGAACCAGGGACGGACTCACCGCAGGACTGCCGGTACCACCTTCGGGCCCGGTACCGGCCGTCCGCCACCCCGTCGGCAGGAGACGCGAGGCGTTCCCATGTCCACCGAGGCGGGCACGGTCACCTTCTCCGCCTCGCTCGCGGCCCAGGCGCACGGCGCGACGCCCGGCCGGTTCCACTACCCGCTCACGGCGTGGAGAACAGCGTGGGCCCCGGGGGCTCGGCGCGTACGCCGTTGGTGACGCGGAGGAACTCCAGTTTCTCCGCGTCGGCGGAGCCGGCGGCCACCGTGTAGACGACGAGGCGGATGTCGCAGCCCGGGACGGTGAGGACGTCGCAGTCGCAGACCACCTCACCCACCTGCGGGTGGACGACGGTCTTGCGGGCCGAGTCGTGCGGGCCGACCGCGCCGGTGTCCCACAGCCGGGCGAACTCCGCGCTCGTGGTGTGCAGTTCGTCGACGAGCGCGGCCAGGCCCCGGTCGCGGGGGTGGTCGACGAGCGCCGTGCGCAGGTCGGCGACGAGGGCGGTCTTGAGGGCGCCGTCGTCGTGCAGGACGGGCCAGGAGGCGAGGCGGCCCGGTCCGGTGGCGAAGACCGAGCGGGCCAGGTTGCGGTCCTGGCGGCTGCGGGCACCGGGGTCGCCCATCAGGACCGCCCAGGCGGGGGTCCAGGACAGCAGGGTCCAGTCCGCGCTGAACACCCCCACGGGGAAGTCCCCCAGGCGGGCCACCATCCGCTGCACGCCCGCCGGGACATGTGTGGAGACCGTCCCTTCCTGGGGCGGCAGGAGCCCGGCGAGCCGGTAGGCGTGGTCCCGCTCCAGGGGCTGGAGCTGCAACGCGCGGGCGAGGCTGGCGACGACCTGGGCGGAAGGGCTGGTGGCGCGGCCCTGTTCGAGGCGGACGACGTAGTCGACGGACAGCCCGGCGAGCTCGGCGAGTTCCTCACGGCGCAGGCCCGCCGCGCGGCGCCCGGGCTGCGCGGCGCGTCCGACGTCGGCGGGGGAGAGGCGGTCGCGCCAGCGGCGCAGTGCCGTGCCCAGGGTCTCGTCCGTCATCCGGCCATTGTCGCCGCCCGCCCGGCGATGTGCCTGGTACTGGCGGTCCTACCGTCACCCGGGGCACTGGCTGACCCCCTGCCCCCGCCGGAGAGTGGAGGCATGACCACCACCTTCATCACCGGGGCCAACAAGTCCCTCGGCTACGAGACCGCCCGCCGCCTCATCGAGGCGGGCCACACCGTCATCGTCGGCGCCCGCGACCCGCGGCGCGGCCAGGCGGCGGCCGACGCGCTCGGCGCGCGGTTCGTGCGGATCGACGTCACCGACGACGAGTCGGTGGCGGAGGCAGCCGCCGACGTCGCCGCCCACGAAGGCGCCATCGACGTCCTCATCAACAACGCGGGCGTCTTCGGCCCGCACGTCCCCGCCGACCAGCTCACCGCCGCCGACGCGAGCGACGTCTTCGGCGTCAACGTCGTCGGCGTCGTCCGCGTCACCCACGCCTTCCTGCCCCTGCTGCGCAAGTCCGCCCACCCCGTCATCGTCAACGTGTCCAGTGGCATGGGCTCCTTCACGCTCACCCACGACACGACGCGCGCCGAGGGCATCAACCACGCGCCCCTGTACACGGCGTCGAAGGCGGCGGTGACGATGCTGACCACGCAGTACGCCAAGTCGTGGCCGGAGGTCAAGGTCAACGCGGCCGACCCGGGCTACACGGCGACCGACTTCAACGGGCACAGCGGCCACCAGACGGTGACCGAGGGCACCGACGCGATCGTCGCCCTGGCCACCATCGGCCCCGACGGCCCCACCGGCACCTTCATCGACCGCGACGGCCCCATGCCCTGGTGACCCACCGCGCCCGCCGTTCCGCACGGCGGGCCTGCCCGGCGGACCGGAACCGGCGACGACCGCGCCTCGGGACCTGCCGCGCGAACGGCCCAGCACGCCGGAGGCGTCGCCCGGAAAGCCGCGGTGAGGGCGCGTCCTCACCGCGGCTCATGGCGTCACGCCGCCGGCAGCTCCGCCCGCGCCCCGGGCGCCGTCGTGTGCCGGATGTCGGCGCCCGCCTTCACCAGGTCCGCGACGAGGTCGCGGTAGCCGCGCGCCAGGTGGTGGTGGTTGCGCAGCGAGGTCCGGCCCGGTACCGCGAGCGCCGCGAGCAGCAGGACCGCGGCGGCGCGCAGGTCGGTGGCGTACAGGTCGGTGCCGGGCAGGTACGGCGGGCAGGGGCCGTCGACGCGCAGGATCGTGCCGTCGACCGCCGTCCGCATACCGAGCGCCGCCAGCTCCGGGGCGAAGCCGAAGCGGTGCTCCCAGACGGCCTCCCTGATGTAGGTGGGGCCTTCGGCGTACGCCGCGAGCAGGGCGAAGAAGGGCTGGCTGTCGCTGAACACGCCCCGCGACATGGCGGTGAACTCCACGGGCCGCAGCGGCTTCTCCATCGGGTGCACGGTCACCTCGTCGGCGGCGACGTCGACGCGTACCCCCATGCGGTCCAGCAGGTCGAACTCGGGCGCGAGCGCGTGGACCGCGCGGTCGATGCCAGGGCCGGTGACCGTCAGCGGCTCGTCCGCCAGCAGGACACCCGCGCAGATCCAGGTGACCACCTCGATCAGGTCCGGGATCAGCGTGACCTCGGCGGGACGGTTCAGCGCCTCCGGCCCCCGCCCGTGGACGACCCACGTCTCGGGCCCGGCGAACTCGATGTCGGCGCCGAGCTCGCGCAGCACGGTGACCAGGTCGGTGACGTCGGGCTTGAGGTACGGGTGGTGCAGGGTGGTCGTGCCGTGCGTGACCGCCCCCATCAGCAGCGCCGTCTTGACCGCCCCGCTGTAGCAGGGCCCGCTCATCAGCGCCTTGTTGCGCGTGTAGTCGAGCAGGTCGATGGTGCACGGCTTCAGCCGCTCGGCGGTGAGGTCCACCGAACCGTCCGCCGTGAGCCGGGTGGTGACGCCGAACCGCTCCATCACGTCCAGGAGATGCTCGACGGGCCTGCCCCGGGGGCCCTCGCCGATCGTGCAGCCGCCGCTCGCGGCCAGCCGGGCCGCGCCGCCCCGGGAGACGAGGGCGGGCAGCAGGTAGAGCGAGCCGTGGATACGGCCGACGAGCTCGGCCGGCAGCTCCGTGCGGTCCCAGGTGGACGCGTCGACGGTGAACGTCTCGGCCGGCCCGTCGTAGTGGGCGTGCGCGCCCGTGGTGCGGAAGATCTCGCCCAGCACCTCGGTCTCGACGATGTCCGGGCAGTTCGCGACGCGTACCGGTGCGCTCGCGGTGGCCGCCGCGGCCACGGTGGTGACCAGGGAGTGCTTGAACCCGGAGGTCCGGACGGACCCGGAGAGCCGGTTCCCGCCGTGGATCTCCAGCAGCGGTTCCCCGGGGGGAGCGGCTTCTCGCCGACGGTCCTGCATGGTGATACCTCCTGCGCTGGGGGGTGAAGGGTCGGGCGGAGCGGTCCGGCGCGGAATCGAGCGCAGCCACCGCCGCGCCTGTCCCGCGCTGGTCAGGTGGACGACGCTCAGGCCGGGGTGCAGAGCGAGGTAGGCGGCCGTCTCGGCGCGCCGGGTGGCGTGCTGGGACCAGGCCCAGCGCAGCGGGTGGTGCGGGTCGCGCAGCATCGACCGCCAGGTCTCCCGGTTGCCGTGCCACAGCTCCCGGCCGGTGGCGGCCCGGACCAGCGAGCGCCGCAGCACCCGGCGCATGACGGTCCGGCGGGGCAGGTCGAGCCACACGAACGTGTCGGCGCGCTCGCCGAGCAGGTCACCGACCACCCAGTGGTACTGGGCGTCGCAGATCCACGCCGGGGTCCGCGTGGCGCGCTCCACGTCGTCCGCGAACTCCGCGCGGCGGGTCCAGCCGGGCCCGTGGTAGAGCGCGTCCATCTCGATGTGCCGCAGGTCCAGCGCCCCGGCGAGGGCCCCGGCCAGCGTCGTCTTGCCCGCACCGGAGATCCCGCCGACGACGACCCGCCGCAGCTCTTCCCGGCCGGGCGGGTGACCCGGGCTCACCGGCCGGGTCGGCCTGGTCAGGAACCCGACCGACAGGGCCGTCCCCGCGCAGACGACGGCCAGGCCGAGCCACAGGGCGGCGTTCCCGCGCGCCAGCAGCGCCGTACCGGCCGCCGGGGCGATGGCGCCCGCGATGCCGAAGGACGTCTGGAAGGTCGCGTTGTAGCGGCCGGCGAGACCGGGCGGGGCGGCGGCGTTCGCCGTCGTCGTGACGACCGGGGCGAACAGGGCGTCGCCGAGCGTGCCGATCAGTGCCGCGCACAGGACGACCGCCGTCGTGGCCGGACCCGCCCAGCCGGACGGCGCCATGACGAGGACCGCCAGGGTGAAGAAGCCGGCCGCCAGGCGCAGCGCGCGCGAGGCGGGGACGCGCCGCGCGTAGGCGACGGCGGGCCGCCGGGCCACGGCCATCGCCACGCAGGCGACGGCGATCACCACCCCCGGCACCCACGACGGCTGCCCCAGCACCACGATGGCGACCACCGGCAGCATCGCCGTCAGGCAGTCGGAGACGAACGCCAGCAGCAGCGTCAGCAGGCACAGCCGCAGGAACCCGGGGTCGTCCCGCAGGTCGCGCCACCGCCACGCGCGCCCGTCGGCCGAGGGCTCGGCCCCGGGGACGGCCCGGACGTGCCGGCGCACCGTGAGCACCAGGCCCATGGCCGCCGCGTACGTCAGGCCGTTGGCGTACGCGACCAGGTGCAGTCCCGTACTGCTGCCGATCAGCAGGCCCCCGGCGGTCGCGCCGATCGCGCCGCCCACCGCCCAGCCGCTGACCTTCAGCACGCTCGCCGTGCTCAGCACGCCGATGAGTTCACCGGCCGGGACCAGCCGGGCCAGCAGCGGCGTGCTGGCCGTCCAGAACAGCCGGTCCGAGGCAGCCGCGACCACGGCGAGCACGCCGACCTGCCACGTCGCGGAGACGAGGGGGAACAGCGCGAACACCCCGGTGCGCACGGCGTAGCTCAGGGCCGCGCCGTTCGCCGGACCCCACCGGTCCACCAGCAGGCCGTTCACCGGCCCCGCGAGCAGGCCGAGGAGCCCGCCGACCGTCAGCGCGGCGCCGACGTGCGCCAGGGGGAGGTGCTGGCCCCGGGTGAAGAAGATCAGCGCGACCGGCGTCCACAGGCCGTTGCCCACGCAGTCGACGGTCAGCGCCACCAGGTAGGTGCGCTTGCCCGGCGTCTCCCGCTCCGCCGTCCACCGGGTCACGGGCGGACGAAGTGCACGAGCAGCGCCCGCCGGTCCACGGGGCAGGTGTCGGCGACCGGCGGGACGCCGTGCCAGGACCGGTCCGAGCGCACCAGGACGACGGACGTCCCGGTGGTCGGCGCCACCCGCTTCGCGCAGTCGGCCATGTCGGCGCTGCGCAGCAGCCGCAGATCACCGCTCCACCGCGCGTCCCACCCGTCGTTGAAGTAGAAGAGGTGGGTCACCGCCTTGTCCGGGCGGTCGGTGTGCGGCTCGATCCAGCAGCCCCGGGCGTAGCGGGTCATCCGGGCCTCGACCAGGCACGCGTCCAGGTCGACGCCGGTCAGCGCGGACAGCGCCGCACGGTAGGGCCGCGACACGACGTCCTCGACGAGCTGCTGCCAGCTCGCGGGAAGCGCGCCCACCTGGTCCCGGTCGACCGCGCCGGCGGTGACGAGGCTCCGGTTGAACATCCGGTACTGCTTGTCCGAGCGGTTCACGTCCGTACGCAGCGACTCCTCGAAGCCGGCGTCGCTGAACTCGCCGCGCAACCGCTCGGCGACGGCGTCCGTGACGAACGAGCGGGGGATCACGGCGTGGCCGAACGGGTCCTGTTCCAGCTCGGCCCGGCTGATGGTCTCGATGTCGACGAGGGACACGTCTTCTTCCTCACAGGTGGACTCACAGGTGAACGGGGTGGGTGAACGCGCCGGCGACCGTGCGCAGCCGGGTCTCCTCCCGGAGGCCGTGCAGCGTGAGCAGCCGGGCGACGCTGCCGTGTTCGGCTTCGATCCCGGCGATCAGCGAGCGCATCGTCGCCGCCGGGGTGGAGGTCCGCAGCCGCAGCTGCGCGAGGGAGTCCTCGCGGGTCCAGCCCGGGCGGGGATCGCCGCCGCGCAGGGCGCGGTAGGCGCGGGCGGTCAGGGCGTAGTCCCGGGCGACGTCCGCCGTCCGCACCCCGAGCGCCCGCAGGACCAGGCCGCTGACGACGCCGGTGCGGTCCTTGCCCATCGCGCAGCAGATGTAGACGGGCACCTCCGCGCCGTCGGCGAGCAGCTCCACGATCTCCGCCGCGACCGGCGCCGCCCTCGTCAGCATGTCGCGGTAGTTCGCGAGGTAGTCGCTGGGCAGGGGCCGCACATTGCCGCGGATACGGCTCATGTCGCCGGCCACGGGACGCGACAGCACGGTCGCCCCGGTGGCCTCGGGCCCCCGGTACTGCCGGCGCTCCTCCTCCAGGCGCAGATCGACGACGGTACGGATGCCCAGGCCGCCGAGGGCAGGCGCCGTCTCCGGCGACGGCGCGGGCCCCCGGACGAGGAGCCCCCGCCGCAGGTACCCCCCGCCGGGACCGCGCAGCCCGCCCAGGTCACGCACGTTCGGCAGGCCCGGGACCGCGATCCTCCGGGTGTCCATGCGGGGGTGCACGCGGGTGTTCGCGCGGGGACTCATGCCGCCTCCCCCCGGTACCAGTCGCCCAGGGCGGCGACGACCCGACGGACGACGGCCTCGTTCGCGACCGCGATACGCACCGCTGCGGGCAGCCCCGGCGCCCCGGACAGGTCCCGCACGACGATGCCCCGCTCCAGGAGGTACCGGCTCGCGGCCCCGGCGGCCGTCGCGTCGGGGACGTCCCAGGTCACGAAGTTCCCGCCGCTCGGCCGGGCCCGCCAGCCGGGCACCGCCCGCTCCACCTCGGCCGCGAACCGCTCCCGCAGCCGCCGCACGTCGGCCCAGATCCCGGTGAAGACGGCCTGCTCCTCCAGCGAACGCCGCAGCAGCGCCACCGCGAGCGCGGAGACCGGGCCCTCCGGGTCGAGGTCGAACAGGTGCCGGGCCGTCGCCGGGTGCGCGAGCGTCACCGCGATCCGGGCGCCCGACAGCCCGTACGACTTCGAGAACGTGTTGACGCGGACCACGTGCCGCAGCCCCGCGAGCCCGCGCACCGACTCCTCGCCGCCCTCGGTGAACGCCAGGTAGGCGGTGTCCACGACCAGCAGACTCCCGTGCTCGGCGACGGCCTCGGCCAGCTCGGCCAGCTCCTCCCTCCCGTGCACCTGCCCGGTGAAGCTGTGCGGGGTGGTGACGACGACGAACGCCGGCGCTCCCGCGCGCAGCCGCCGCGCCAGGTCACGCAGGTCGAACAGACCGGTCACCGGGTCCGGGGCGACCGGGTCGAGGACACAGCCCGAGATCGCCGCGAACTTCGCCCAGCCGTCGAAGTTCGGCTGGTGCAGGACGATCCGCGCCGCCTCGGGGAACGCCCGGGTCAGCAGGTTCAGCCCGGGATCGCTGCCCGCGGTGAGCACGAGGGAGCCGGCGTCCACCCCGAACCGGTCGGCCAGCAGGCCCTGGAGCGGACCCAGGATGGGGTAGGTCAGCACGTCGGCCGGGTCGAACGCGGCCAGCGTGGCCCGGTGCACCGCCGCCGCCCGGTCGTCGAGCAGCCCGCAGTTCTTGAGGTTGATCTCGTCGGGGACCCGGACGCGCCGGTTGCGGAACCGGCCGGCGCTCTCCCGCAGGAAGGGGGAACCCGCCCCGTCCCGCGCCGGCACGAGCGTCTCGTCCCTCATACCGGGCGCAGGGCCGGGCCGGCGGCGCGGGCGGGGATGTTCTCGAACACCTGCGTGACGTCCGGCTGGCTGCCGAAGACGATGTCGTAGCCGCGGCTCAGCTCGTCGTCGGTCAGCGCGTGGGTGCCCGGCACGAACAACTGCCGGTTGAACGCGGCCATCTCGTGGTCCTGGAGGTCGGGGCCCGCGAGCTCCCAGGGGGCGTACACGGTCGGCCGGGCCCGCCCGCCGCGCTCCTGGACCGCCTCGATGGTCCGCTCGGCGCCCTCGATCGTGGTGCCGGGCAGCCCGACGATGACGAAGCAGTTCAGCTCGATGCCCGACTCCGCGCACCAGGCCGAGAGCCGGTCGAGGTCCAGCGCGGACTTCTGCTTCGCCCGGGGCAGCAGCGCGCCCTCCTGCGGGTCGAGCGTCTCCAGACCGACGCTGATCCGCACGCAGCCGGCCTCACCCATCGACCGGATCATGCCCTCGCTGAGGTGGTGGACCGTCGTCGCGCACTTCCACGGATACGGGGACCCCCGGCCGGTCAGCTCCCGGCAGAGCTCCTCCATCCACTTCTTGTCCAGCGTGAACGTCGGCGCGTAGAACGCCACGTACTCGAACGGGGCCGCGGCGAACGACTCCTCGATGTACCGCAGCGTCCGCTCGACCGTGAGCCGCCGCTCCTTGCGCGTGTAGATCAGCGGCACCTCGCAGTAGGAGCAGCCGACCGGGCACCCGCGAGCCGCCGGGACGACCAGTTCGCGGCGGCGCGGGATGCCGCAGAACTTGTTGGCGTCGTCGAAGTAGAGGGCGTCGTAGTGGGCGTAGGGGATCTCGTCCGGCGTGGGCAGGTACCAGTCCTCCGCCGGGAGCAGGTCGCCGCGGCGCTGCGGAGCGGTCCAGGAGCCGTCGCGGCGCAGGTGCACCCCGGGCGCCTCGGTGGCCCGGCCGCGGAAGACCTCGATCGCGGCGCCGACACCGGCCTCGAAGTCGCCGTTCTCCACGATCGCGTCGATGTCGAAGCGCTCGAAGAAGCGGGGGTTGACCCCGGACAGCCGGCCGAACGTGATGACCGGGGCGTGCGGGTTCAGCGCCCGGGCGTAGGAGACGAGCCGGCGCAGACCGTCGATGCCGTCGAACTCGTTCATCACGGCGATCACGTCGTACCGCTCCTGGAAGAGCTTGCTGCCGACGTCCTTCCAGGTCAGCCGCTCGACACTGGCGTCGATCGCGGTCACCCGCGCGCCGGGGTAGACGGCGCGCAGGTGACCGGCGACCTGGTAGAGCGCGAGGTGGTGCCCCGCGTTGAAGTAGCTGAGCACCTGCGGGGGCCAGATCACGAGGATCTTCCGGGGCTCGTCCACGATCTTTCCCATGGGGGGTCCTTTCGGTTCCGGCACGGTGGGCGCAGGGCGCCGGACGGTCAGTTCTGCGGCCGGTACGCGGAGCCCGCGAGTTCGGTGTCCAGCCAGTACTCGATCTGGACCGTGATCCGCTCGGTCCCCTGCGGGTGCGCGATCTTCGAGACCGCGTGCCAGGACCTGTCGGTGGGCGGGAACGCGAGCAGCTGGCCGCCGACCGGGCTGATCTCCTCCGTCGGGCTCTCCTTGGGGGACGCGAAGATCTGGAACTGTCCGCCCGCCTCGATGGGCCAGTCCCGGTTCAGGTAGAGGATCACGGTGATCGCCTTGGTCGGCTTGTCCTTGTGCACCGACAGGTAGTCGCCGTTGCGGTGCGTGTAGAGGCCGATGCTGCGCTGGAGCCCGGCCAGTGCGATCCCGGTCGACTTCTCCAGCCAGGCCGTGAACTCGGGGCCGCGCAGGTCCTCCACGAGGTCGCGCCAGACCTCCGGCAGGCGCGGGAAGACCGGGGCGTCCTGTTCCAGGACGACGAGGTCCACGAGGTTCATCCGGTACTGCTTCTCGTGCTTCGGGTCCTCGACCGCGATCTTCGCGACGTCGGCGGTCGGCATGGTCGCGAGCAACTGCTCCAGTTGCCCGTCGTCGAGCAGGTCACGGCCGCGGAAGAGCTGGAACGGCTGGGTGCGTTCCTCCAGCGCCGAGTCGAGCGTCAGCACCACGGTGCCTCCTTGGAGTTGATCCGCTGGGAGTTGATCCGGGAAACCCGGGACGACCGGTCGGCCGCCGGGCATCGACCTGGCCACAGCCTGGCCGCGGACCCCTGCCGACCCCTTGTCGATCCGCTGCCCGCCCACTGCCGGTGACTTGCCGCCGCCGCCCCGCGGCAGCAAGGTCTCCGCAAACCGGCACGCCATCGCACGGCAAGCGGCCCGGCGACACTGACGGGGCAGCCCCGATACCCGAACCGGCACACCCCGCCGGCCGCCGAGAGGTGCGAGTCTTGATCAACCTGGACGTCCGGCTCGAAACGTGGGACCACCCCTTCCGGCACTTCCGCGGTGCCGGTCTGCTCTCCGCGCGCGACCTGGCCGGCCTCGGCGCCACCGCGCCGGACGCGGGCCTGTTCCGGCGGATCGACACCTCGACCGGTGACGTACGGCGCCGCTACCGCTCGTCCGTCCTGCCGTTCTCCGACAACAAGACCGGGATCACCCCCGACGACATCCCCCTGCCGGCGCCCTGGCGCGAACTGGTCACCGACCTGCTGTCCGACGAGTTCAGCGGCTGGCTCCGCCGCGAGACCGGCGTGGACACCGCCGGGCTCCACCGCCGGGCCGAGATCTACCACCACTACGACGGCGACTTCGAGGACCTCAGCGCCGGCAAACAGCACAAGAGGCTCGCCTTCGCCCTGCACCTCAACGAGCACTGGCCGGCCGACGGCGGCGGAGACCAGGAGTACTGGTCAGGCCCGGACAGGTCGGCCGGCCCCGCCTCGACGATGCCCCCGACGGGAGGCACCGCCTGGTTCTACTCGGCCTCGCCCTCGTCCTGGCACCAGATGACGCCGGTCGCCGAAGGGCGGGGCCTGGTACGGCAGTCGGTCTCCATGGCGTTCTTCGAGTAGCCCGCGAGCCCCGGCCCGAAAGCGACGGAAGCCGCCGCCCGAGCTGTCTCGGGCGGCGGCTTCCGTCGATGGCTCTCCTCGTCCCTCCCGCTCACTCCTCGTCGATCCGGATGGCCGCCGACGGGCACAGCTGGACCGCCTGCCGGACGGCCGGCCCGTCCGCCCCGGCCGGTTCCACCGTCAGCGGCGCGACCAGCCCCTCCTCGTCCTGGTCGAAGACGCCGGGCGCCACCAGGACGCACTGGGCGGCGCCCACGCACCGGCCCCTGTCCGCGATGACGCGCATCAGCAGTTCACCGGCACCTGGTAGATGCCGTAGATCCCGGCGTCGTCCTTGTACGGCAGGTCCCCGGCCGGCCCGGCCAGCGACAGGCCCGGCACCCGCCGCAGCAGCGTCTCGAACACGACCTCCAGCTCCACCCGGGCCAGGTTCTGCCCGAGGCACTGGTGGACGCCGTACCCGAAGGCGACGTGGTGGCGCGCGCCGCGCTCGAAGTCGAGCCGGTCCGGGTGGGCGAAGACCTCCTCGTCCCAGTCGGCGGCCAGGCCCGACACGACGATGCCCTCGTCCTTGCGGATGGTGACGCCGCCGATCTCGATGTCCTCGGTGGCGACCCGGGCGGGCGCGTTCTCCACGACGCTGAAGTAGCGCAGCATCTCCTCGATCGCCGGGGGCAGCAGCGCGGGGTCGGCCGCGATCCGCGCCCGGTGCTCCGGGTGCTCCAGCAGCGCGACCACGCCCAGCGAGATCATGTTCGCGGTGGTCTGGTGCCCGGCGATCAGCAGCATGACGGCGGTGCCGACGATCTCGTCGTGCGTCATCACCGGCGTCCGCCGGTTGCGCGCGATGAGCCGCCCGATCAGGTCGTCGGAGGGCTCGCCGCGCTCCTTCTCGGTCACGAGGTCCTCCAGGAACTCGTTGAGCGCGTCGGAGGCCGCGGCGCGCTCCCGCACGGGGACGGACCGGCTGACCAGCATGCCCGCCCACGTGTGGAACTCGCGGCGCCGCTCATGGGGCACGCCCAGCAGCTCGCAGATCACCAGCGACGGCACCGTCTCCGACACGTGCTCGACGAGGTCGGCGGGCTGCGGCGCGGCCAGCAGCTCGTCGATGCTCCGGTCGACGATCTCCTGGACGCGCGGGCGCAGGGCGGCGATCCGGCGCAGCGAGAACTCGCCGGTCAGGAGCTTGCGGTGGGCCCCGTGCTCGGCGCCGTCCAGGTGGATCATGGAGCGCCGGGTGCTGAGCCGGCGGACCCGCTCGGCCGCCCCGCGCTGCTCGGCGGTCAGCCTCCCAGGGAACGCCGGGTGCAGGCGGTCGGCGCTGACCCGCGGGTCGGCGAGCAGCTTGCGGGCCTGCTCGTGCCCGGTGACCAGCCAGGCGAGCTGGCCGTCGGGCATCCGGACCCGGCTGACCGGCTCCCGCCCGCGCAGCTCCCGGTACTCGGCGGGCGGGTGCATGGGGCACGCGCGGGCCATCGGGAACGACGGGGTGTCGTGGTCGAGGATCTCGGTCATGGGGTCCGTTCCCGTTCCTGTGCCGCCGCGCGAAGGGCGACCCGGTTGATCTTCCCGACGCCGATCATCGGCAGGGCGTCGACGATCCGCAGATCCTCGGGCAGTTTGTACGTGGCGATGCCGTGCTCGGCGAGGAAGCGGCGCAGGCCCAGCAGGGTCGGCTGTTTCCCCGGGTCGGCGGGGTCGGCGGGGACGGCGAAGACGCAGACCGTCTGCCCCCACACCGGGTGCGGCATGGCGACCGCCGCGACCGCCCGCAGCAGGGGGTGTTCCCCGAGGAGCGACTCGATCTCCCCGGCGGAGATCTTCTCCCCGCCCCGGTTGATGACGTCGCCGATCCGGCCCTCCACGACCAGGCCGCCCGAGGGGTGGCGGCGCGCCAGGTCGCCGGTGCGGTAGAAGCCGTCGGCGGTGAAGGCGCGCGCGTCGGCCTCGGGGGCCGCGTAGTACCCGGCGACCGTGTACGGCCCCCTGGTCAGCAGCTCCCCCACCGCGCCGGGAGCCACCTCCGTGCCGTCCTCGGCCACGACGCGGATCTCGTCGCCGGGCGAGGCGGGCCGGCCCTGGGTGTGGGTGATGACGTCGGCGGGGTCGTCCAGGGCGGTGTAGGTCAGCAGGCCCTCGCTCATGCCGTAGCACTGCTGCACCGTGCAGCCGAGCAGCTCCCGGGCGTCGGCTGCCGGGGCGGGCTCGAGACGGGCGCCGCCTGCCTGCATCACGCGCAGCGTCGTCGGCCCGCGGCCCCGCCGGCGGACCTCGTCCAGCCACTGGGCGACCAGCGCGGGCACCAGCGTCGTGTGCGTCACCCCCTCCCGGTCGACGAGGTCGAGGGCCGCCCCGGGATCTCCCGGCGAGCCCAGCACGATCCGCCCGCCGAAGGCCAGGACGCCCAGCATGCCGGGGCAGTTGAGGACGAAGCCGTGCGCCCCCGACATGACGGCGAGGTACACCGTGTCCGCCGAGAGACCGGCCCACCGGGCGGCCGTGCGGATCATGTAGCCGTAGCCCTCGTGGGCGCGCGCGATGGCCTTCGGCGGCCCGGTGGTCCCGCTGGACAGCAGGAAGACGGCGGGCTCGTCGGCCAGCGGCGGCCCCAGGTCGGGCAGGGGCTTCGCCCCGGGGTCCGGACGGCACAGCGCGACGAGGTCCTCGGTGCCGTCGGGAACGGTGTCCGAGGCGCGGTCGGCGACCAGGACGTGCCGGATGTCCGGGCAGCTCTCCTGGAGCTCCCGCGCCAGCGCGACATGGTCGAAGCGCTGCCAGCGGCGCGGTACGGCCACGGCCGTGGGCCGGGTCGCCGCCACCACCGCGAGCAGCTCGCGGCGGCGCAGCGTGGGCACCGCCATGACCGGGTGCGCGCCCAGCCGCATCAGCGCCAGCGGCAGGACGACCAGCTCCAGGTCGTTGGGGAGCTGGACGAGTACGCGGTCCCCGCGCGCGATCCCGAGGGCGGCCAGCCGGGCGGCGGCGCCGGTGACGGCGTCCGCCAGCTCGCGCCGGGTCAGCCGGCCGCCGGGGCCCCGGACGGCCTCCTTGCCGGGGTCGTCGTCCACATGGCGCAGCGCCAGCCGGTCGACCCGCTCGGGCAGCCACCAGCCGCGGTCGCGGTACTCCCGGGCGCGGTCCGGCGGGACGCGCGGAAGCCCGGGATCATCGGGGCGGAACGGATTCACGTCCTGTCACCTGCCTGGGCCGGCTGGAGGGCGAGCCGTGAGATGTCGTACGGGGTGGCGTCGTCCATGGCGAGGTCGGCGCAGATCCGGCCGAAGAGCGGGACGAACTTGAACGCCCAGCCCGCGCCGTACACGACGAGCCGTTCCCCGTGCGGCATCAGGTCGCGGGCGGTGCCGAGGAAGAACTGCCGTTCGGTGTCCGTGGGCAGCACGGCCAGGCAGGTCGAGGTCCGGGCCGGGTCGGGGTCGACGTGGGGCGCGTGGTCGCGCAGCCAGCCCGACAGGCGCCGCATCTGGCGCCGGTCGGCGACGCCCGTGGCCGCCGACGGGTGGTCGAGCGCGTCCACCTCGAAGATCGGCCCGCAGCGCACGAACTCGCCGGGCGCCCACGGGTTGTGGCCGAACCCGTAGAACAGGTTGGTGTCCTTCGGCGTCGGCTGCTGGAAGGCGAACCAGAACGGCGACCCGGCCACCGACCCGGCCACCGGGGCGGCCTGCCGGTAGGTGGCGATCGCCATCTCGTACACCGAGTACGCGAGCCGCGCGCCCAGCGGCTCCAGCAGGTCGTTGGTGTAGGGGCCGCAGGCCAGCACGGCCTTGCCGGCCCGGTAGGTGCCCCGGTCGGTGGTGACGGTCACGCCGTTCCCGTCCGGCACGAGCGCCGTCACCGCCTCCCCGGCGCGCAGGGTGCAGCCGGCCGCCTGGGCGAGGGTGAAGAGGGCCGACAGGGTTCCCCTGACGTCGATGGTCCCGCCGTCGGGCTGGAGGAACCCCTCGTAGTCCCGGGGCAGGTTGCGGAACCCGAACCGCCGCTCGATGTCGGTGGCCTTGAGCCACTCGTAGCGCACCGAGAGCTTGTCCATCATCTCGGCGGTGCCCGATATCTGGCCCTCGTTGGTGACCACGTCGGTGTCCCCGAACCAGAGGCTGCCGATCTCGTGGATGAGCCGGCGCTCGCACCGGCTCTCCAGCGCCCGCCACAGCGGAAGGGTCTCCAGCGTGAGGCGGAACAGGTCCTCCTCGGTGTACTGGAGGCGCCAGTGGCGTTCGGCGCCGCTCGTCCCCGCGGTCTCGTTGAAGAACGTGTGCCGCTCCAGGACCAGGACCCGCAGGCCGCGCCCGGCCGCCTCCCAGGCGCTGGCCAGGCCGATGGGCCCGCCGCCCACGACCACCACGTCGTACGACTCCGTCATGCCCGGGCCTCCTCGTAGTCCGGCGTTCCGTCCCCGCCCGCGCCCCGCCGTCCGGTGAGCGCGGACTTCAGGGCCAGCACCAGGTGCTCGACCTGGCCGTCGGTCATCGACGGGTAGCAGGGCAGGTTGACCTGCTCGTGGAACCAGACCCGTTCGGTGACCGGACACTCCCCGAGCCGGTGGCCCCGGCCCCGCCACTCCGGGCGCAGATGCAGCGGGAAGTAGCGCACCTGCACCTGGACCCCGGCGTCCTCCAGGGCGCGGATGACGTCGTCGCGGCTCGCGCCCTGGCCCGGCCGGACGAAGAAGGTGAAAAGGTGGTAGGGGTGGTGGACGTCCTCGGGCACCCCGGCCAGCCGCACCTGCGGGAACTCCGCCAGCGTCTGCGCGAGCCGGCCGGCGATCCACCGCCGCCGCTCCACCAGCTCCCCGAGCCGCTCCAGCTGGACGAGCCCGACGGCCGCCCCGGCCTCGCTGAGCGTGGCGTTGCCGCCGGGGTGGCGGACGCGCAGGCACTCGTTCTCGTACGAGTCGCCCGCCCACATCATCCAGGGCTCGGCGCGGTCGTAAGGACCGGCCCGCAGGGGGGACGGGACGAAGGTCCCGTCGGCGGCGTTGGAGCGGATGCGGTCGACGCGCTCGGCCCACTCCGGGTCGCCGAAGGTGAGCATGCCGCCCTCGCCGAGGGTCGTGATGTTCTTGCTGGAGTGGAAGCTGAAGCACCCGATGTCGCCGAGGACGCCGGGCCGCCGGCCCCGGTAGAGGGCGCCCAGCGCGTGGGCGCAGTCCTCGATCACCCGGACGCCGTGCCGCCGGGCCACCCGCATGATCTCGTCCATCCGGGCCGGCCGGCCGCCGTAGTGGACCAGGATCAGGGCCCTGGTGCGCGGGGTGATCAGCGACTCGAACGAGGCGGGGTCCACGTTCAGGGTGTCCGGCTCCACGTCGCAGAAGCGGACGGTCACGTCGTGGGCCAGCAGCGGGTCGGCGGTGGCCTTGAAGGTCTGCGGCGTCACGATGACCTCGTCGCCGGGGGCGAGGTCCAGCAGGTGCACGGCGAGCGCGACGGCGACGGTGCCGCTGGTGACGGTCATCGCGTACCGGCTGCCGATGTGCTCGCGCATCGCCTGCTCGAACGCGTCCCGCCACCGCCCCTGCGAGAGGCTCTCGCCGGACCGGACGACGCTGTCCAGCGCCGCCAGTTCGGCGTCCCCGAGGATGCTGCCCACGGAGGGGGCCGGGACGAAGTACCGGGAGTTCTCGTTCACGCTCAGCACGGCCCGGTCCCGCCGCCCGCGAGGCCGTCCCTGTCCCGGGCGGCGCGCAGGGCCAGCGCCACCTCCACGATCAGGTCCTCCTGGCCCGCGACCACCTGACGCCGGCCGAGCTCGAAGAAGACGTCGCGCGGGTCGACGCCTTCCCGCGCGGCGATGTCCAGCACCGGTTTCTTGAACCCCGAGAACACGCCGGACAGCCCGCTGACGATGGACACGGAGTCGATGGCGGGCGGCGCCGGCATCAGCTCCCGCTCGGCGAGGTCCGCGGCGTCCAGGAGCCGGTACAGGTCGATGCCCGTCCGGAACCCCAGCCGCTCCAGCACCGGCACCAGCACCTCAAGCTGGGTGTTGCCGGCGCCCGCGCCGAAGCCCCGCGCACACGCGTCGAGGATGCCCGCGCCCGCCTGTGCCGCCGCGACCGAGTTCGCCACGGCCATCCCGAGGTTGTTGTGCCCGTGGAACATCACCGGCACGTCGACGGCCGCGCAGATGGCCTCGATACGCGCCGTGACGTCCGAGGGCAGGAAGTAGCCCGAGGAGTCGAGGATGCCGACGCCGGTGGCGCCGAACCCGACCAGGCGCGCGCACTCCTCGGCGAGCTGGCCGGGGCTCGCCATGTGCGTCATCAGCAGGATGCCGTGCGCCTCCACGCCCTCGTCGCGCAGGAAGCCGAGGTGGCGCTCGGCGACGCTCGCCTCGGTGCAGTGCGTCGCGATGCGCACCAGGTCGACCTTGTACGCGAGGGCGTTCTTGAGGTCCTGGGTCGTGGCCCAGCCCGGGAACATGAGCACGCCCAGCTTGCTGGTCGTCAGGGTCTCCCGGGCGATCGACATCATCTCGTCGTCGCTGAGGCGGGCCCGGCCGACCTGGAGGGACGAGGCGGCCAGCCCGTTGCCGTGGCCGACCTCGACCACCGGGACCGACGCGGCGTCCGCCGCCTTCAGGTAGGCGCGGAACTGCTCGGCGCCCAGGCTGTGCCGCACGGCGTGCTGGCCGTCGCGCAGCGTCGGGTCGTGGATCAGGATCGGCCTGCCCGCTTCCTGGCTCATGCCGTCTCCCCGCCCGCCGGCGCGAGGAGGTCCGCCGCGTAGCACTCGGCGGCCTGGATCGCGGCGGAGTTGATGATGTCGAGGTTCCCGGCGTAGGAGGGCAAGTGGTCCCCGGACGACGTGACCTCCACGGAGACGAAGGCCGTGGAGTCGTTGACGGTGCACACGCTCACGTCGAACCCCTTGACGTAGGAGCGGATCTCCTCGGCGGCCCCGGCCACCAGCGAGCGCACCGACGCCGTGGTGAGGTCCTTGCCCACCAGGTACATCGCGACCCTGAAGGTGGCCGCGGGCCGCGCCGGGCTGATGTTGACGAGCGCCTTCACGTCCTCGACGCCGGTGAACCAGCGGATCGCGTCCTGCGTCGTGCGCACGTACTCGTCGAGGTTCAGGCGCGAGGCGCGGCCCACGCTCAAGGTCGCGGCCGTGGTCACGACCTCGATGCGGTCGATCTCGTGCTCCCGCGCAATCGCGTGCAGGACCGGCACGCACGCCTGCCCGCCGCAGGTCACCATGGAGATGTCCCGGTGGGAGCCGATGTCCGCCCGGTTGACGGTCGGGACGATCATCTGCCCGACCCGGCTGGGCGTCAGGTCGACGATCATCGCGCCGGATGCCGCGAGCCGCTCCGCGTGCTCGGCGTGGCAGGACGCGTTGGTCGCGTCGAACACCACGTCGAACTCCTCCCCGGCGTCGACGAGGGACTGGATGCCCCCGGTCGCGACCGGCAGACCGCGCCGCGCCGCGCGCCGCAGCCCTGGAGCGGCGTCGTGCCGGCCCGCGACGAGCCGCAGGTCGAGGCGGTCCGAACGCATGATCTTGGTCGCCAGGTCCATACCGATGAGCCCGGCGCCGAGTATCGATACGGACAGCCGTCCAGTTGCTTGCATGGGCAGTCGCCTTTCCGTCAAGGTGCGGCGTGCTCCGGCCCGGGGCCGGTCGCGGGGGCCGGATACGGGGCTCCCACGAGCAGCAGCCTGGGCCCGTGACCTTGCCGACGGCTCGCCGTCGCGCTGACCGGGCGGCGCCGCGGGCAGGGCAAGCGAGGCGGCGAGGCCCTTGCAGGGACGCGGAGCCATGCTGTGCGGGCACTGCCCCCGAGGGCAGCCCCCGCCGCCTCCCTGGCGGGGGCTGCTCCTGGCACAACGCCAGTCCGTACGCCGCACCTTTAGCATCCGAAGGGGACTGCGAGCCGTGGTCAACCCGATACATGACGACAACGGTGTCTCTCTGGTCCTGGTGAACAGCGAGAACCGGCACGCTCTGTGGGCCGGCGGCCTCGACGTACCACCGGGCTGGCGCGTCGCGCACCGGGCGGCGAGCCGCCAGGAGTGCCTGGAGTACGTCGGCGCCCACTGGCCGGACATCCGGCCCGCGCGGTCGCCGGACGACAGGGACGACGCACCGGGCGCCTGCCTGCACGACCTGTTCGCCGCCCAGGCCGCGCGCACCCCGGGCGCACCGGCCCTGATCTGGCGGGACCAGGAACTGACGTACCGTCAACTCGACGACGAATCCAGCGAGTTGGCCGCGCATCTGCGGCGACGCGGCGTCGGCCCCGGCGCCTTCGTGGGGCTGTGCGTCGAACGGTCACCGCAGATGATCACGGCCCTGCTCGGGGTCCTGAAGACCGGCGCCGCCTACGTGCCCCTCGACCCGGAGTACCCGGCCGGACGGCTGCGGTACGTCCTCGCCGACACGGGAGCGCGCCTGCTCCTCACCCAGGAGCCGCTCAGGCCGCTCTTCCCCGACTACGACGGCGAGATCGTCTGCCTCGACCAGCACCGCGAGAACCCCGACACCGCGCCCGCCCCGGACGGCCCCGCCCCGCTCCCGTCGGACGTCGCCTACGTCATCCACACCTCCGGCTCCACGGGCCGCCCCAAGGGCGTCCTGGTCACGCACCGCTCGCTGGCCAACCACAGCGCGGCCGTGAACCGGCACTTCGCCTTCGCCCCCGGCGACCGCGTCCTCCAGTGCAGGCCCCTGAGCTTCGACGCCGCCGCCGAGGAGATCTTCCCGCCGCTCCTGCACGGCGCGGCCCTCGTCCTCGGCAGCGACCCCCTGCGCCAGACGTTCCGGGCCCTGACCCAGCAGGTCATCGACACCGGCACGACCTTCCTGAGCGTGCCCACCGCCTTCTGGCACAGCTGGGTCGCGGAAGAGGACTGCCTGCTGCGGCTGGCCACCGAGTCCACGCTGCGCACCATGATCGTGGCCGGCGAGAAGGCGGCCCGCCAGGCGCTGCTGACCTGGAAGAAACACGTCGGCGAGGACATCCGCTGGTTCAACGTCTACGGCCCGACCGAGGGCACCATCACCACCACGGTCCACGAGCCGGGCGCCGCGTGGGAGGGCAGCGAGTACAGCTCCGTCCCGATCGGCCGCCCCATCGACAACGTCCGCACGTACGTCCTCGACGACGCCCTGCGGCCGGTCCCCGTGGGAGAGCCGGGGGAGCTGTTCATCGGCGGGGCGGGCGTGGCCGTCGGCTACCTGGGCGCGCCGCAGACCACCGCCGAGCGGTTCCTGCCCGACCCCTTCTCCGGCGTGCCCGGCAGCCGGCTCTACCGCACCGGGGACCTGGTGCTCGCCGACGCCGACGGCTGCCTCGAGTTCCTCGGCCGCCGCGACCACCAGGTGAAACTGCGCGGCTACCGCATCGAACTCGGCGAGATCGAGACCGTGCTCACCGAACACGAGGACGTCCGGGCCTGCGTCGCCCAGGTGACGGGCGACGGCCCCGACAGCACCCTCGTCTGCTTCGTGACCGCGAGCGGGCGGGCCGCGCCCGCCGACCTGATCGCCCACCTGCGCGGCCACCTGCCGTGGTACATGATCCCGGCGGCCGTCCGCGTCCTGGACGCCTTCCCCCTGACCCCCAACGGGAAGATCGACCGGGCCGCCCTGCTCGCCCTCGAACCCGACGACGCCACCGAGGCCGCCCACGTCGCGCCGCGCACCCCGGTGGAAGCGGTCCTCGCGGACATCTGGGAGGACGTCCTCGGCCGCCGCGGCATCAGCGTCGACGCCGACTTCTTCCAGGTGGGCGGCCACTCCCTGCTCGCCGCGAGCCTCATCGCCCGCATCCGCGCCCGGTTCGACGTCGGCATGACGGCCCGCGTCCTGTTCGAGTCCCCGACCATCGCCGGGCTCGCCGAGGCCGTCACCCGGGCGTCCGGCGACGGCGCGGCGGACCGCGCCGGGCGGAGCTGACCGGCGTGGCACCGCGACAGACCGCCGCCGTCCGGCCCGACAGCCGCTGGCTCCGCTCCTACGGGCCACCGGCCGAAACCCGGCTCGTGTGCTTCCCGCACGCCGGGGGCGCGGCCAGCTACTTCCGCGACTGGGGCGGCGGCGGCCTCGCCGGGGCCGAGGTGTGGGCCGTCCAGTACCCGGGCCGCGAGAACCGGATCAGGGACGACTTCCCGCCCGACCTGCACACCCTCGCCGACCAGGTCACCGAGGAACTGCGCGGACTCCTCGACCGGCCCGCCGTCCTCTTCGGGCACAGCATGGGCGCCGTCGTCGGCTACGAGGTCCTGCGCCGCCTCACGGCCGACGGCTCGGCCGGCGCCGTACGCCACCTCGTGGTCTCCGGGTGCGGCGCCCCCCACCGGGTGCGGCCCTTCGCCGGGCAGGAAGGCGCCCACCTCCTGGACGACGACCGGCTCGTGGCCCTCCTCAAGGAACTGGGCTCCGGCACCGCGGGCCTGCTGGACGACCCCGACATGCGCTCCGCCTTCCTGCCGGCGGTCCGCGACGACTACCGCATCGTCCAGTCCTACGTCCCGCGCGCCGGCGGCCCCGCGCTGCGCACCGACGTCACCGCGTTCGTGGGCCGCCAGGACGAGGCGGTGAAAGCCGGCGACGCGGGCGCCTGGGCCGGCGCGACCCGGGGCCGCTTCACCCTCCGCACCTTCCCCGGCGGCCACTTCTACCTGGGCGAACACCAGGGCGACGTGCTGCGCGCCCTGCGCGACGTACTCGGCACCGCACCGATGAACGGGAGAGCTGATGAACGTTGACCTGTCCGACCCGCTTCTCTACCGGGACTCCGACCCCGGACCCGTCTGGGCGCGGCTGCGCGCCGAACACCCCGTCTACCGCAACCAGCGCGCGAACGGGGAGCACTTCTGGGCGGTCATGACGCACGGCCTGTGCACGGACCTGCTCACCGACCCCCGCGTGTTCAGCTCCCAGAACGGGATGCGCCTCGACTCCGACCCGCAGGTCCTCGCCGCCGCGGCCGGGAAGATGCTCAACATCACCGACCCGCCCCGGCACGACAAGATCCGCAAGGTCGTCAGCTCCGCGTTCACCCCGCGCATGGTGAGCCGGCTGGAGACCAACATGCGGGCGACGGCCGCCCGAGCCATCGACGAGGCGCTGGCCGAGGGGGAGTGCGAGTTCACCCGCGTCGCCCAGAAACTGCCGGTCTCCGTCATCTGCGACATGCTCGGCGTCGCGCCCGAGGACTGGGACTTCATGGTCGAGCGCACCCGCTTCGCCTGGAGCTCCACCGCCCTCGACGAGACCGAGGAGGCGCGCAAGATCCAGGCCCACACCGAGATCCTCCTCCACTTCCAGGACCTCGCCGAGCAGCGCAGGCGGGAACCGAAGGACGACCTCATGAGCGCCCTGGTGTGCGGCGAGATCGACGGCGCCCCGCTCACCGACCAGGAGATCCTCTACAACTGCGACGCCCTCGTCTCCGGCGGCAACGAGACGACCCGGCACGCCACCGTCGGCGGACTGCTCGCCCTCATCGACAACCCCGATCAGTGGCGGCGGCTGCGCGACGAGCCCGCCCTCATGCCCTCCGCGATCCAGGAGGTCGTGCGCTACACCTCGCCCGTCATGCACGCGCTGCGCACCGCCACCGAGGACACCGAACTCGGCGGGCAGCGGATCAGCGCCGGGGACCACGTCGTCGCCTGGCTGCCCTCCGCCAACCGCGACGAGACGGTCTTCGACGACCCCGACCGCTTCGACATCACCCGGGACCCCAACCGGCACCTGGGCTTCATCCAGGGCAACCACTACTGCATCGGCTCCTCGCTCGCCAAGCTCGAACTCACGGTGATGTTCGAGGAACTCCTGGCCCGCGTCGAGGTCGCCGAACTCGCCGGCCAGGTCCGCCGCCTGCGCTCGAACCTGCTGTGGGGGTTCGACTCGCTCCCCGTGAAGTTCGTCCCGAGGGCCTGAGGAGACCTGCCCCATGACCGCGCCGACCGCCCCCGCTCCCGCCCCCGCGATCGACCAGTACCTCGGCACCAGCGTCCGCCTGCTGCCCCAGACCGACCAACTGTGCGCCCTGCACACCGTGATCCGCGACCGGGACGCCCGCCGGGAGGACTTCGTCCACTGCTCGCGCCGGATCATCCGCCTGCTGCTCGAAGCCGGCCTCGACCTGCTGCCCTTCGAACCGCACGAGGTCCGCACCCCGACCGGCGCCGCCTACCAGGGGCTGCGCTTCGCCTCCGGACTGTGCGGGGTCACCGTGGTGCGCGCCGGGGAGAGCATGGAGGGCGAACTGCGGGACGTCTGCCCCGGCATCAGGATCGGGAAGATCCTCATCCAGCGGGACGAGACGACCAAACAGGCCCATCTCCACTACACCGCCCTGCCCGCCGACCTCGCCCGGCGCCACGTCCTGCTCCTCGACCCGGTCATGGCGACCGGCGGGACCGCCCTGTCGGCCCTGCGGGTGCTGACCGACCTCGGCGTGCCCGAGGAGAACATCGTCTTCGTCAACCTCATCACCGTCCCCGAGGGCATCACCGCCGTCTGCGAGCGGTACCCCCGGGTGCGGATCGTGACCTCCGCCATCGAGGAACGGCTCGACGAGAACGCGTGGATGCTGCCCGGCATCGGGGACTTCGGGGACCGCTACTTCGGCACGGACGCGTAGAGGGAATCGATGACTGACCGAAAGGTGAACATGGCCGCCGAACAGGGTCCGTTCCTCCTGCTGAACACCAAGGAGATCGTCTCCCGCCTGCACGAGTGGTTCCCGGACGCGGAGCGCGAACTGGTCGTGGTGACCACGCGCGCGGACATCCCCACCGCCGACCTCGACGCGTACGCGGAGCGCTTCCTCCACCTGGAGGTGGTGCCCAGCCTCTGGGAGCTGCCCGACGCCGAACTCGTCGACCTAGCCCGCAGGTTCGGCGTACGCCGGATCCTGTCGCTCGGCGAGCGCGAGGTGCTGCGCGCGGCGCGCCTGCGGGCCGAACTCGGCCTGCCCGGCCAGAGCCTCGCCTCCGCCACGGCCTACCGGGACAAGCACGTCATGAAGACGACGCTGGCGGCGGCGGGCATCGACGTCGCGCCCATGCGCGCGTTCCGCACCAACGACGAACTCGCCGAGTTCGCGTGGAAGGTCGGCTTCCCGGTCGTCGTCAAGGAACTCGACTCCGGCGCCTCGAACGGCACGTCGGTCCTGATGGACGAGGACGCCCTGAGCGCCCTCCCGGAGCGCCCCGACGGCGCCACCCGGCTGGCCGAAGCCTGGATCGAGGGCGACTTCCACCACGTCAACGGCCTCATGAAGGACGGCGAGGCGGTGCTGGCCGTGCCCTCCCGCAACCTGTACTCCGACTGGTTCTCCGTCGCCTTCGACGCCCCGACCATGACGGGGATGATGCCCGACGACGACCCCCTGTCCGAGCGGCTGCGCGACACCGCACGGCAGGTCGTGGCCGCGCTGCCCGCCGTACCCGGCCTGTGCGCCTTCCACCTCGAACTGTTCCACACCGCCGACGACCGCCTGGTCGTCTGCGAGATCGCCAGCCGGGCGGGCGCGGCCCTCGTCACCGACGTCCACGAAGCCGTGCTGGGCATGAACTTCTACGGCGCGAGCCTGCTCGGCCAGGCCGGGCGCGGCGACCAGGTCGAGATCCGCCCGACCGGCGAACGGCTCGGCTTCGTCTGGTTCCCGCCCGCCCAGGGAGTCCTGCGCGCGCTGCCCGACACGTGCCCGCTGCCGGGGACGGTCACCTACCGGGCCCGCGGCGACGTCGGACGCCGCTACGGCAGCGCCCCCGGACTCGGCCTGCCCGTCGCCGAGATGGTCTTCCGGCTCACCGGCCCCGACACCGGGGCGGAGCTGCGCCGGATCGAGGAGTGGTGGGACGACAACGTCGTCTGGGAGCACCGGACCAACGCGGTGCCCGACCGCTGGAAGACGCCCCGAAGGAAGCCGGCCGACGCGTAACGGCCAGGCGATCGGACCGGAGGACCCGTGTACGAACTGCTGAAGACGATCATGATCGAGGAGCTGGAGGTGGAGGCCGGCCAGGTCTCCCCGGACGCGAGCCGCGAGGACGCCGGCCTGGACTCCCTGGCCACCTTCGAACTCTCCCTGGAGCTCAGCCGGCGCCTCGGCGTCACCATCGCCGACGAGGACCTGTTCGCCCTCAACACGCTGGCGGACATCGCGGAGTTCATGGCGAAGCGCACCGCAGCCGCAGCCCCCGAGGACGCCGGACTCGCCCGGCTGCTCGGCACCGGAGACGCCGACCACCCCGACCGTCCCGCCCCCGCCCACCAACTCGCCCGCAACGAAACCCCGTTCCCGCCCCCCGCGTCCGTCCTGGACGCGATCACCCGCGCCGCGACCGAGGCCAACCGCTACCCGGACCCGGCCTGCGGAGCGCTGCGCACCGCCCTCGCCCGGCACTACGGCCTCACCCCGGACCACGTCGCGGTGGGCGCCGGATCGATCACGCTCCTTGAGGCACTGCTCACGGTGACCGCCGGACCGGACGCCGCCGTCGCCTGCTCGTGGCCGTCCTTCGACGGCTACGAGGTCCTCGCGGACCTCGCGGGCTTCCGCACGGTACGGGTCCCCCTGGCGAAGGACGGGCACGACCTCGACGCCCTGGCCGCCGCCGTCGACGAGCGGACCCGCCTGGTGCTGCTCTGCAACCCCAACAACCCCACCGGCACCGCGTCCGACGAGGCCGGCCTCCTGCGGTTCCTCGACGCCGTCCCGCGCACCTGCCTGGTCGTCCTCGACGAGGCGTACGCCGAGTTCGCCCGCGACCCCGGCCTCGGCGCCCGCCTCCTCGCCGCCCGGCCGAACCTGATCGTCGCCCGCACCTTCTCCAAGGCGTACGGCCTCGCCGGCCTGCGCGTCGGCTACCTGCTCGCTGAGCCCGGCCTGATCTCCCGCGTCCGGCGCAGGGTCATGCCGCTGAGCGTCAGCGACGTCGCCCAGGCCGCCGCCGTCGCCTCCCTCGCGGCGCGGAAGGAGCTCCTCGCCCGCGTCCAGGACACGGCCGCCGAACGGGACCGGGTCCGCGCCGAGCTGCTCGCCCTGGGATTCGACGTACCGCCCTCGGAGGCGAACTTCCTCTGGCTGCCGCTCGGCGACCGCGCCGAGGAGTTCGCCGCAGCCTGCGCGTCGGCGGGAATCGCCGTACGGCCCTACCCGGGCGACGGCGTGCGCGTGACCATCGGGACCGTGGCGGACGACGACGCGTTCCTCGCGGTGGCCGGGACGAACCGCCCGTGAGGACCTACGTCGTGACCAGCGTGTCGTCGGACTCCCACATGTGGAACCTCGTCTTCCTCCAGCTGCTGCTGGAGGAGAACGGCGGACAGGTCGTCAACCTCGGCGCGTGCACCCCGGACGGCCTCGTCCTGTCCGCGTGCGCCAGAGTCCGCCCGGACGCCCTGGTCGTCAGCACGGTCAACGGACACGGCCACCTCGACGGACTGCGGCTGATCAAGAAGATCCGCCGGCACCCGGACCTCGCCGGAATGAAGGTCGTCATCGGCGGAAAGCTGGGCGTCCACGGGTCCCGGCACGCGGGATCCCGGGCGGAACTGGTCGCGAACGGCTTCGACGCGGTGTTCGAGGCGGACACCGACCTCGACCGGTTCCTCGACTGCGTCGGCCTGGTGCCGGCGCCGCCGCGGCGCGTCGCCTCCACCGAGCCCCGGAGCACCTGATGGCCCCCCCTGCCGGACCCGGACGCTTCACCCGGTTCGTGCGGCGGGCGTCGGCCGAAGGGAGACTGGTCGTCCAGCCGCGCATGGGATTCGGCACGGCCGGCCGGATGCGCGCGGGACTCGACGCGGTCAGGAGAGTCGACGCGGCCACGGTGGGCACCATCACCGTCGACAGCTACACCCGGGTGAACGACCACGCCTCGGCCCGCCGCGCCCTGGACGAGGGCGCGGATCTCAACGGGTTCCCGCTGGTGGCCCACGGCCCGGCGGTGACCCGCGGCCTGCTCGCCGGGATCGCCGGGGACGACTTCCCGGTGCAGGTGCGGCACGGATCGGCGCTGCCCGGCGACCTGTTCGCGGGCCTGATGGCGGCCGGGATCGACGCCACCGAGGGCGGCCCCGTCTCCTACTGCCTGCCCTACAGCCGCGTCCCGCTGGCCCGCGCCGTCGCCGCCTGGGCGGAGTGCTGCGAGATGCTCGCGGAGGCCGCCGAACCCGTGCACCTGGAGAGCTTCGGCGGCTGCATGCTGGGCCAGCTGTGCCCGCCGAGCCTGCTGATCTCCCTGAGCATCCTGGAGGGCCTGTTCTTCCGCGAACACGGACTGCGGGACATCTCCGTCAGCTACGCCCAGCAGACCAGCGAGCAGCAGGACACCGAGGCGATCCACGCCCTGCGCGCCCTGGCCCGGGAATGGCTCGGCGACACCGACTGGCACGCCGTCCTGTACACCTACATGGGCGTCTATCCCCGCAGCAGGCACGGGGCGTACGGGCTCCTGGAGGCCAGCGCGAGACTCGCCGCCCGGACCGGGACCGAGCGGCTGATCGTCAAGACCGCCGTGGAGGCCAGCAGGATCCCGTCGATCACGGAGAACGTCGAGGCCCTGGAACGCGCCGCGCGGGCGGCCGGGCGGGAGGCGGTGGCCGAACCGGCCGGAATCCCCGACTCGGGGATCTACGAGGAGGCCCGGGCGATCATCACGCACACCCTGACCCTGGGCGGCGACGTCGGATCGGCGCTCGTGCGCGCGTTCGCCCTCGGACACCTCGACATCCCGTTCTGCCTGCACCAGGACAACGCGAACCGCTGCCGGGCCCGGATCGACGACCGCGGCCGGCTGACCTGGGCCGACCCCGCGGGGGTGCCGGTACCCCGGGCCCCCGGCCCGGCCGGCAACCGGCAGCGGCTCACCGCCCGGGGCCTGCTCGACATGCTCAGCTACAACGAACGGCGCTACGACCACCCGACCAGGACCGGCCACCCCCGATGACAGGCCGCCCGAGGAGGAAGATCACGAACTAGGGTTGGAGGAGTTCAGGCTCCTCCTACCGGGACCAGTGAAGATGAATGAAGACCAGAACCAGCACGTGCGATTCGCGGTCCTGGGATCGGTCAAAGTATGGCGAGGAGAGGCCGAGTTACCCCTCGGCCCCCCGAAACAGCGCGCCTTATTGGCGTTACTCCTGCTGCACGCCGGACAGACCGTCGGCCTGAGCCAGATCGTCGACGTCCTGTGGCACAGCGACCCGCCGAACAGCGCCGTGAACGTCGTCCACCGCCACATCGGCTCCCTGCGGAAACTGCTGGAACCCGGCCTCCCGCCCCGCGCCCCGGGCGGCCTGCTGGTCCGGCACGCCAGGGGCTACGGCATCGACGCCGACGCCACCACCCTCGACCTGCTGCGCTTCCGCGACCTCGTCACCCGCGCCCGCGACGCCGCCGACGGCGGCGAGGTGAGCGGCGCCGCCGAGCTGTACACCCAGGCCCTCTCCCTGTGGCGCGGAGAAGCCGCGCAGGGAGTCCCGCCCGACATCCGGGTGCACCCCCTGTTCTCCGCCGTCGACAGCGAACACCTGGCGGCCCTGCGCGAGGGCGCCGACCTGATGCTGGCGCTCGGCACCCCCGCCCCGGTCCTGCCCCTGCTGCACCGGGCGACCGCCCAGTACCCGCTGGACGAGGCGGTGCACGCCCGGCTGATCCAGGCGCTCGCCCAGACGGGGCGCCAGGCGGAGGCGTTCGGCCTGTACCAGGAGATGAGCCTGCGGCTGAAGAACGAACTCGGCATCGAGCCGGGCCGGGAACTGCGCCTGGCCCACGCGGGCCTGATGCGCCGTCCGGAACGGGCCGCGGCCCCCCAGGACGAGCCCCGGGCGGCCCCGCCGAGGCAGCCCCCCGCGCGGCCGGCCGCGCCGGCCCCGGTCCGCCCCACCCAACTCCCCCTGGACCTGCGCACCTTCGTCGGCCGCCGGGACGAACTGGCCCGGATCACCAGCGCCCTCGACAAGCTCGACGAGGACTCCGCGACCCGCTCCGCGGTGATCAACACCATCGAGGGCATGGCCGGCGTGGGCAAGACCACCCTCGCCGTGCACCTCGCCCACCGCCTCGCGCCCCGCTTCCCCGACGGCCAGCTCTACGTCAACCTCCGCGGCTTCGACGTGAGCGGGCCCTGCGTGTCCGCCGCCGAGGCCCTGCGCTCGTTCCTCATCGCCCTCGGCGTCTCCGCCCGCCACCTGCCCGCCGACGTCGACTCCCAGATGGCCCTGTACCGGAGCATCCTCGCCGACCGCCGGGTCCTGATCGTCCTCGACAACGCGCGCGACTCCCAGCATGTGCGCCCCCTGCTGCCGGGCAGCTGCACCTGCCTCGTCGTCATCACCAGCCGCACCCAGCTGCGCGGCCTCGTCGCCACCCACGGGGCCGCCCCCCTGATCCTCGGCCCGCTCAGCGAGCCGGAGTCCCGCGAGGTCCTCGCGCGCCACCTGGGCCAGGGCCGCACCGCCGCCGAACCCGAAGCCGTCGACGCGATCGTCGAGTTCTGCCACCGGCTGCCCCTCGCCCTCGCCGTCATCGCGGCCCGCGCGGCCACCCTGCCCGGCTTCTCCCTCGCCTCCATCGCCGCCGAACTGCGGGCCGGCCACGACAGCCTCGACGCCTTCGCCGACGACGACCCCTACACCGACCTGCGCACCGTCTTCTCCCTGTCCCTCGACGGCCTCGGCCCCGAGGCGGCGCGGCTCCTGCGGCTGCTGTCCCTGCACCCCGGCCCCGACCTCTCCGCCACGGCCGCGGCGAGCCTGGCCGCGCTGCCGGTGCGCCAGGCCACGACCCTGCTGGCCAGGCTGGCCGACGCCCACCTGATGATCCGCCCGGCGTCGAACCGCTTCGCCTTCCACGACATGCTCAAGATCTACGCCGCCGAGCAGCTCCAGGACCACGACGACGCCGGCACCCGCGAAGCGGCCGTCCGGCGCCTGCTCGACCACTACGTCCACGGCGCCCACGCCGCCGCGAGCGCGCTGACGCCCGACCGCATCGACGCCGCCCCCGACGCCCCCGCCGAACCGGGCGTCGCACTCGACCCCCTCACCGACCCCGCCTCGGCCGCGGCCTGGCTGGAGCGGGAACTGCCCGTCCTGCTGTCGGCCGTCGCCCAGGCCAAGGACGGCGGCCACCCGGCCCACGCCTGGCTGCTGGCCCAGACCCTGGAGCTGTACCTGGACCGCAGGGGCCGCTGGCAGGACCAGATCGACATCCAGTCCACCGCCGTCGAGGCCGCCCGGCTGCTCCAGGACCGGCTCCGCGAGGCGAAGGCCCGCCGGGCGCTGGGATTCGCGTACGGGCGCCTCGCCCAGGACGACGCGGCCCACACCGAACTCGACGCGGCGATGGCCCTGTTCACCGGCCTCGGTGAGGCGGGCGGCCAGGCCCGCACGCACCGGTCGCTGGCCTTCCTCGCCAACGGCCGCCACGACCACGACGCGGCCCTGCGCCACTACGCGCGGGCCCTGGAGCTGTACCGGTCGGCGGACAACCTCACCGGGCAGGCCCTCGTCCTCAACGAGACGGGCTGGACGTACATCCTCCACGGCGCCTACCGGCAGGCCGTCGACGAGTGCACCCGGGCCGTGGCCCTGCACCAGGAGATCGGCGACACCAACGGCGAGGCCGCCGCCTGGGACAGCCTCGGGTACGCCCACCACCACATGGGCCACCACCAGGAGGCCCTGCGCTGCTACGAGCGCGCCCTGAAGCTCTACCAGCACATGAAGGACCGCTACCTGGAGGCGGACACCCTCCTGCACATGGGGGACACCCACGAGGCCCAGGGGAACCGCGCCGCCTCCGTGCCCCTGTGGCGGGAGGCGGTGCGGATCCTCGACGCACTCGGCCACCCCGAGACCGAAGCGGCCTGCGCCCGCCTGCGAGGAGAACCCGCGGACGATTGAGAAGCGGCCTCGCCCCCGGGGCGGTACCACCCGGCCGCTACGACACGGCGGCCGGGTGGCACAGGCGGGTGAACGGCAGATTGCGGCTGACGTAGGCGAACTCGCCCCGGGACTCGACCTCGGCGGCCGACGACCGCAGGGTCCGCCTGGCGTCCTCCACCGCCCCGCTGCTGTGCTGCGCCTGGGCGAGCAGGCCCAGGTGGAGCGGCAGCCGGATCAGGAGCCGCCGCTCGCGCAGCTCGGCGACCGCCGACTCCAGCCGGCCGAGTGCGCCGGGCTCACCGGCCTGCTGCCGCGCCCAGCTCCGGCACACCTGGAGCATGGCGGTCCAGTGACTCAGCCCGTGGGCCCGGGCGATGGCCAGGCCCCGGCCGCTGGACTCCGCCGCCCCGTGCGGATCCTCGCCCAGGGCCGCCACCAGGGAGTGGAAGTAGTACGCGCTCGCCTGGTCGACCGGCGTGCCGTCCCGGCCCGTGGCCACGAGCAGGTCGTCGCACAGCTCCCGCGCCTCGTCGACGGCGCCCAGCAGCCACAGGGTGAGGACCCGGTGGTTCATGGCGAGGAACCGGGGGTCGTGCTGCGAGCGGTGGGTCATGGCCTCCCGCTGCCCGGGGCTCAGCGCGTCGGCCGCCCGCTCCGCCTCGGTCAGGGCCGTGAGCGCGTCGGCGGTCTCGCTGGGCAGCTGCAACAGCCCGCGGGCGATGCGTTCGTGGAACCGGATCTCCGGGGCGCCGGAGCGCTCCGCGAGAGCACGCAGCTGCTCCACGTGCCGGGCGGCCTCCGGGTGCCGGCCGGTGACCAGCTCGGCCACGAACTGCCGCAGCAGCAGGGCGGCCTGCTCGATGGTGCGGCCCGTCGTGGCGGCGGACAGCTTCCGGATGCGCCCGGCCTCCACCTCCACCTGGTGGTCGCCGTAGCCGCGGGTGATGCTCGTCGTGTACAGGAGCCTGGTGCGCAGGTCCAGCGTCTGGTCCGAGGCCGTGTCGCCGCCGCGGGGCGAGGCGGAGAGCAGGGTGTGCGCGTGCTCGAACCAGGTCTGCGCGCCCTGGTAGTCGCCGTCGCCGATGGCCTGTTCACCGGCGCGCCGCAGGAGCGGCACCACGTCCTCGGCCGGCAGGGCCAGGGCGGCCTGCCAGGCGTGCTGGGCCACCTCCTCGCTGGCCTCGGGGGAGTCCCCGTGCCAGGCGCTGAGCACGGCGACGGCGCGGGCGTGCAGGGCCGCCCGCTCCTGGCGGCGCAGCTCCGCGAGGAGGACGTCGCGGATGAGGCCGTAGCGGAAGACGAGCCGGTGCGGGTGGTCGGGGTCGTACTCCATGAACCCGGTCGCCATGGCCTCCTCCACGCGGTCGTGGATGTCGGGGCCGGCCCCGTCGTCGTCCAGCATCCCGGTGAGCGTGGCCAGGGTCGCCTCGGCGCCGAGCACGGCGCAGCACTTGAGGAGCTGGAGGACGCCCGGGGTCAGCCCGGCGAACCGCCTGCGCAGCATGGTGCGGACCCCCGTCGGGATCCCGGCGCGCACGGCGTCGGCGACCCGGGGATCGTGCAGGCGCCGGGCGCCGCCCGCGTCGGCGAGCAGCTGGTCGAGGAGGTAGGGGTTGCCGGCGCTGCGCTCGTACAGGGCCCGTACGACGGACGCGTCGACGCCGGGTCCCGCCTGGGCGGTGACCGCGGTCCGGACGTGTTCCTCGGTGAGGTTGCCCAGGTGCACGACCCTGGTGCGGGAGTCGGCCAGGAGGTCCACGAGGGGGCCGTCGGCGGCGGGCCCGGCTCCCAGGCCCGGTTCGCGGACCGTGATCACCACGCTGACGGGGCGCCCCTGGGTGCGGTTGCCGAGCAGGCCCAGCACGTCGAGGGTGAGCCGGTCCGCGCCGTGCACGTCCTCCAGGACGAGCAGGAGCGGCCGGTCGTCGGCGCACTGGAGGACCGCCTCGCACAGCGCGTCCTGGACGAGGAAGTGCAGATGCCCGGGGAACTCGCCGCCGTGCCCCGACAGCGTTGTCACCGGAGGGAGGACGCACTCCTTGCGGAGGCCGTCGAACGACATCCCGTACGGGATCTCCAGCCGGCGCAGCACCTGCTGCCACACCCAGCCGGCGGGCGCCCCCTCGGTGCCGCGGCAGTTGACGCGGATCACCTCCGCCTCCGGGGGCGGCGGCTCCGGGCTCGCGGTGGCGCGCACCACCAGCTCGGTCTTGCCGACGCCGGCCTCGCCGACGACGGCGGTGATGTGCCCGCTGCCGCGCAGGGCGCCGGCGATGGAGGACCGCAGGGCGTCGAGGGCGTCGTCGCGGCAGGGGAAGGCCGAGGACGCCGCCGGGTCCGCACCTCGCTGCCCGGCCTCGGGCGCGCTCGCGCCGGCGGCGGGTTTCGGCGCCTCCCGCTCGGCCGGGGCGACGGGCCGCTCCCGCACCTCGACGGGGGCCGGGGCGGGCGCCTGGTCGTCGAGTTCGTGGCGCAGCAGCGCCATGTGGACGTGCTGGAGTTCGCGGGCCGGGGCGACCCCGAGCTCCTCGGCGAGGTAGGCGCGCGTCCGGTCGTACAGCTGGAGCGCCTCGGCCTGCCGGCCCAGCCGGTACAGGCCCGTCATGAGGCTGCCGACGAGGCGTTCGTCGGTGGGGTGCAGGGACACCTCGCGGCGCAGCAGCGCGACGGCGTCACCGGCCTCGCCGAGCGCGAGCAGCGTGTCGGCGTGGGCCGCCACGGCGGTGGTCCGCAGCAGGGCCAGGCGCGCGCTCTCCTCCGCGAGCGGGGCGTAGGCCGTGAGGTCCAGGAACGGGTCGGCCCGCCATAACCGCAGCGCCTCGCAGAACACCTCGCGGGCGGCCTGGAGCCGGCTGTCGGCCACATGCCGCTGGCCCCGGGCGACGAGGCTCTCGAACCGGGACAGGTCGAACGTGTCGGGCTCCACCGTCAGGACGTAGCCGGGAGCCTGGTAGCGCAGCGGGGTGACCGGGCCGTGCTGCTGCCCGGTCAGCACCCGCCGCAGGTGGGACAGGTACGTCTGCAAGGTGGCCTGCGGGCGTCTGGGGAGGCTGTCGCCCCACAGTTCGTCGACGAGCTGGTCGGCGGGCACGACCTGGCCCCGCCGGATCAGCAGCAGGGCCAGGACGGCCCGGTGCCGCGGTGGACCGAGGGGCACCTGCTCGGCCCCGCGCCGGGCCGTCATCACCCCGAAAGCCTCGAACGACAGGTCTGCCAGGGACGCGGATTGCTGCTCTTGAGCTGTGTACGCCATGCCGGGGGCACTTGCCTTTCGACGGTCACGCACTTGACGGACGGTCGAGCGTACGGCGGGGCAGGTGCTGAAACAGTGCCGATGAAGTGACGCGCAGAACACGCCACGACACGTACGGGTACGAGCCACCCGCCGGGCGGCCCGCCCGCTCAGAGCCAGTCGCGGCGCTTGAACACGACGTACAGACTCACGCACACCACACCCATCAGCGCGACGGCGAACGGGTACCCGAACACCCAGCGCAGCTCCGGCATGTGGGTGAAGTTCATGCCGTAGATCGTGCCGACGAGGGTGGGCGCGAAGAGGATCGCCGCCCACGAGGAGATCTTCTTGACCTCCTCGTTCTGTTCGAAGCCCGCCTCCGCCAGCGCCCGCATCTCCGCGTTCTGCTGCTGGGTCACCAGCGTCGCGTTGACGGTGAGGATCTCCGTGAGGGCCTGGCGGAAGCCGTCGACGCGTTCGCTGGTGTGGGTGACGTGGTCGGCGACGTCGCGCAGGTAGCGCTGGAGTTCGTCGTCCGTGCCGTACTTGGAGAAGCCGGCCATCAGCGCGTGGAGCATGCCGACCAGGGGACGCGTCGCGCGCTGGAACTCGACCATCTCGCGGGAGAGTTCGTAGATGCGGCGGGAGACCTCGGGGTCGCCCCGGAAGACCTCCGTCTCGATCTCGTCGATGTCGTTCTGGACGCCGGAGACGACGGGCGCGTAGCCGTCGACGACGGCGTCGAGGATCGCGTAGAGGACGGCCTCGGGGCCCAGGCGCAGCAGCTCCGGGGACTCCTCCATGCGCCGGCGTACGGCGGAGAGGCCGGGGGCGTCGGCGTGGCGGACCGTCAGGACGAAGTCGGGGCCGAGGAAGACGTGGAGTTCGCCGAAGTCGATCTCCTCGGGGGCGTCGAGGTAGCGGGCCGCGCGCAGGACGACGAAGAGGGTGTCGCCGTAGCGTTCGAGCTTGGGGCGCTGGTGGGCCTCGCTGGCGTCCTCGACGGCGAGCGGGTGCAGGCCGAACTCGGTGGCCAGGGAGTGGAGTTCGGACTCGGTGGGGCGGGCGAGGCCGATCCAGGCCATGCTGGCGGGCCGCTCGCGCAGTTCGCGGTAGGTGTCGGCGAGCGTGGCGGGGGAGGAGACGCGGACGCCGTCGCGGTAGAGGGCGGCGTCGATCACGCCGGCGGGCTCTTCCGCGGGCCGCCGCACCTCCTTGCGGGGAAACCTCGCGCCACGGCGTCGCTCGGGCATCGCGGCTGCCTCCCGTCGCTGTCGCTTCTGTCCTGTCTGTTCTGCCTGTCCTGTTTCCTGCCGATCACGGGCAGGATATACGCGGCGCGCAGCACACGGGACGGCGGCAACGAGGCCAGGATCTGTCCTCGATCGGGGCTACCGTGCACCCCATGACCGCCCCCCGCGTCCTCGGTACCCGCGCCCTCAACCGCGCCACCCTCGCCCGCCAGCTCCTCCTGCGCCGCTCGGCGATGACCGCGCACGCCGCCGTCGAACACCTCGTCGGCCTCCAGGCGCAGAACGTCAAACCCCCGTACTACGCCCTCGCCGCCCGCCTCGACCCCTTCACCCCGGCCGACCTCGCCCGGCTGATGGCCGACCGCGAGGCCGTACGCATCGTCACCCTCCGCTCGACGATCCACACGCACACGGCCGCCGACTGCCTCGCGCTCGGGCCGTTCGTGCAGCCCGCGCGGGAGCGGGAGCTGAGGGTGTTCCGCAAGGGCCTCGTGGGCGTGGACCTCGGCCGGCTCACCGCGCTCACCCGCGACCTGGTCGAGGAGAAGCCCCGCACGCCGAAGGAGCTCCGCGCGGCCCTGGCGGCGCACTGGCCGGACGCGGACCCCCAGGCGCTGGGCATCGCCGCCCGCTGTCTGCTGCCGCTGGTGCAGGTCACGCCGCGCGGCGTCTGGGGCGAGAGCGGCCAGGTCGCGCTGACGACGGCCGAGCACTGGCTGGGCCGGGCCGCGGACACCCCGTACGAGGCCGCCGCGCTCGTCCGGCGCTACCTCGCCGCCTTCGGTCCCGCCTCCGTGAAGGACATGCAGACCTGGGCGGGCCTGACCCGGCTGCGTCCGGCGTTCGAGGAGCTGGAGCTGGAGACGTTCCGCGACGAGCAGGGCACCGAGCTGTTCGACCTCCCCGACGCGCCCCGCCCCGACCCCGGGACCCCGGCGCCGCCCCGCTTCCTGCCCGAGTTCGACAACCTCCTCCTCTCGCACGCCGACCGCACCCGGGTCGTCCCGCCCGCGTACTGGGGGCGCACCTGGGCCGGCAACGTCTCCCACCCGGCGTTCCTGGTCGACGGCTTCCTCGCGGGCGTATGGCGGCTGACGGAGGGCGCGCTCACCGTCCAGCCGTTCGGGCGCCTCGCGACGGCGGAGCGGGAGGCGGTCACCGAGGAGGCGGCGCGGATGCTGGCGGTGACGCACCCGGGGGCGTCGTACGACATCCGGTTCGCCGCGGTGATCCCGTAGCGGTCAGTCGGTGCGTCCGGTGACCGCGACCGTCACCCCGAGCCCGATCATCGTGCACCCGCCCGCGCCCCCGATGAGCGACAGCCGCCGCTCGGAGCGCGCGAACCAGGAGCGGGCCGCCGAGGCGGTCAGCCCCCACAGCGTGTCCGTCACCAGCCCGATCCCGATCGGCACCAGCCCGAGCACGAGCATCTGCGCGACGACGTTCCCGGCGGAGTGGTCCACGAACTGCGGCAGCGCGGCGGCGAAGAAGACGACGCCCTTGGGGTTGGTGACCCCCACGAGCGCCCCGTCGACCAGGGTCCGCAGATCCCCCCGGCGGGCGGTGGACCCCCGTACCTCCGTCACCTTCAGCTCCCGCCGGTGCCGCCACCCCTGCACCCCGAGGTACACCAGGTAGCAGGCCCCCGCGAGCTTCACCCCGAGATAGACCGCCGCCGACTCCTGCACCACCGACCCGAGCCCGAACGCGACCACGGCGACCAGCAGGTAGGACCCCACCACGTTGCCCAGCGCGCTCATCACCGCCACCCGGCGCCCGTGGGCCAGCGCCCGCCCGATCACGAACAGCACACTCGGCCCGGGGACGACGATCACGAGCAGGGACACGGCGGCGAAGGCGAGCAGCCGCTCTTCGGAGACAATCATGGCGGACAGTCTCGCCGCTGGAACGGGCGCATGGATAGAGGGCGTTGCGGGCCGCTCGTGGAGGCCCGCAACGCCCCCTGGTCGTGCTCCCGGGGTACCTCTACGAGGTGACCTCGGAGGTGACGAGGGAGGAGAAGGCGGTCAGCCGGGTGTAGACACCCGGGTAACCGGCCTCCGCGCACCCCTCTCCCCAGGAAGTGATCCCTGCCAGGACGCCCCCGATGAGCAGGGGACCGCCGCTGTCGCCCTGGCAGGTGTCTGTGCCGCCGGTGGTGTATCCGGCGCAAACCATGTCGGACTGGACGAAGTCCGCACCGTAGGAGCTCCGGCAGCCGGAGTCGGACACGACCGGGACGGTCGCGGTCCGCAGCTGGTTGGAGGAGCCGCCGTTCTCGGAGGTGGTGCCCCAGCCGAGGATGCGCGCGGTGGTGCCGGCCGCGTACAGGCCCGTCTGGGTGGCGGAGACGTACGGTGCCGGGGTGTACGGCATCGGCGTCGCCAGGGTCAGGACGGCCACGTCGTCGCCCTCGGTGGTGTCCGTGTAGTCGGGGTGGATCCAGATGCCGGTGACCTGGCCGACCGTGCCGTCGGTGCCGTTCAGGTACGTCCGGCCGCCGACCACGCGCACGCTGCCCGTGGTCTCGCCGACCACGCAGTGCGCGGCGGTCACGACCTTCGTCGCGGAGACGAGGGTGCCGCCGCAGAACTGGTTCTGCGAGGCGTCCGTGATCTGCATCATGAACGGATACGACGAGGTGGTGGTCGTCGTACCGCCGACGATCGGCTGGGGTGCTGCCGATGCCGACGGGGTGCCGAACAGCAGCGTCGTCGCTGCCGCAGCGGCGGTTGCCGCCGAGGCGGCGGCCCTTCTCGCACGGTCGAGCGCGGACAATGTGTCTCCTCGTGGGGGGAGGTAGCCGTGGGGAGTACGCGCTGGTGCTGTGGGGGAGTCGTGCACGGGGGTCGCGGGACCGACCCCCGTGTGCCCGGGCGAGCGGCACGTCACAGAACCTACGGCCCGTCACACCCTCACCCCAATGAGGGAACCCCCTAGGGGACCCGGACAGGGAAAACCCTCGGTGTCCCCGGGGCGAACCGCAGGTGGAAGTAAACCCGCCGGTCCGTCAGGTGGCGCGCCGCCCCGCCGCGAGCCGCACGATGTCCACCCGGGAGCGGATACCGAGCTTGCGGTAGACGCGCGTCAACGTGGCCTCCACGGTCTTGACGCTGATGAACAGGCGGGCGGCGATCTCCCGGTTGGTGGCGCCCTCCATGACGAGCGCGGCGACCTGCCGCTCCATCGAGGCGAGCCCCTCCAGCGCGTCGGCGGCGGGCGCCCGCTCCACGAGAGCGGGCGACTCGGCGCCGGACACGAGGGCCGCGTCGACCTGCCGCAGCCAGGGCACGGCCCGGCACCGCCGGAAGAGGCGCGCGGCCTCGTCGTATGACGTCGGCCCGGTCCGCCCGGTGCGCAGCCGGGCCAGCGCGAACGCGGCGCGGGCCTCCTCCAGGGCGTACCCGAGCTTCGCCAGCCGGTCCTGTACGGACGTCAGCTGGGCGAGGGCGGTGTCGTGGTCGCCGCGCGCGGCGCGCACCAGGGCCTCGGCGCGGTCGAGGACGGCGATGATGCTCTCGCGCCCGAGCCGTACGGCGTGCTCGCGGGTGACGCCGATGACGTCCTGCGCCTCGGCCGGCTCCCCGATCCGCACGAGGGCCTCGGCGAGGTCGCCCTGCCAGCGCCCGCGCGCGGGGTCGGTGATGCCGAGCCCCTGTTCCAGCTCCCGCACCCGGCGCAGCGACTGGACGGCGCCGGCCGCGTCGTCGGCGACCAGCTGGGCGTACCCGAGGGAGGCGAGGGCCTTGGACAGGTACATCTGGTCGCCGTCGCCCTCGGCGCGCCCGGCGGCCTCGCGGGCGAGCTCCAGGGCCCGTTCGACGTCGCCGCCGGACGCCTCGGCCTGGGACGCCAGCATCGCGGAGGCGCCGAGCCCGATCCCGGAGTCGCGCGCCAGGCGCAGGGACTCGCGGGCCAGGTTGAGGGCGCGCCCGCAGTGCCCGGAGCGCAGTTCCGTCTCGGCGAGGAACCGCTGGAAGTGCACCTCGCTCTCCACGACGCCGCGCCGCTGCACCTCCCGCAGCAGCGCGGTGATCGTGGTGCGCGCCTCGGGCAGCTGGTCGCTCATCAGCAGCCACCTGAACCGCGCCATCGCGGGCCCGTTGTGATGGCAGGCCACATCCGCGAACTGCGGTTCCCGCAGCGCCTTCTTGATGGTCTGGGGCGCGTCCGGATGCCCCATCAGGGTCTCGGTGGACGCCTGGAGGGACAGCGCCATCAGCTCCGTACGCCGGTCCCCGCCGCGCTCGGCGAGTTCGGCGGCGTGCGCGGACTGCCGGCGGGCCTCGGGGAACTCGCCGTCGACGACCAGGCCACGCCAGGCCAGCTGGTAGTGGACGAGGGCGAGCAGGCGCGGGTCGTCGCCCGCGTCGGCGAGGACCTTCGGGAAGACGGCGTCGACCTCGCCGAGCGCCTGCCCGGCGGACTCGATGACGATCATCCAGGCGCGCACCCGGTCGGCGGGCGCGGTCACCCTGGTCAGGACGTCGTGCGCGATGTCCCGCGCGAAGTCGGCCTCCCCGGCGGTGATCGCGTCCTCGCCGGCCTCAAGGCGCCGCTCGTCCGGCGAGGGCGCCGCGCCCGGCGGGGTGTGCCGGGCGGCGAGCAGGCCGAGCGAGGCGGCGACCGAGGGGGCGCCCCGGTCGCGGGCGAGGGCGGCGGCCTCCGAGAGCCGGTCGGCGACCTCCGGGTCCGTGCCGGTCGTCGCCAGCGCCAGGTGCCGGGCGCGCTCGATCGGGTCGGAGGCGGCCGTGGACAGCGCCGCGTGCGCGGCCCGCCGGTCCTGCGCGGGCGCCTCCGCGTACAGCGCGGCCGAGATCAGCGGGTGCGCGAACCGTACGGCCGGACCCTCCGGCTCGGTCGCCAGCAGGCCGAGCGCCGCGGCCTGCGCGGTCTCCGCCTCGGCGTTCTCCCGGCCCGCCGCGTGCAGCAGGGCCAGCGTCGGGCGGGCGCCCGCGCTCGCCACCAGCAGGGTGCGGCGCGCCTCGGCGGACAGCATGTCGAGGCGGGACAGCACTAGCGCGCGCAGCGAGGTCGGCACCGGCAGCGGCTCGCCGGGGCGCGGCGCCGTCGGCATCTCGCTCAGGGCGCGGCCCAGCTCCAGCGCGTACAGGGGGTTCCCGCCGCTGGTGCGGTGGATGTCGCGGACCGTGGAGCGGGGCAGCTCCGTGTAGCCGCGGTGGTCGAGGAGCGCGGACACGTGCGCCCGCGAGAGCGCGTTCAGCCGGATCGCGAGCGTGTCCGGCGGCGACTGCCGCAGCTGCCGGTCGTACTCCTGGCCCTCCGTACGCACCGCGCACAGGACCTGTACGGGGGTGTCGCCGAGCCGGCGGGCCGCGAAGCCGAGGAGTTCGGCGCTGGCGGGATCCAGCCACTGCATGTCGTCCGCGACGACCAGGACCCGGCCGCGCGTGGCGAGCTGGCGCAGCGCCGACAGGACCGCGAGGCGCAGCGCGAGGCCGTCGCGCTGGAGGGTGGACTCGCCGCGCCCGGTGAGCGCCGATTCGAGCGCCGTGCGCTGGGCCGCGGGCAGGGCGCCGGCCACGTCGTCCAGGACCAGGCCGAAGAGGTCGGCGAGGGCCAGGAACGGGAGATGGGATTCGGACTCGGTCGCCGAGCAGCGCAGGACCGTGTGCGCGCTCTCGCCGTAATCCGCGGCCAAAGCGCGCAGCACCGTCGACTTTCCAATTCCGGCCGGTCCGTGGAGCAGCACGCTGCCGCCCCGCGCGAGCTGGTCGCGGGCCGACACCCACAGCTCGTCCCTGCCGATGACCAGGTCGGGGCGGCATCGGGCAGACTCCTTGAAGTCCCGTCGCACGGTCACCGCTCCCCTCCGAGTGTCGTGTGCGGGCCAAATTCTAGGCAACGACTCTTTGACATTCTGAAGGACTGCCGGGTGAGGGATATAACAGCCCACGGCATGGAGAAATTCAGTAAGCGGTTGCCTGAATGGTCAACGGTCATCCAGGGTCCTGGGCAGCGCTCGTTCCCCCGTCCGCGATGGTTCACACCGGCCACCCCTTCCCTGTCCGGAAGCCGACTCTCCCACTCAGGGCAACAGCCCCGCCCGCCGCGCCGCGACGACCGCCTCGCCCCGGGTCCGCGCCCCCAGTCTGCGCATCGCCGACCGCAGGTAGCCCTTGACCGTCTCCGGCCGCAGCCCGAGCCGCTCGGCGGTCAGCGCGTTGGTCGCGCCGGCCGCCACGCAGGTCAGGACGTCCAGCTCGCGCGGCGCGAGCGTGGTACCGCTTTCTACGGTTTCCGCCTGCTCGGTGCTCAATGTCAACAGGCCGCACGCGTCGAGAAGTTCGGCCCGCAGCTGCGGGTCCGCGATGCGCGGGGCCAGCGCGCGCAGCGCGGCGTGCGCCTCCCGGACCTGCTCCCAGTGCGCCGCGTCCGCCGGACGCCCCGGCTCGGCGGGCGGCCCGGCCGCCTCCAGCAGCGCCCGCGCCTCGTCCTGCACCACCAGCGCCTGCTCGACGTCCCGCGCCACGTCCACCGCCGCGACCAGCGTCCGGTCGCCCAGCGGCATCGCGGTGCGCAGCGCCCCGTACAGCACGCCCCGCACCCGGCGGCGCACCACGATCGGCACCGCCAGCACCGACCGGATGCCCTCCTCGGCGACCGCGACGTCGTACTCGTGGCTGATCTGCCGCGAGACCGAGTAGTCGCTCACCGCGATCGGCCGCGCCAGGGCCAGCGTCTTGCCGCCGAGGCCGTACCCGGCCGTCACCGCCAGGCCGCGCAGCGAGGCCGTCGCCGCGCCGCTCATCTCCGTGATCCGCATCCGCCGCTGGCCCAGCTCGACCGGCCCGCCGAACGCCACCGGCAAACCGGTGGTCCGCCGCAGCCTGACGAGCGCGCCATGAATCTCCATCGTTCCCGACGCGTCCGCTGCCACCCTGCACCCGCCTCTTTCTACGGCTCCGCCGCCGCGCACACCCCCGTTCGGGGGTAGTGAGACCTGCATCACGGATTACACGATGGCAGAGTGCCGCCGGGCAATGGACCGGTACGGAGCGGGAGTGAACCGGAGGAACACTCTCCGTGGATCAGAGGAGTGCAGATGGTGACGAAGGATTCGTTCTCCGCGCGGGTTTCCGCCGCTTCCAACTCGTCTGCCGACCATGCCGGTCCCGCCGCGGAGTTCCGCAGAGCCCGGGACTTCCTGCTCACCCACCGCGAGAACTACGCCGCCGCGTACGCCGGGTTCACGTGGCCGCGCCCCGAACGCTTCAACTGGGCGCTCGACTGGTTCGACGCGATCGCCGACGGCAACGACCGCACCGCCCTGCACATCGTCGAGGAGGACGGCTCCGAACAGAAGCTGTCCTTCGCCGAGTTGGCGCACCGCTCCAACCGGGTCGCGAACTGGCTGCGCGCGCGGGGCGTGCGCGCCGAGGACCGCGTCCTCGTGATGCTGGGCAACCAGGCCGAGTTGTGGGAGATCGCGCTGGCCGCGATGAAGCTGCGCGCCGTCGTCATCCCGGCAACTCCCCTGCTGGGCCCGGCGGATCTGCGTGACCGCGTGGAGCGGGGCCGCGTCCGGCACGTGATCGTCCGCTCCGCCGACGCCGCCAAGTTCGCGGAGGTGCCCGGCCGTTACACGAGGACCACGGTCGGCGAACCCGTCGACGGCTGGCACTCCTACGCCGAAGCCGCCTCCGCCTCCGCCGAGTTCACCCCCGACGGCGAGACCCTCGCCGACGACCCGCTGATGCTCTACTTCACCTCCGGCACCACCGCCCGCCCCAAGCTCGTCGAACACACCCACGCGTCCTACCCCATCGGGCACCTGGCCACCATGTACTGGATCGGCCTCAAGCCCGGCGACGTCCACCTCAACATCTCCTCGCCCGGCTGGGCCAAGCACGCCTGGTCCAACCTCTTCGCCCCCTGGAACGCCGAGGCGACCGTCTTCATCTTCAACTACGCCCGGTTCGACGCGAGTCGGCTGATGGCCGAGATGGACCGGGCCGGGGTGACGACCTTCTGCGCGCCGCCGACCGTCTGGCGCATGCTCATCCAGGCCGACCTGACCCAGCTGCGCACCCCGCCGCGCGAGGCCGTCGCCGCCGGGGAACCCCTCAACCCCGAAGTGATAGAGCAGGTGCGCAGGGCCTGGGGGCTCACGATCCGGGACGGGTTCGGGCAGACCGAGACGGCCGTCCAGGTCGCCAACACCCCTGGACAGCCCCTCAAGACGGGCTCCATGGGGCGGCCCAGCCCCGGCTACAAGGTCGAGCTGCTCGACCCCGTCTCCGGCGCCCCCGGCGTCACCGAGGGCGAGATCGCGCTCGACCTCGCCGGGCGGCCCGTCGGACTCATGACCGGCTACCACGGCGACGCGGACCGCACGGCCGAGGCGATGGCCGGCGGCTACTACCGCACCGGGGACGTCGCCTCCCGCGACGCCGACGGGTACCTGACGTACATCGGGCGCAGCGACGACGTGTTCAAGGCCAGCGACTACAAGATCTCGCCGTTCGAGCTGGAGAGCGCGCTCCTGGAGCACGAGGCCGTGGCCGAGGCGGCGGTCGTCCCGGCGCCCGACCCGGTACGGCTGGCGGTGCCCAAGGCGTACGTGGTGCTGACCGCCGGGTGGGAGCCCGGCCCCGAGACGGCCGAGGCGCTGTTCGCCCACTCGCGGAAGCTGCTCGCGCCCTACAAGCGGATCAAACGGCTGGAGTTCGCGCCGCTGCCGAAGACGGTGTCCGGGAAGATCCGGCGCATAGAGCTTCGGGAGGCGACCGCCGAGGGGTCGCGCAACGAGTACCGGGAAGAGGACTTCCGGTGACGTCGGGGGGCGTCTCGGGGGGTGTCTTGGGGGGCGTCTCAGGGGGTCTCTCCTACGCCCACGGTGCCGGGTCCACCGCTCTCCTCGGCGACACCATCGGCGCCAACCTCGACCGGGCCGTGGCCCGTTGGGGCGCGCGGGAGGCGCTCGTCGACGTGCCGTCCGGGCGGCGCTGGACGTACGCCGAATTCGCCGCCGACGTCGAGGAGTTGGCGTGCGCGCTGCTCGCGAGCGGGGTCGGCAAGGGGGACCGGGTCGGGGTGTGGGCGGTCAACACCCCCGAGTGGGTGCTCGTGCAGTACGCGACCGCCAGGGTCGGCGCGGTCCTGGTCAACATCAACCCCGCGTACCGCACGCACGAGGTCGCCTACGTCCTCGACCAGGCCGGGGTCTCGCTGCTGTTCGCCTCGGTCGCGCACAAGGGCAGCGACTACCGGGCGATGATCGGGCAAGTCAGGGGCCGCTGCCCCGACTTGAGGGAAGCCGTGTACTTCGGGGACCCGGGGTGGGCGGAGTTCGTCGCCCGCGGCGGACCCGTACCGCGCGGTGAACTCATCGCCCGCGAGGCCGAGTTGTCCTGCGACGACCCGGTCAACATCCAGTACACGTCCGGCACGACGGGGTTCCCCAAGGGCGCCACGCTCTCGCACCACAACATCCTCAACAACGGTTACTTCGTGGGGGAGTCGCTGGGGTACGACGAGCAGGACAGAATCTGCATACCCGTCCCCTTCTACCACTGCTTCGGCATGGTGATGGCGAACCTGGCGGCCACTTCACACGGCGCCTGCATGGTCATCCCCGCCCCGTCCTTCGAGCCCGCCGCCACCCTCCACGCGGTCCAGCAAGAACGCTGCACGTCCCTCTACGGCGTACCGACCATGTTCATCGCGGAGTTGAACCTCCCCGACTTCGGTGCGTACGACCTCACGACCCTGCGCACCGGCATCATGGCCGGGTCCCCCTGCCCCGTCGAGGTCATGAAACGCGTCGTCGCCGAGATGCACATGGCCGAGGTCTCCATCTGCTACGGCATGACAGAGACGTCCCCGGTCTCCCTCCAGACGCGCCGCGACGACGACCTCGAACACCGCACGGCGACCGTGGGCCGGGTCCTGCCGCACATCGAGGTGAAGATCGTCGACCCCGCGACCGGTGTCACCCAACCCCGGGGCCGCGCGGGCGAGTTGTGCACGCGGGGCTACAGCGTGATGCTCGGCTACTGGAACGAGCCCGAGAGGACCGCCGAGGCCGTCGACGCCGGCCGCTGGATGCACACCGGCGATCTGGCCGTGATGCGCGAGGACGGCTACGTCGAGATCGTCGGCCGCATCAAGGACATGATCATCAGGGGCGGCGAGAACATCTACCCGCGCGAGATCGAGGAGTTCCTCTACGCCCACCCCAAGATCCGCGACGTCCAGATCGTCGGCGTCCCCCACGAGAAGTACGGCGAAGAGGTCCTCGCCTGCGTCATCCCCCACGACGCGGACGACCCCCCGACGCTGGACGAGATCCGCGGCTACTGCGCGGGCCGCCTCGCCCACTACAAGATCCCGGCCCGGCTGCGGATCCTGGACGCGTTCCCGATGACGGTGTCGGGGAAGGTCCGCAAGATCGAACTGCGGGAGACGTACGGGGCGTAGAGGGTGCGGGGCCTCGCGGGGCGTTCTCGCGGGGCGACGACGCTCGCGGCCGGTTTCCCCCGTGTCCCGGCCGCGAGCCGTCCCCCGTCAGCAGGACCCGCCGCCCCCGTTCCGGCAGGACCCGCTGCACTCAATGTGCCCTGTTTCACGCCAGGTTGAAGCCCTCAGGCGGTTCTTCAGAGGTTCATTTGAGGTTGCCGTACGGCTGCTACGACCGGTGCGGTAACGCATTTATGCGCAGGTACGACGCTGGTGAGGCTGCCGACGATCTCCGCACGGAGGCCGCCGCGGACCGGCGGACGGCTCCCGCGCGGAGGTTCAGCGCAGCCAGTCGAAGGCCCCGGCCCCCGGCCCGTCCCCGGCCCGGTACTCCAGGCTCACCAGCCCGTCGTATCCGGCCGCCGTCAGCCGGTCCAGCCAGGCCGCCAGCGGCAGCGAACCCGTGCCCGGGGCGCCGCGGCCCGGGGCGTCGGCGATCTGGACGTGGCCGGTGACGGGCGCGTACCGGTCGATCGCGGCCGGGACGTCGGCGCCGTTCACTCCGAGGTGGTAGAGGTCCATCAGGAAGCGGGCGTTGCCCAGTCCCGTAAGGGAGTTGACCCGGTGCACGACCTCCACCGCGGACTCGGCGCTCAGCAGGGGGTACCTCGGTGACTCGACCCGGTTGAGGGCCTCGACCAGCAGGGTCGCGCCCACCCGGTGCGCGGCCCGGGCGGCGTACGCGAGGTTCTCCAGGGCCAGCGCGTCCTGTTCGGCGGGGTCGACGCCCTCGACCCGGTTGCCGTACGGCGCGTTGAGCATGCCGCAGCCCAGGGAACCGGCGAAGTCGGCGGCGACGTCGGCATTGGCGCGGAAGCGGTCGGACTCGGCGCCGGGGAGGGAGAGGGCGCCCCGGTCGGGGCCGGGGAGGCGGCCGGAGTAGAAGTTGAGGCCGGTCAGCCGGACGCCGGCGTCGGTGATCGCCCCGCGCAGGGCGTCGAGTTCGGACTGGTCCGGCGTCGGGGTGTCGGGCCACGGCCACCACAGCTCGACGTTGCTGAAACCGCTTGCGGCAACGGCTGCCGGGCGTTCGAGGAGGGGGAGGTGGGTGAAGAGGATCGAGATGTTGACGGTGTAGCGCCGGTCCGTGGAGCTCATCGCCGCCTCCCCAGGTGCGCCGCTTTCGTATGCCGGAAAGGGAATTCTGGCACACGGAGGGCACACCTGATGGATTCCGGGCGGCCTCGGCAACCCCCTGCGGGCGCCCGCCCCCGTCCGGGACAGTGGACGCATGAGTCTGATGACCGACGGCAAGGCACCCGGCCCCGTGCGCTTCTACCTGCGCTGCGACCGCCTCGACTGCGAGGCGCGCGCGGTCTTCGAGCTGGTCATCACGGAACCGGGCCCCGACATCGAGCAGGACCTGATGGGCCACATCATGCACGAGTCGGGGAAGGCGGTTCCCTACATCGCCGAGATGGGCTGGAAGTTCTATCCGGGCGGCATCGGCTACTGGTGCCCGCGCTGCACGGGCCACCGGACGGGCCCGGCACCCGCCGTCGTACGCGACCCGGCGGCACCGAAGCAGCGGGCCCGGCGCAGGCGCCCGAAGTGAGGGCTGCCGCGTCGGCGGTGGCGCGCGTTAGGTTGAGCGCGTGCGATTGAGAGTGGAGTTCACGACCGAGCCCTTCGACCTCGACGAGGTGCCCGCCCACGCGCTCGCGGCCCGTGAGGTGCTGGGCACGGCGGAGCTGGACGCCGTCGACGTCGGCCCGTTCGGCAACACCGCCGAGGGCGAGGCGTCCGCCGTCCTGGGTGCCGTGGACGCCGTGCTGCGCGAGGCGCTCAAGGCCGGCGCCACCCGGGTGTCGCTCCAGGTCAACGTCCTCGGGGGCAATGCCGGGGAGGGGGTGTGAGCGAGCCCGTGGCCCCCCTCGACGACTTCATCACGGCGGTGAAACCGCTGGTCGACGCGATCGGCGGGGAGCTGGTCCCGGCCGACGAGGCGGGCCCCGACGACGTCGTCCTCGCCTGGGCGGGCGCCGACGCCGTCGCCGTACGCCTGCCGCAGCTCGCGGACTCCCTCGACCACATCCTCGCCGCGATGGAGAGGAAGCGCGGGAAACCGCTGGCCGACCTCGACCGCAAGGCCAAGCAGGAGATCGTCCGGACGCTGGAGGCGCGGGGGGCGTTCGCGGTGCGGCACGGGGTGGAGACGGTGGCGAGCGCGCTCGGCGTGAGCCGGTTCACGGTCTACAACTACCTGAACCGTGACAAAGGGATCTAAAGGGTTCACTTGGGGGCCCGGACAGGCACGTAACCCAGAATTTTCAACAAACTGTTGACGAACGTTCGTGCGACGGCGTTAGCTGACGCCGTGACGCCTCCACCCCCGGGCCTGACCCGGTTCAACACCCTCCCCGAGGCCGCCGCCCGAGCCGCCCTCCACGAGGTGTGCGCGGCGACGGCCTGGACCGCCCGCCTCCTGGCGTCCCGCCCGTACGCCACCCCCGAAGCCCTGTACGACGCCGGCGAGGCCGCCGTGCACGAACTCGACGACGCCGGACTGGACGAGGCGCTCGCCGGGCACCCGGCGATCGGGCGACCCCGCCCCGGCGACCCGGCGTCCGCGCGCGAGCAGCGCGGGATGGCCGACGCCGACGCCGCCGTGAGGGCCGAGATGTTCGAACTGAACCTCGCCTACCAGGAACGTTTCGGCCACGTCTTCCTGATCTGCGCGACCGGCCTGACCGGGACGCGGATGCGCGACGCCGCCCGGGAACGGATCGGGAACACGCCGGAGCGCGAACGCGAGATCGTCCGGGGAGAACTCGGCAAGATCAACCGCATCAGGCTCGTACGACTCGTCGAAGGTGATCCCGCATGACCAGCACCGTGTCCACGCACATCCTGGACACCTCGGCCGGCCGCCCGGCCACCGGCGTCACCGTGCGGCTCGCCGTTTCCGCCGAGGGCGACTGGCGGCCGGTCGGCGAGTCGGTGACCGACGCGGACGGCCGCTGCGCGGACTTCCCGCCGCTGCCCGAGGGCACCGCGCACGCCCGCCTCGTCTTCGAGGTCGACGCGGAGTTCTTCCCCGAGGTCACGGTCGCCTTCGCGGTCGGACCCGGCGAGCACTACCACGTACCGCTGCTGCTGAACCCGTTCGGCTACTCCGTCTACCGAGGGAGCTAGGACCCATGACCCGCGCACTGCTCGGCCAGAACCAGTACGGCAAGGCCGAGACCCGAGTCGTCCGCGTCGTCCGCGACGGCGCCACGCACCACATCAAGGACCTCAACGTCTCCGTCTCCCTCAGCGGCGACATGACCGAGGTCCACTACTCCGGCTCCAACGCGAACGTCCTGCCGACCGACACCACGAAGAACACGGTGTACGCGTTCGCCAAGGAGTACGGCATCGACTCCGCCGAGCAGTTCGGCATCGACCTCGCGCGGCACTTCGTCACCTCGCGGGAGACGATCCACCGAGCGCGGGTCCGGATCGAGGAGTTCGCGTGGGAGCGGATCGCCAACGCGGGGGAGGGGGAGCACTCCTTCGTCCGCAAGGGACAGGAAACCCGCCTGGCCCAGATCACTTTTGACGGTACGTCATGGGAGATCGTATCCGGCCTGAAGGACCTCACTGTCCTCAACTCGACCAACTCCGAGTTCTGGGGCTACGTCAAGGACGAGTACACGACCCTCCCCGAGGCGTACGACCGCATCCTCGCGACCGACGTCGCCGCCCGCTGGCGCTTCAACTGGTCCGGCGCGGAAGGCCAGTTGCCCGACTGGCAGGAGTCGTACGAGGAGACGAAGCGGCACATCCTCGAAGCCTTCGCCGAGACGTACTCGCTCTCCCTCCAGCAGACCCTGTACGCGATGGGCGCGCGCGTCGTCGAACACCGGCCGGAGATCGACGAGATCCGCTTCTCGCTGCCCAACAAGCACCATTTCCTCGTGGACTTGAAGCCGTTCGGGCTGAAGAACGACAACGAGGTGTACTTCGCCGCCGACCGGCCCTACGGCCTCATCGAGGCGACGATCCTGCGGGACGGCGCCGAGGCGCGGATTCCGGTGGACCTCACCAACCTTTGACGCTTTGGAGGACCCTGTGATGCCCCAGCGCATCGTCATCGAGAACGCGGCGATCGCGACCGTGGACGCCGACGACACCGAGTACGCCGACGGCTACCTCGTCCTGTCCGGCAACCGTATCGAGTCGCTCGGCGCGGGCCGGGCTCCCGAGGGCCTCACGGACGTCGTCCGCCGTATCGACGCGACCGGCCACCTCGTCACCCCCGGCCTGGTCAACACCCACCACCACTTCTACCAGTGGATCACCAGGGGCCTGGCCACCGACCACAACCTCTTCGACTGGCTCGTCGCCCTCTACCCGACCTGGGCGCGCATCGACGAGCCCATGGTCCGCGCGGCGGCCGAGGGCTCCCTCGCGATGATGGCGCGCGGCGGCGTCACCACCGCGATGGACCACCACTACGTCTTCCCGCGCGGCACCGGCGACCTCTCCGCCGCGATCATCGGCGCCGCGAGCGACATGGGCGTCCGCTTCACGCTCGCGCGCGGCTCGATGGACCGGGGCGAGTCCGACGGCGGCCTGCCGCCCGACTTCGCGGTGGAAACCCTGGACGGCGCACTCGCGGCGACCGAGGAGACGGTACGCCGCCACCACGACCCGTCCTCCGACGCGATGACCCAAGTCGCCGTCGCCCCCTGCTCCCCCTTCTCCGTCTCCACCGAACTCCTGCGCCAAGGCGCCGAGTTGGCCCGCCGCCTCGGTGTCCGCCTGCACACGCACGGGTCGGAGACGGTCGAGGAGGAGAAGTTCTGCCACGAGCTCTTCGGCATGGGGCCCACGGACTACTTCGAGTCCACGGGCTGGCTCGGCGAGGACGTGTGGATGGCGCACTGCGTCCACATGAACGACTCTGACATCGCGGCGTTCGCGCGCACGCGCACCGGGGTCGCGCACTGCCCCTCGTCCAACGCCCGCCTGGCCGCCGGGATCGCCCGGGTGCCGGACATGCTGGCGGCGGGGGTGCCGGTCGGTCTGGGCGTCGACGGCACCGCCTCCAACGAATCCGGGGAACTGCACACGGAGTTGCGCAACGCCCTGCTGATCAACCGGCTGGGGGCGCATCGGGAGGCGGCGCTGAACGCTCGCCAGGCGCTGCGGCTCGGCACGTACGGCGGCGCCCAAGTCCTGGGCCGCGCACGGGAGATCGGCTCCCTGGAGCCCGGCAAGCTGGCGGACCTCGTGCTGTGGCGTCTCGACACGCTGGCGCACGCGTCGATCGCCGATCCGGTGACCGCGCTGGTCTTCGGGGCGGCGGCTCCGGTGACTGCGTCGTTCGTGAACGGGCGTCAGATCGTGGAGGGGGGGCGGTTGTTGACGGTGGACGAGGACACGATTGCGCGGGCCACGCGGAAGGAGGCGCGGAGGTTGGCGGGGATCGTGGCGGGTCGGTAGGGGTGGGCTGATGGAGGCGGGCTGATGGAAGGGGGCCGATGGAGGTGGGCTGGTGGATGCGGACTGATGGAGGTGGGCCGATAGAGGCGGGCTCGGCCCTGCTTCCTCGGCCTTTGCCCTCAGCCCCGCCTTCCCTCCGGCTCCGGCCTCGCCCTCGCTCTTGCCCTTTGGCTTCGCCTCGGGCCTCGGCCTTGGCTTCGGCTGGCCTCTCTTTGGCCCCTGCCTCGGGCCTCGCCCTTGACTCCGGCTGGCTCCTGGCCCTTGGCCCCTTGCTCCCGGCTCTCCCCGGCTCCCCTGCCTCGGGCCTACGCCCTCGCTTTTGACCCTGCCTGGCTCCCCTTGGCCCCTGCATCGGGCCCCGGGCCTTGGGCCTCGCCCTTGACCCCCGCTCTCCGACCCTTGCTCCCGGCTTCGCCCTCCCGGCTCTCCTCGGCTCCACCCCGCCTCCGGCTCCGCCCTTGACCCCTGGCTCCCCTGGGCCCTGGCCCTGCCCCCGGCTTCGCCCCGCTTTTGCCTCTCGCCCTGCTCTTGGTCTCGTCGTCTTCGGCTCACCTCCGGCGAGGCGAAGCCAGTAGGTACCGTTCCCGGGATCGCGGGTCCGTGTGTTCGCTCACTTGCCAGCCTGCCGCCTCCAGTGCCTGGGCGCAGGGTGTGGGTTCGGGGCCGTGTACCGCGACCGCCTCCGGCTGGGGTGTCGCCCGGACCCGGTAGCCGTCGCCGTCCGGCCCGGCGGGGTGCCGGCCCGCCGCCTCAAGGGCCAGCGCGGCGGCGCGGACGAGGTGCGCGCGCTCCCAGGCGCACGGGCGGGTCGTGTCGCCGTCCGGGTCGGTCATCCGGCGCAGCTCCAGGAGCCCCTGCCAGGCGCTGTGCACCTCGCGGGCGCGGGCGGGGGTGCTCGCGGGGGGCGCTTCCTCCCCTCCGACGCGCGCCGCGAAGACCCCGGTGTCCGGAGGCGGCGCGGGGGCCGTCCGCTGCACGGGCTCCTCCCGCACGCGCTGGCCCGCCGGGGTCAGGAAGTACTCGTGCGGCGGCCGGGGATGCCGGAACGCGAGCCCCCGCTTCACCAGCCCCTCAAGCTGCGCGGCCGTCCCCCTCAGCCGCCCGGTGACCGGCTCGGCGGCGTCGATCACCCGCCGCTGAGCGGCCGTCGGCGGTCGTATCACGTCGTACCTCCTCTCCTGCTCAGAAGGCTACGACGCAGGTCTGACAACCGGGCCGGGCCGGCCGGCGGGGGCGTCCGCGAGGAGGGCGGCCCACGGACTGCCCCGAGCCCTTACTGCCGATACCCGCTGAGGAACCGCCCGATCCTTCCGATCGCCGCCTCCAGGTCGTCCGCGTGGGGGAGGGTGAGGATGCGGAAGTGGTCCGGGGTCGGCCAGTTGAAGCCGGTGCCCTGGACGACCTGGATCTTCTCGCGCAGGAGGAGGTCCAGGACGAACTTTTCGTCGTCGTGGATGGGGTAGATCTTGGGGTCGAGGCGGGGGAAGGCGTAGAGGGAGCCCTTGGGGCGGACGCAGGAGACGCCGGGGATCTCGTTCAACTTGCGCCAGGCCACGTCACGTTGCTCGTAGAGGCGGCCCCCGGGCGCGGTGAGGTCGTTGATCGACTGGCGTCCGCCGAGGGCCGCTTGGATGGCGTACTGCGCGGGCGCGTTCGCGCACAGGCGCATGGACGCCAGCATCGTGAGGCCCTCCAGGTAGTTCTTCGCGTGCTGGGTGGGACCGGTCACGACCAGCCAGCCCGAGCGGAAGCCCGCCACGCGGTACGTCTTCGAGAGGCCGCAGAACGTCAGGACGACCAGGTCGGGCGCGAGGGCCGCGGCCGAGTGGTGGACGGCGTCGTCGTAGAGGATCTGGTCGTAGATCTCGTCGGCGAAGACCATCAGGCCATGGCGCCGGGCGAGGTCGAGGATGCCTTCGACGACCTCCTTCGGATACACCGCGCCCGTCGGGTTGTTGGGGTTGATGATCACGACGGCCTTCGTGCGGTCGGTGATCTTCGACGCCATGTCCGCGAGGTCGGGGTTCCAGTCGGACCCCTCGTCGCAGACGTAGTGCACGGCCTTGCCGCCCGCGAGGGTGGTGACGGCGGTCCAGAGGGGGAAGTCCGGCGCGGGGATGAGGATTTCGTCGCCGTCCTCGATGAGCGCCTGGACGGCCATCGAGATGAGCTCGGAGATGCCGTTGCCCAAGTAGACGCTGTCGACGTCGACTTCGAGGCCGAGGTTCTGGTACCGCTGCGCGACGGCGCGGCGCGCGGAGAGGATGCCGCGCGAGTCGGTGTAGCCGTGCGCCTGGGGGAGCATCCGGATCATGTCCTGGACGATCTCCTCGGGCGCCTCGAACCCGAAGAGTGCGGGGTTGCCGGTGTTGAGGCGCAGCACGCTGTGCCCCGCATCCTCCAGCGCGTTGGCGTGCTCGATCACCGGCCCGCGGATCTCGTAGCAGACCTCGCTGAGCTTGTTCGACTGCCGGAACTCCATGCGTCCCTCCGGGAACTCGTGTTGCTTGGTTTTACCAAGTGGGAGCTTGGAAAGTCCAACAACATGTCTAGACTGCGTCGCATGTCACCTCGCCGAAGCTACGACCAGTACTGTTCCGCCGCTCGCGCGCTCGACGTCGTCGGCGACCGCTGGACTCTGCTGATCGTCCGGGAGTTGCTCGCCGGCCCGCGCCGCTACACCGACCTGCATGCCGACCTCCCCGGCGTCAGCACGGACGTCCTCGCCTCCCGGCTGAAGGACATGGAGCGGGACGGCATCGCGGGCCGCCGCAAGCTCCCCCCGCCCGGCGCGGCGTACGTGTACGAACTCACCCCGCGCGGCCGGGAGTTGCTGCCGGTCCTCCAGGCGCTCGGCGCGTGGGGCGAGAGCGAGCTGAACGACCGCCGCCCCACCGACGCGGTCCGCGCCCACTGGTTCGCCCTGCCCCTCGCCCGCGCCCTGGAGGGCCAAGGCGTCGTCCAAGTACGCCTGGACGAAGGAGAGTTCCACCTGTACGTCGGTGAGACGCGGGGCCCGGTGTACGGCGACGGCGCCGCCCCCGTCGAGGCGGACGCCGACCTCGCCCTCGACACGTCGACGTGCACGGCCATAGCGCGAGGGGAGCTGAGCCTCCTGGACGCCGTCCGCGCGGGCCGCGTCGAGGTGGGCGGCGACGGGGCCATCGCCAAGACGCTGCGGGAGGCGTGAGACGCGAAGATGCCCACCTCCCTGAAGAGGCGGGCATCCTGACGATCCGTCACCATGGGTTCAGGCGCCCGGCGGCACCCGCGACGGCCTCCCCGTACCCCGGGTCAGCGCATACCCGCCGATCCCGGCGAGCGCGGCCAGAATGGCACCGACTCCGGTCCACACCCACCGGCTCGACCACCATCCGGACGCCCACCCGTCCTCGGGTTCGAGGCTGAACAGCGTCGCCTTGGAGTCCTCCGCCTTCGTGACCGCGACCCCCGGCACCAGCGGCTCGGACAGCCACCCGTCGACCGCCGCCGCACCGCCGATGTGCTGGGAGTCCACGCGGAGTTCGGCGGAGACCGGCAGCCCGAGGTCGGCGGTCTTCACGCCGACGGTGGTCAGACGGACGTAGTACGTGCCGGGCAGCGGGTCGTTGGCCCACGGCTCCGACCAGGACCGCACCGTCCGCAGCACGCAGGCGAGTTCGAGGGAGCCGGTGCCCTGCGCGGCGGTGTGCGTCTGCGCGCCGTACTGGCACGCCTGACGGCGGCGCAGACCGTCGTACACGTCGAGCTGCCAGGTCTGGCCCGTGTGGGCCTCGGGGAGCTTCAACGTGGCCTTGACGGTGGGGCGTTGGCCCGCGTCGGCGGGGAACGACCAGTACATGTAGTCGCCGGTCGAGCCGCTGGCCGTGGCCGTCCGGCCCTGCTCGATCTCGGCCGCCGTACGGAACGACGTGCCCGCCGAGGTCGGCACCTTGACGTCACCGGACGGGCTCGGGGAGGGGGAGTCGGCGGCGGCCGGGGCCGCGGCGAGGCCCAGCGTCAGCAGAGCGGCACTCAACAGTCCTACAGCACGCATCAGTTGGTCCTCCACACCGCGACACGCCAGCGCGAGAGCCAGCCCCACAGCACACCCGCCAGGAACCCGACGAGCACCAGCACGCCGAGCAGCCACCAGCCGCGGCCGAGGCCGAACGAGGCGACGTCGCTCGCCTGCGACGGCCCGTCCACGACGTCCACCGTCAGCTCCAGCGGCAGACCCGGCGTCGTCTTCACCCCGGCGGCCGGGGAGAAGGAGTTGGTGACCTGGACGCACACCGTCTCGGCGGGAGCGTCGTCCTCGTCGCTGTCCTCCTTCGGGTAGCGAAGTCCCGTGGACAGCACGTCCGTCCGTCCCGTGCCCGACGCCTCGCCGCGCACGATCTCCCGCCCGCTCCGCGTCACCGCCCGCACCAGCAGCCCGTAGTTGGGGTTCACGGCCCGGTCGGCCGACACACTCACCGAACTCCGCAGCTCCTGGCCCGGCTTGACCTCGACCTTGTACCAGCGCTGCTGCGCGAACTCCGTACGGTCCGTGTACAGACCGGACTTGAGGACCGGCGCGCTCGCACAGGTCGCCCCGCCCGTCGTCGCGACCGGCGTCACCACGGGCGCCGCCGCCCGGTCCACCAACTGGTTGACCTTGTCGGTGAGTTCGGTGGTGTGCTCGACCGACGTGTACGTCCCGCCGGTCGCCTCCGCGATGCAGCTGAGCTGCTGGCGCATCTTCGTGTTGGGCACCAGGCCCAGCGTGTCGATGGTCAGCCCGATGCCCTTGGCCGCGATCTCCCGGGCCACCACGCAGGGGTCGAGCGGCGCGCAGGTGTCCTCGCCGTCGCTGATCAGCACGATCCGCTTCGAGCCGGTGCCGCCCTCCAGGTCGTCCGCCGCCGCGAGCAGCGCCGGGCCGATCGGCGTCCAGCCGGTCGGGGAGAGCGTCGCCACCGCCGCCTTCGCCTCGGTGCGGTCCAGCGGGCCGACCTTGTAGAGCTGCGAGGTGTCCTTGCAGCCCGTCTTCTGGTCGTCGCCCGGGTAGTTGGCCCCGAGGGTGCGGATGCCGAGCAGGACGGTCTCCGGGGTCGCGTCGAGCACCTCGTTGAACGCCTGCTTGGCCGCGGCCATCCGCGTCCCGCCGTCCATGTCCTTTGTCCGCATGGAGCCGCTGACGTCGAGCACCAGGTCGACCTTGGGCGAGAGAGCGGTGGTTTCGTCGGCCGCCGCCGCGGTCGGGAACGCGAGCCCGACCGCGAACGAGGCGAGCAGGGCGCAGACTCCCGCCGCCAGCCGTTGTGTTCTGATCATCGACGGATCTTATTGAGCGGGGACGCTCCGCTTCAAAACGGGCCCCGGCAGGGGGCTTTCGGGACAACCCCGGGGAACGTCCGGGGAAACAACGCCTTTGGGAGGCGCGGTCAGCTCTTCAACGGGTTGGGCAGCAGCGCCCATTGATCCCCGCTCACCCCCGGCGACAGCCGCATCAGCGTCAACGCCTTGGTGGGCAGCGGCTGTTCACGCAGGGCCGCGAGATCCGCCGTCGGCGGCAGATCGGGCACGGCCGCCTCCAGCGCCTCGGCAAGTGCCGTACGGCTCCCCGCCGTCGCGCCGAGCGCGCCCGCCACCAGCGAGCCGAACAGCTTGCCGCGCAGGGCCGTCACGTCGTCCGTGAGGATGCGCTCGGGGAGATCCGGGAGCGCGATTCTGCACCGGGCCAGGCGGGTTGGGCTGACCCTGATGTCCGCGAGGTCCCGGTACACCAGCCGCAGCGGGGTGCCGTCCGCCGACAGGACGACCAGGAGGTTCTGCCCGTGCGCCTCCAACGCCACCCCCAGGTCGAGGAGTTGCAGGCCGACCGTCAGGCAGATCCGGGCGAGGTCCGCCAACCAGCCCTGCCGGGCGGGGAGTCCGGTGAACGGGAGCGCCGCCACCGGGACGATGCGCTCACCGGGGGCCGCGTACCGCTGCGGCGACTCGCGCCAGACCGCCGCGAGGTCGGGGGAGTCGGCCGTCGCCGCGCCCGGGGTGCGGGTCACGTGCAGCAGGCCGCCCGTGCGCGCGGCGACCGTCTCCGCGAACGCCGAGAGGGTCGCCGAAGCGAGCACCGAGCCGGTCGAGATGTCCCGCACGGAGGAGGTCAGGCGCGCGCTGAGCGCCGTCTTCACATGCGGGCCGCCGCCCGGGAGGGCGAGCGTGCGCAGGGACATCAGGGGGTGCGCGGTCAGACCCGCGTCGGTCGAGGGGTGCGCCGTCGGGCCCGCGTCGGCCGTGCGCTTCAGGATGTGCCGGGCCTGCCAGGGGTGCACCGGGATCAACAGGCGCGCACCGTCCCGCAGTTCCTCCGGCCACACGCCCGACACGAGGCACTCCTCGACCGGCACGGGGACCAGGCTCAGCCGTACCTCCGGGCGGTGCTCCGGCCCGTACGCGAGCTGCTCCGCCACCGAGAAGCCCGGCCGGGAACGGCAGTTGGGGTGGTACGGGTGACCGTCCACCACCCGCTGCTCCCACTCCCAGTCCGAGACCGGCCAACCCTCGCCGGGCGCCTCCTGGTTGGCCCGGGACAGCGCCAACGACGCCGTGCTGTGCGCGAGTTCGGCCGCGAAGCCCGCCGCGTGCGGAACGCCCAGGTCCGTCATCAGGCGCGCGGGATCGTCGTACCCGGCACCGTCCAGCCGCACGGCATCGACGTACCCGTCCGTCGCGAACGGGTCCGGGGACGGGCCGTGCAGGCGGCGGCCGTCCGCGAGACGCAGCACCCCGGCCGCCTCGTGGGCGGCGATCCAGGGGAGGGGCTCGTGGGTGAGGGCACGCCACAGCCGGGTCAGGACGGCGGCGCGCGCACCGGGCAGCTCGGCCGTGTACCGGGGGCCGAGGTCCGGCCGGTGGACGGCCAGTTCGGCCGCGATCACGGCCTCGGCGGCGGGGGGACGGTGCACGGACGGGCTCCTAGGGGCGAGACGGCTGCGGGGGGCGGGACTGCGGGCGATACGGACGGAAGCGTACGGAGGGTGTCATGGCAGGCTGTGCCCACGGCGATACCGATCGCCCCCGCCCGCGGGGACCGCAGAGCCCCCCGCATGGACCGTAGAGAACGAGTGCACCGAGTGACTGCCCACCCCCCGACCGCCGACGCGTACGCCGCCGCACCCCTGCTGAACTGCCTCCTGCGGGAGCTCGCGGAGCCGACGCCCGAACCCGGCGTCCACCGCCTGCCGAGCGGACGGCTGCTGAGGGTGAGGGGCGAACGCAGGCCGACACAACCGGAGTTGACCGGCGGCTCGGCGCTCGCGGGGGACGGCGGCGCACGGCTTGAGGAGGGCGCGGACCTGGAGCCGGGCGGCGGCTCCCACTCCGGCAAGCCCGCGGACGCTGCCCCCGACCCGGCTCCCGGTCACCCCCTCGACCACCCCACGGCCGCTGCCCCCGCCCCGGCCCCCGGCCGCCCCCTCGACCACCCCGCCCTCGTACACCTCGTAGCCGAAGAACTCCGCCTCCACACCGGCCTCGACAACCCCGACCTCCCCGCCGAGATGCTCGACAGCCGTGACGTCGTCGCCGCGATCCTCGAAGCCCGCGCGCACGCCGCACCGCCGAAGGACCCGTACCGCCGTTCCGAGCAGTCCCTGGTCACCGGCCACCCCTACCACCCCGCCCCCAAGGCGCGCGGCGGCGGACCGGCCGCGACCTGGCTGCCGTACGCCCCCGAGGTGTACGCCGCTTTCCCGCTCGCCCTGCTCGGCGTCCGCGAGGACCAGGTCGTCGAGGAGGGCGACGTCTCCGCGCTGGACGCCCTCGGCGCGGCCCCGCCCGGCTACCGCCTGCTCCCCGCGCACCCCTGGCAGCTCGACCTCCTCGGCGGGGCGTTGCAGCAAGCGGTTGCGGAAAAGCGGCTGATCCACCTCGGCACGACCGCCCCCGACGCCTGGCCGACCGCCGCGATCCGCACCGTCTACACCCCCGCGCGCGACCTGTTCCTCAAGTTCAGCCTGGACGTCCGCATCACCAACGACATCCGCCGTCTCTGGGCCCACGACCTGCGGAAACTCCGCCGCACGGACGAGGCGGCGGCCCGCGCCCTGCCCGGCGCGTGGCTGAGCGACCGCGGCTACCGCACCGCCGCCTTCGCCTTCGAGGAACTCGCCGTCCTGGTCCGCGACGGCTTCGGCGGCCTCACCACGACCCCGCTCCTCGCGGCGGCCCTCGCGGAGGGCTTCGACGGCAACCCCCTGGCGGCCACGACCGACCCCGAGGGCTGGTGGGCGGCGTACCTCAGGGCCGTCGTACAACCCGCGGTAACCGGTTTCGCAAACGGCGTCGTCCTCGAAGCCCACGCCCAGAACACCCTGATCGCCGTGGACGCCGAAGGCACCCCCGTCCAGGCCCTCTACCGCGACGCGGAGGGCGTCAAGCTCCTCACCGACGTCGACCGCGCGGCCGGCTGGGAGCGCCTCGTGTACACGCTCGTCGTCAACCACCTCACCGAGACCGCCGCCGCCCTCGCCGAACACCACCCGGGTTTCGCCCCCTGGCCCGCCGTACGCGGGGAGTTCGAGCGGTACGACCTCCCCGAGGCGAGGGCGCTCCTGTCGTCCCCGACGCTCCCCGGCAAGACGAACCTCCTCCTGCGCTGGACCCGCGCGGACGGCGCGGACGCCCGCTACCTGCCGCTCCCGAACCCGATGGCGAGCCCCTGACCTGCCTTAGGCTGGCCCCTGTGCTGCGCGAAGTGACTGCCGTCCGATACGTGACCCCCCTCAGGTCGGGCGGTTCCGTGCCCGGTGTCGTCGAGGCCGACGACCTGGGGACGTACGTCGTGAAGTTCACGGGATCGGCGCAGGGCCGCAAGGCGCTGGTCGCCGAGGTGATCGTGGGGGAGCTGGCGCGGGCGCTGGGGCTGCGGTTCCCGGAACTGGTGCTGGTCCACTTCGATCCCCGGATCGCGGACGGGGAACCGCACCAGGAGGTCCGCGACCTGCACGCGGCGAGCGCCGGCCTCAACCTCGGCATGGATTACCTGCCGGGCGCCCGCGACTTCACGCCGGATGTTGCACAAGCGTTTGCTGTCGATTCTCTGGAGGCCGGCCGCGTCGTCTGGCTCGACGCGCTCACCGTCAACGTCGACCGCACCGTGCACAGCTCGAACCTGATGGTGTGGCCCACGATCGGCGTCACCCCGCCCCGGCTGTGGCTCATCGACCACGGCGCGGCCCTCGTCTTCCACCACCGCTGGGACGCCTCGGAGCCCGAGAAGGCGTACGACTTCCGCCACCACGCCCTCGGCACGTACGCCCCCGACGTCCGCGCCGCCGACGCCGAACTCGCCCCGAAAGTCACGGAAGAGCTGCTGCGGACGATCGTCGCCGAGGTCCCCGACGCGTGGCTCACCGAGGACTTCGCGACGCCCGCCGAGGCCCGCGAGGCGTACGTCGCCTACCTGCACGCCCGCGTACGGGCCTCCGCGCGGTGGCTGCCCACCGACTTCCCGACCCGGGAGGAACTCGCCGCCGAGAACGCCCTGCGCGCCGCGGCGAACCAGAAGGGACGCCCCGCGTGGCTCAAGCAGGTCCCCGACCTGCACGGCAAGCCCGCGGCCGAACAGGATTGGTCGGTGCACCTCGGATGAGTGGCCGTGTCGAGATCGAGTACTGCACCCAGTGCCGCTGGCTGCCGCGCGCGGCCTGGCTCGCGCAGGAGCTGCTGACCACGTTCGAGGGGGAGTTGACGGAGCTCGCCCTGAAGCCGGGCACGGGCGGGGTGTTCGTCGTGCGGGCGAACGGCGAGGTCGTGTGGGACCGGCGCGTGAACGGGTTCCCGGAGCCGACGGCGGTGAAGAAGGCCGTACGCGACCGAGTGGCCCCGGGCAAGACCCTGGGCCACTCGGAACGCTCAAAACCCTTGTGAGGCTCAGCCCTTGAGCTGTTCGTAGGCGGGCAGCGTCAGGAAGTCCGCGTAGTCGTCGTCGAGGGAGACCTGGAGCAGGAGGTCGTGCGCCTGCTGCCAGTGACCGGAGTTGAAGGCGTCCTCACCCAACTCGGCCTTGATGGCGGAGAGTTCGTCGGCGGCGATCGTCCGGACCAGCTCCGGGGTCGCCTTCTGGCCGTTCTCGAACCGGACCCCCGCGTCGATCCACTGCCAGATCTGCGAGCGGGAGATCTCGGCGGTGGCCGCGTCCTCCATGAGGTTGAAGATGGCGACCGCGCCGAGCCCGCGCAGCCACGCCTCGATGTAACGCACGCCCACCTGAACGGCGTTGACGAGTCCGTCGTACGTCGGCTTCGCGTCGAGCGAGTCGATCGCGATGAGGTCGGCGGCCTCGACGTGGACGTCCTCGCGGAGCCGGTCCTTCTGGTTCGGCTTCTCGCCGAGGACCCGGTCGAAGGACTCCAGCGCGATCGGGACCAGGTCGGGGTGCGCGACCCAGGAGCCGTCGAAACCGTCGTTCGCCTCACGGTCCTTGTCCGCGCGGACCTTCTCGAACGCGACCTTGTTGACCTCCGCGTCCCGGCGGGACGGGATGAACGCGGCCATGCCGCCGATCGCGTGCGCGCCGCGCTTGTGGCAGGTGCGGACGAGGAGTTCGGTGTACGCGCGCATGAACGGGGCCGTCATCGTGACCAGGTTGCGGTCCGGGAGGATGAACCGGTCCCCGCCGTCACGGAAGTTCTTCACGATGGAGAACAGGTAGTCCCAGCGGCCCGCGTTCAACCCCGAGGCGTGGTCGCGGAGTTCGTAGAGGATCTCCTCCATCTCGTAGGCCGCGGTGATGGTTTCGATCAGGACGGTCGCGCGGATCGTGCCCTGCGGGATGCCGACGTAGTCCTGCGCGAAGACGAACACCTCGTTCCACAGGCGGGCTTCGAGGTGGGACTCCGTCTTCGGGAGGTAGAAGTACGGGCCCTTGCCGAGGTCGATCAGGCGCTGCGCGTTGTGGAAGAAGTACAGGCCGAAGTCGACGAAGGCGCCCGGGACTTGGTCGCCGTTCGCGTCGACGAGGTGGCGCTCGTTGAGGTGCCAGCCGCGCGGGCGCATGACGACCGTGGCGAGTTCGTCGTCCGGGCGCAGGGCGTACGACTTGCCGGTGCGCTCGTCCGTGAAGTCGATGTTCCGGCGGTACGCGTCGGACAGGTTCAGCTGGCCGAGGACCACGTTCTCCCAGGTCGGCGCCGAGGCGTCCTCGAAGTCCGCGAGCCAGATCTTCGCGCCCGAGTTGAGGGCGTTGATCGTCATCTTGCGGTCGGTGGGGCCCGTGATCTCGACGCGGCGGTCGTTCAGGGCGGCGGGGGAGGGGGCGACCCGCCACGACTCGTCCGTGCGGATCGCGGCCGTCTCCGGGAGGAAGTCCAGCGTCGAGGTGCGGGCGATCTCGGCGCGGCGCTCCGCGCGCCGGGCGAGGAGCTCGGCGCGGCGCGGGGTGAAGCGCTGGTGCAGCTCCGCCACGAAAGCGAGCGCCGCGTCCGTCAGGACCTCCTCCTGCCGGGGCAGGGGTTCGACGTCGACGAGGGTCAGCGGGGACGGCGCCGGTGCGGACATGAGCGGTCACTTCCTTCGCGGGGTGCGCTTCGAGGGGCGAGATTCTGCTGAGTGGATACTAGTTTCCTCATCGTGGAACTTCAATGGTCTGCCGGGGCGGGGGACACGCAGGGTGCCGTGGCTCACTCCAGCCGCCCCAGATCCGCCTCGACGTCGATGTCGTACGCCTCCGCGACGTCCCCGCACTCCACGAGCCGCACCCGATGCCCCCTCAGGTACGCGCGGGCCCCCTGATCCCCCGTGGCGGCCTCTGAGACCCCCGCCCAGTGCGCCGACCCGAACAGCACGGGATGCCCGCGTACCCCGTCGTAGGCGGCCGACACCAGCGACCCCTCGTCCTCGTACGCCTCCACCACCCGCCGCACCGCCTCCGGGCCGATCCCCGGCTGGTCCACCAGCGACACGAGCACCGCACGCGCGCGCGTGCGGGCGACCGACGCCAGCCCCGCCCGCAGCGACGACCCCATGCCCTCCTCCCACGCCGGGTTCCCGACGAGGACGCAGCCCTCCAGGCGGGCCGTGTCCCGTACGGTGCCGGCGGCGGCGCCCAGGACGACGTGCACGCGCGCGAGACCGGCCGCACGGAGTGTCGTCACGGCGTGTTCGACCAGCGGGCGGCCCCTGTGCGGGAGGAGCGCCTTGGGGCGTCCGCCGAGGCGCCGGCCGCCGCCCGCCGCGAGCAGCAGAGCAGCTACCTGGACTTCGTTGTGCGTCATCCCTCCTGCATACCTGGACCGGCCCTCCCGCGCGTGCGCGTGGGGGGCTGATTTTCCGTCCTTTGTGTGGCGCCGCGCCGTACGGGTGGCGTTTACTGGCCCGCGTCCCGAGGCGGGCTCGGCCGCCGCCCCGGGGCGTCAGGGCGCGAGGGGGGAGAAGCGGTGCTGCGGAGCGTGGGGCAGAGGGAAGTGACCGACGAGGATCCCAGAGTCACGGAGTTGCGTACGGCGGTCTCCCGCCTGCGCCGCGAACTCGCCGCGCATCCGGCCGAGTTCCCGGACCGGGGCATCGCCGAGGACGAACTGGCGGCGCTCGCCGCGATGACGCACCACGGCACGCCCGAGATCCCCCGGCTGCGCACCTCGCTGCTCGCGCTGGCGGGGGCCATCGGGTCGGTCAGCGCGCTGTCGAGGGGGCTGGCGGAGGTGCGGGCGGCGGTGGAGCTGTTCGGGGGGCCGGGGCGGCGCTGAGGGGGCGTTGGGGGCGTGAGGGGGGCGAGGGGTACTGAGGGGGCTGAGGGGGGTTCAGCGCCATCGCGGAGCGGGGAACGCCCCCCGGTACCCGACGTCGCCCACCCGGTTCTCGAACTGCTCGCACAGCCAGGTTTCCTGCACGAACCCCGAGCGCTGGTCCAGGCACGCGAAGATGCCGTTGGGGCCCTGCTTGCCGGTGACCCGGCGATACGCGTCCTTCGCGTCCCGGAAGCACGCCAGATCGCCCATCAGCGCGCACGCGCCGGGGGGATAGTCGGACCAGGCGCAGGAGACGCACGCCTTGATGCGGACGCCGGACGGCAGGGTGCGCTGGATCTCGTGGAGGGCGGCCTCGAAGTCGCCGCAGCCGTCGGCGGGGTAGTCGTGTCCGTCGTGGTGGAGGACGGCGCGGAAGTCCTGGTCGGCGAGTGCGGACCCGGCGAGGTCGCCGAGCTGGAGGGTGCAGTGCAGCGTCCCCGCGCGCGTGCCGTCGCCCTCGACGATCAGCGGAAGCGGCTCGGACCACTCCAGGAGGCAGTCGCACAGGCCCCCTTCGCGGAAGGTGAACCCTTCGGCGGGCGGCTCGCCGGACAGCGCGCCCAGGTCGTCCATATTGTCGCCCTCGAAGAGGACGCCCCTGATCGTCGTCCGGATCTCGCTCCCGTCCGACACGAACACCACCGTCTCGCGCCCGTGGCGGTCCGTGTAGTGCCCCGGCCAGTACCGCACGTCAGCCGGCGTTCTGGCTGGCCAGCGAGACCGACAGCTCCCGGGCGACCTGCTGGAGCACCGGGACGATGCGCTCGGTCGCCTGTTCCGTGACGCGCCCGGCGGGCCCGGAGATCGAGATCGCCGCGGCGGTGGGGGAGTCGGGCACGGAGACGGCGAGGCAACGGACGCCGATCTCCTGCTCGTTGTCGTCGACGGCGTACCCGAGGTCGCGTACGGCCCGCAGGGCGGCCAGGAAGGCGTCGGGGGTGGTGATGGTCTTCTCGGTGGCCGCGGGCATCCCCGTGCGCCCCAGGAGGGCGCGTACGTCCCCGTCGGGGAACCCGGCGAGGAGCGCCTTGCCGACGCCGGTGGAGTGCGGCAGGACGCGCCGGCCGACCTCCGTGAACATCCGCATCGAGTGCTTGGACGGCACCTGCGCGACGTACACGATCTCGTCGCCGTCCAGGAGCGCCATGTTCGCGGTCTCCCCGGTCTCCTCGACGAGCCGCGCGAGATGGGGCCGCGCCCAGGTGCCCAGCAGGCGCGACGCCGACTCGCCGAGGCGGATCAGGCGGGGGCCGAGCGCGTAGCGGCGGTTCGGCTGCTGGCGGACGTACCCGCAGGCCACCAGCGTGCGCATCAGGCGGTGGATCGTCGGCAGCGGCAGCCCGCTGCTCGCCGACAGCTCGCTCAGCCCGACCTCGCCGCCCGCGTCCGCCATCCGCTCCAGGAGGTCGAACGCGCGCTCGAGGGACTGGACCCCTCCGCCTGCGGACTTGGCGGACTCGGAGGTGCTGGCGCTGGACGGCGGCACGGCGCGTTCCTTTCGGCAGTCAGGAGGCAGCAGCCTACCCGTCGGCGTGTTGACTCCTCGGTGGTGCGTCGTTACGTTCTGGCAGGTGAAAGAGTAATTCCGTGATCCGGAAACCGCTAGGCCGGAGGGTGGGCCCTTGACGCTCCGAAGGGGCTGAGTGAAGACTCCTTCAACAGAAAGTTGAACTTCGTTACGGGGATGTAAACCCAGGTCAGAGAGGGGTTCCGGGTGTCCGAGGCCGAACTGGTCCTGCGCTCCACGCGCGTGGTCACGCCCGAGGGCGAGCGAGCCGCCGCGATCGCGGTCTCGGGCGGCGTGATCACCGCCGTCCTGCCCTACGACGCCGCGCCGCCGCCCGGCGCGCGCGTGGAGGACGTCGGCGACCACGTCGTCCTGCCCGGCCTCGTCGACACGCACGTGCACGTCAACGACCCCGGCCGCACCCACTGGGAGGGCTTCTGGACCGCCACGCGCGCCGCGGCGGCCGGCGGCATCACCACCCTCGTCGACATGCCCCTCAACTCCCTCCCGCCGACGACCACCGTCGACCACCTCGACGTGAAGCGGAAGACCGCCGCCGACAAGGCGCACATGGACGTCGGCTTCTGGGGCGGCGCCCTGCCCGGCAACACGGCCGACCTGCGCCCCCTGCACGACGCCGGGGTCTTCGGCTTCAAGGCGTTCCTGTCGCCCTCCGGGGTCGACGAGTTCCCGCACCTCGACCGCGAGCACCTCGCGCGCGCACTGGCGGAGATCGCCGCCTTCGACGGCCTGCTCATCGTCCACGCGGAGGACCCCCACCACCTGGAGACCGCCCCCCAGCAGGGCGGCCCCAAGTACGCCGACTTCCTCGCCTCCCGCCCGCGCCACGCCGAGGACACGGCGATCGCGCACCTCCTGGACGAGGCGAAACGCCTCCACGCGCGCGTGCACGTGCTGCACCTGTCCTCCAGCGACGCCCTCCCGCTGATCGCCGCGGCCAAGGCGGACGGCGTCCGCGTCACCGTCGAGACCTGCCCGCACTACCTGACCCTCACCGCCGAGGAAGTCCCCGACGGCGCCAGCGAGTTCAAGTGCTGCCCGCCCATCCGCGAGGCCGCCAACCAGGACCTCCTGTGGCAGGCCCTCGCCGACGGGACCATCGACTGCGTGGTCACCGACCACTCGCCCTCCACGGCCGACCTGAAGACCGACGACTTCGCCACCGCGTGGGGCGGCATCTCCGGCCTCCAGCTCAGCCTCTCCGCCGTCTGGACGGCCGCCCGCGCGCGCGGACACGCGCTGGAGGACGTGGTGCGCTGGATGTCGTCCCGCACGGCCGCCCTGGTGGGCCTCGACGGCCGCAAGGGCGCGATCACCCCCGGCCACGACGCCGACTTCGCCGTCCTCGCCCCCGACGAGACGTTCACCGTCGACCCCGAGGCCCTCCAGCACCGCAACCGCGTCACCGCGTACGCGGGCCGGACCCTGTACGGCGTCGTGAAGTCCACCTGGCTGCGTGGCGAACGCATCCACGCCGACGGCGAGTTCACCGCCCCGAAGGGCCGCCTCCTGACCCGCGACCACTGACACCCGCACCGGCCACTCCCGAAAGGCACCCCCGTGACGGCGATCCCCCGTTTCACCGGCGACGCGCAGCCCTACCAGGGCGGCGACCCGTACGCGGACCACCGCAGCGCCGACCTCCCCTTCACGCACCTCGCCGACCTCGCCGACCGGCAGCTCGGCGCCGGAGTGATCGCCGCCAACGACGAGTTCTTCGCCCACCGGGAGAACCTCCTGCTGCCCGGGCGCGCGGTCTTCGACCCCGAGCACTTCGGGCACAAGGGCAAGGTCATGGACGGCTGGGAGACCCGCCGCAGGCGCGGCGCCTCGGCCGAGCACCCCTGGCCGACGGCCGACGACCACGACTGGGCGCTGATCCGCCTCGGCGTCCCCGGCGTCGTGCGCGGCATCGTCGTCGACACGGCCCACTTCCGCGGCAACTACCCGAAGGCGGTCTCCGTCGGGGCCACCTCGCTGCCGGGCACGCCCTCCCCGGAGGAACTCCTCGGCGACGACGTCAAGTGGACGACCCTCGTCCCGCGCACCGAGGTCGGCGGCCACGCGGCGAACGGCTTCGCCGTCGACGTCGAACAGCGCTTCACGCACCTGCGCCTCAATCAGCACCCCGACGGCGGCATCGCGCGCCTGCGCGTGTACGGCGAGGTCGTCCCCGACCCCGAGTGGCTCGCCGTCCTCGGCGCCTACGACGTCGTCGCCCTGGAGAACGGCGGCGCCGCCGAGGACGCCTCCAACCTGTTCTACTCCCCGGCGTCCAACACCATCCGCCCCGGCCGCTCCCGCCAGATGGACGACGGCTGGGAGACGCGCCGCCGCCGCGACCAGGGCAACGACTGGATCCGCTACCGCCTCGCCGCCCAGTCCGAGATCCGCGCGGTCGAGATCGACACCGCGTACCTGAAGGGCAACAGCGCCGGCTGGGCCAGTGTCTCGGTCCGGGACGGAGAGGACGCCGGGGACGACGCCTGGCGCGAGATCCTCCCGCGCACGCGCCTGCAACCCGACACGAACCACCGCTTCGTCCTCCCGCAGCCGGCCGTCGGCACGCACGCGCGGGTGGACATCTTCCCGGACGGCGGGATCTCCCGGCTGCGGCTGCACGGCGCGCTCACCACGAAGGGCGCGGCCGACCTGGCGGCACGCCACCGGGAGCTCGGCGGCTGATCCGTACCGGGTGAACCGGTGAGCTCCGCGCGCGGGCGGGGTCCGAGGCGACGACCACGGACCCCGCCCGCGCGCCGTGGATCCCGGCGGCGTCGCCGCCCCGCGGCCGAACTCCCGGCCGATACCAAGCCGCAGGTTAACTTCCTGAAAACGCTTCGGACTTGCCGGGAAAATCTTGGAAGTTGTCGTTGACATGCCAGCATCTACGCGCGTCATCATGGACCCATGAGATTCCCCCCACGCATCACCCGAGTAGGCGCCGCTGCCGCCGTCCTGTCCGCCCTCCTGGTCGGCGGCACCGTCGCCACCGCGTCCCCGGCGGCTGCCGCGGTCGGCAGCATCTGCTATGGCGACCTGCCGTCGCAGGCGCACACCACCCTGAACCTGATCGACCAGGGTGGCCCGTTCCCGTACTCGCAGGACGGCGTCGTCTTCCAGAACCGCGAAGGCGTCCTGCCGAGCCAGTCCAGCGGCTACTACCACGAGTACACCGTGATCACCCCGGGCTCCTCGACGCGCGGCGCACGCCGCATCGTCACCGGGCAGCAGTCGCAGGAGGACTACTACACCTCCGACCACTACGCGACCTTCGACCTGATCGACTTCTCCTGCTGAGCCACCCCCACGCTCAGCCCTGAGGACAGGCGCACCCACCCGGAAGCCCGGCCGCATCAGTCGGGCTTCCGGCGTTCCGCGACGGCGAACAGCGCGCACCCGAGCACCACGAGCGCCATGCTCGCGTAGATCTCCGCCCCGTCCAGGAAACCGATCCTCTGCACCATCCCGATGTTCCAGTCGGTGAACTCGTGCACCAGCCCCATCCCGCCCTGCACCAGGGCGATCAGACCGAGAAACTCCAGCAACTGCTTCATGCCTGCGAGTCTCGCCGCGCGAACTGCCCTCGCGCATCGGCCGCAGGGCGACGCCGGCCCTACGGAAGGAGCCGGCCGGGCCGGGGGCGGTCGCCGAAAGTCGGTTCCGCCGCGACTTAGGTAGCCGATCAGCCGCACGAGGCGGTCAGGGGCCATGAGGTCGGCATAGATTTGTCGGCTGTGAAGACCGTGAAGCAAGACCGGGGGACACGGGCGTTCGCAGGGCCGCGGTGGCTGCTGCCGTCCGCCGTCGTCGCGGAACTGGAGATGGACACCGACCCCGCGCGGGTGCGCGTCCGGCCCCGGCGCACCGCGCGTGACTGGCTCGTCGACTTCACCGCGTTCTTCCTGGCCGTCCTCGTGGGTCTCCTCGCGGCCGACGACCTCTCCAAGGAACACATCCCGCAGTCCGTCGCCGTCCTCGACCAGGTCGTGGGAGCGCTCTCGTGCGCCGCCGTGTGGCTGCGCCGGCGCTGGCCGCTGGGGGTGGCCGTCGTGATGATCCCCGTCGGCCTGATCTCCGTGAGCGCGGGCGGCGCCGGGCTGATCGTCATGTTCACCCTGATCGTCCACCGGCCGCTCAAACAGGCCGCCTGGGTCTGCGCGGCCTCCCTCGCGGTGATGCCGGTGTTCTACTGGCTGCGGCCCGCCCCGAACACCCACTACCTGGCTTCCCTCGCCCTCACCTTCGTGATGAGCGCGTGCGTCCTCGGCTGGGGCCTGTTCGTCCGCTCCAAGCGCCAGCTCATGCTCAGCCTGCGCGACCGCGCGCACCGCGCCGAGACCGAGGCCCAGTTGCGCGCGGAACAGGCGCAGCGCCTCGCGCGCGAGGCCATCGCGCGCGAGATGCACGACGTCCTCGCGCACCGGCTGACCCTCCTGAGCGTCCACGCGGGCGCGCTGGAGTTCCGCCCCGACGCACCGCAGGAGGAGATCGCCCGCGCGGCCGGGGTGATCCGGGAGAGCGCCCACGAGGCCCTCCAGGACCTGCGCGAGATCATCGGCGTCCTGCGCGCGGGCGACCCCGACGACAAGGGCCGCCCGCAGCCCACCCTCGGCGGCCTCGACGCCCTCGCCGCCGAGTCCCGCGAGGCCGGCATGAAGGTCACCCTCGACCAGCGCCTCACCGACCCCGCCTCCGTTCCCGCCTCCACCGGCCGCACCGCCTACCGCATCGCCCAGGAGGCCCTCACCAACGCCCGCAAGCACGCCCCCGGCACCGAGGTGTCCGTGACCGTCACCGGCGCCCCCGGCGACGGCCTCACCGTCCTCGTCGTCAACCCCGCGCCCGAGGGCGACGTCCCCCACGTCCCCGGCTCCGGACAGGGCCTCATCGGCCTCACCGAACGCGCCGCCCTGGCCGGCGGCACCCTCACCCACGGGCCCTCGGCCGACGGCGGGTTCGAGGTCCGCGCCTGGCTGCCGTGGCGCACGGAGGGGGCCCGGTGAGGCGCCCGGGAGGGGCCGGGGGAGGGAGGCCGGGACGCGGTACGGGGGGAGCACCGGGACGTGGTTTCGTAAGCCCATGACTACGACGATCAGACTGCTCCTCGTGGACGACGATCCGCTGGTGCGGGTGGGGCTGTCCCTGATGCTGGGCGGTGCCGACGACGTACGGATCGTCGGGGAGGCGGCCGACGGCGCCGAGGTCGAGGCGCTCGTCGAACGGACGCGGCCCGACGTCGTCCTGATGGACATCCGGATGCCCGCCGTGGACGGCCTCACCGCCACCGAACACCTGCGCGCCCGCGCGGACGCGCCCCAGGTCGTCGTCCTCACCACCTTCCACACCGACGAACAGGTCCTGCGCGCCCTGCGCGCGGGCGCCGCCGGATTCGTCCTCAAGGACACGCCGCCCGCCGAGATCCTCGACGCCGTCCGCAGGGTCGCGGCCGGCGACCCCGTCCTGTCCCCCGTCGTCACCCGCCAGTTGATGGCCCACGCGGCCGGCACCGCCGCCGACACCCGCCACGCGCGCGCCCGCGCGCGCATGGCCGAACTCGGCGACCGCGAACGGGAGGTCGTCGTCCGCGTCGGCCGCGGCATGAGCAACGCCGAGATCGCCGCCGAACTGTTCATGAGCGTCGCGACCGTCAAGTCCCACGTCTCCAGGATCCTCGCCCGGCTCAGCCTCAACAACCGCGTCCAGATCGCGCTGCTCGCCTACGACGCGGGGCTGCTCGACGAAGAGGCGTAGCCCGGCGGGCACTTCACGCCGCCGCCGTCCGTTGCAGGGGTGACGGGGGGCGGGGTGACGGGAGGGGAAGGCATGGGTGACGTGGTCGATCTGTGGGGGTCCGGCGAGCGGGGGGTCGTCGACCTGACGGACCTGGGGGACGATTTCCGGCGCGATCCGCACCCCGTGTACGCGCGCCTGCGCGAACGCGGCCCGGTGCACCGGGTGCTGCTCGGCGGAGCCGACGGCGCCTGGGAGACCTGGCTCGTCGTCGGGTACGAGGAGGCGCGGGCCGCGCTCGCCGACGGCAGGCTCGCCAAGGACCAGCGCGGGCTGGCCGGCGGCGACCCCGACGAGCAGGTGATCGGCCGTCACCTGCTCGGCACCGACCCGCCCGAGCACACCCGCCTGCGCTCCCTCGTCACGCGCGCGTTCACCGCGCGCCGCGTGCAGAGCCTCGCCCCCAGGGTCCAGGAGATCACCGACGGACTCCTCGACGCGATGATCCCGCGCGGGCGCGCCGACCTCGTCGACGCCTTCTCCTTCCCGCTGCCCATCACCGTCATCTGCGAACTCCTCGGCGTACCCGAACTGGACCGCGCCGCCTTCCGCGCGATGTCCACCGAGGTCGTCGCGCCCAGCGGGCCCGGCACCGGCCCCGAGGCGTTCGTGCGCCTCTCCGGCTACCTGACCGAGCTGATCGAGGACAAGCGCTGCACCGCGCCCACCGACGACCTGCTGAGCGACCTGATCCGCACCACCGCCGAGGACGGCGACCGCCTCTCCATGGCCGAACTGCGCGGCATGGCCTTCCTGCTGCTCATCGCCGGCCACGAGACGACCGTCAACCTGATCACCAACACCGTGCACGCGCTCCTGACCCGCCCGGGCCTCCTCGACGCCCTGCGCGCGGACCCCGGCCTCCTGGACGGCGTCATCGAGGAGACCCTGCGCTGGGAGGGACCGGTGGCCAACGCGACGTTCCGGTACGCCGCGCGGCCCCTGGAGATCGGCGGGACCCCGATAGCCAAGGGCGCCTCCGTGGTCATCGGCCTCGCCGCGCCCAACCGCGACCCCGCGCGCTACCCCGACCCCGACCGCTTCGACCCGCGCCGCGACACCCGGGGCCACCTCGCGTTCGGGCACGGCATCCACTACTGCCTCGGCGCCCCGCTGGCCCGCCTGGAGGCGCGTACCGCCATCGCCTCGCTCCTGGAGCGCGCGCCCGGACTCGCCCTCGACGGGCCGGCCGGGGAGTGGCTGCCGGGGATGCTGATCCGCGGGGTGCGCAGCCTGCCGGTGCGGTGGCCGACGGGGTGAGCCGGGCGCCGCGCGGGGGCGGCCGGAGCCCTGCGGCGGGCCGGCGTGGCTCTGCCGGAGGCGGTGGGAAAACCGGTCGGTCGCCCCGTAGAGCTGAGGCCGGTTCGCATTTATGCGCGCCAATACGGCCCCGGCTACGTGTGCGCCCCCGGCAGCTCCCCCAGATACACCGGTCTGTGCTCCCGCAGGGACACGTCGCACGCCTCCGCGATCCGCTGCGCCTGGAGCGCCTCACGGCCGTCACAGGGGTTCGCGCGCTCGCCCCGGACCACTTCGACGAACGCGTTCAGCTCGGCCTCGTAGGACGGCGCGAAACGCTCCAGGAAACCGCTCCAGGGCTTGTCGGCGGCGGGCGGGCCGGTCGGCTCGGTGGAGGCGATGGGCGTCCGGTCGTCCAGGCCCACGACGATCTGGTCCAGCTCCCCGGCCAGCTCCATGCGCACGTCGTACCCGGCGCCGTTCATCCGCGTCGCCGTGGCCGTCGCCAGCGTGCCGCCCTCCAGGGTCAGGACGGCCGCCGCCGTATCGGCGTCGCGCGCCGCGCGGAACATCGGCGGACCCGCGTCCGACCCCATCGCGTACACCTCGGTCACCTCGCGGCCGGTCACCCAGCGCAGCGCGTCGAAGTCGTGGACCAGGGCGTCCCGGTAGATCCCGCCGGACACCGGCAGCCACTCGGCGGGCGGCGGGGACTGGTCGGAGGTCACCGCGCGCACGGTGTGCAGCCGCCCCAGACGCCCCGCGTGGACGGCCTCGCGCGCGCCCGCGTACCCGTTGTCGAACCGCCGCTGGAAGCCCATCTGGAGGACCGTCCCGGCCGCCTCGACCTCGGCGATCGCCGCCAGCGTCCCCGGCAGGTCCAGGGCGATCGGCTTCTCGCAGAACACCGGCAGGCCCGAGCGCGCCGCCCGTCCGATCAGCTCCGCGTGCGCGGCGGTGGCCGTCGTGATCACCACCGCGTCCACGCCCCAGCGGAAGATCTCGTCCACTCCGGGCGCCGCCGTCTCGCCGAGCCTGAGCGCCACCTCCTGCGCCCGCGCGGGGTCCGCGTCCGTCAGGATCAGCGAACCGACCTCGCGGTGCCGCCGCAGTGTGTTCGCATGAATCGTGCCGATGCGGCCCGTCCCGATGACCCCGATACGCATGAGGACAAAGTGAGGTCGTGGGCCGCACCCTGTCAATCCGCATGTCCGGACAATCTGACTGCGCAACTTCCCGTCGACGGACCCCACGGCTACGCTCGGGCCGTGCCGAAACCAGAAGTGGACCCGACCGTGCAGCTCGAACTCCGCGTGGACAGAAGCTCTCCGGTGCCGTTGTACTTCCAGCTGTCGCAGCAGCTGGAGGCGGCCATCGAGCACGGCTCGCTCACCCCCGGCAGCCTCCTCGGCAACGAGATCGAACTCGCCGGGCGCCTCGGCCTGTCCCGCCCGACCGTCCGCCAGGCCATCCAGTCCCTCGTCGACAAAGGGCTCCTCGTACGCCGCCGGGGCGTCGGCACCCAGGTCGTGCACAGCCAGGTCAAGCGGCCCCTCGAACTGAGCAGCCTCTACGACGACCTGGAGGCGGCCGGCCAGCGCCCCGCGACGACCGTCCTGGTCAACACGGCCGTCCCCGCCACCGCCGAGATCGCCGCCGCGCTCGGGGTCGCCGAGGGCAGCGAGGTCCAGCGCGTCGAACGCCTGCGCCTCGCGCACGGCGAGCCGATGGCGTACCTGTGCAACCACCTGCCCGCCGGGCTCCTCGACCTCGACACCGGCCAGCTGGAGGCCACCGGCCTCTACCGCCTCATGCGCGCCGCCGGGATCACCCTCCACAGCGCCCGCCAGTCCATCGGCGCGCGCGCGGCGACCGCCTCCGAGGCCGACCGCCTCGCCGAGCCCGAGGGCGCGCCCCTGCTCACCATGCAGCGCACCACGTTCGACGACACCGGCCGCGCGGTCGAGTTCGGCGACCACATCTACCGGCCCAGCCGCTACTCCTTCGAGTTCCAGCTCCTCGTACGGCCCTGAGGGCGCCGTATGCCGTCGGGGCCCGCGCGGGACGACCTGCGCGGGCCTTTTCGTGCCCCCTTTCCGTGCTCCCGCGTGCGCGCGTGGCGGCTGCTGATTTCGTGGCGCCCGCGCGCGTGTCGGAAAGGGCATCCGTCCTGATGTCCGGACAATGCGACCGAGTCGCGGTCCCCGGCCGCGCCTCTGTCGATCCCTGTGTTCGATACTGGGGCGTTTGCGTCCGGTGAGCGGTCACCGGGCGCGGGCGTACGACAGAGCACGGCAAGACGGCGAGAAGGGCACGGCCTCGTGGCACGGTTTCGGACCTGGGCAGGGATCGCGGTGGCGGGGGCGCTGTGCGTGTCCCTCGCGGGATGCAGCAGCACCGGGGGCAAGCGCGCCGAGGACGCCCGCAAGGCCGCGTCGGCCCAGGGCAGGGCGGCGGTGGACACACCCCGCTGGACCTTCGCGATGATCACCCACTCCGGCGACGGGGACACCTTCTGGGACATCGTCCAGAACGGCGCCAAGCAGGCCGCCGTCAAGGACAACATCAACTTCCTGTACTCCCACGACGACGAGGCCCAGCAGCAGGCCCAGCTCGTCGACGCGGCCGTCGACAAGAAGGTCGACGGCATCATCGTCACCCTCGCGAAGCCGGACGCCCTGAAAGCCTCCGTCGCGCGCGCGGTGAAGGCCGGCATCCCCGTCATCACCGTCAACTCCGGCTCCGCCGAGTCCAAGGCGTTCGGGGCGCTCACGCACATCGGCCAGGACGAGACCGTCGCCGGCGAGGCCGTCGGCGAGGAGCTCGACAAGCGCGGGAAGAAGAAGGCGGTCTGCGTCCTGCACGAACAGGGCAACGTCGGCCACGAACAGCGCTGCGCGGGCGTCGCCAAGACGTTCACCGGCAGCGTCCAGAACCTGTACGTCACCGGCACCAACATGCCCGACGTGCAGTCCGCCATCGAGGCCAAGCTCCAGGCCGACCCGTCCGTCGACGCCGTCGTCACCCTCGGCGCGCCGTACGCCGACACCGCCGTCAAGGCCAAGCAGGGCGCCGGCAGCAAGGCCGAGATCGACACCTTCGACCTCAACGCCAAGGTCGCCGCGGGCCTCTCCGACGGCTCCCTCGGCTTCGCGGTCGACCAGCAGCCGTACCTCCAGGGTTACGAGGCCGTCGACCTGCTCTGGCTGTATCGATACAACGACGACGCCCTCGGCGGCGGCAAGCCCGTCCTGACCGGCCCCCAGATCATCACCAAGGACCAGGCGGCCCGGCTCGCCCAGTACACCGAGCGGGGCACCCGATGACCGCCACGACCGACGAACGCCTCCTGGAGACCTCACCGCTGCGCCGCCTCCTCGGCCGGCCCGAACTGGGGTCCGTGGTCGGCGCGGTCGCCGTCTTCCTGTTCTTCGCGGTCACCGCCGACAGCTTCCTGCGCGCCGCGAGCCTGTCCACCGTCCTGTACGCGTCCTCGACGATCGGCATCATGGCCGTCCCCGTCGCCCTGCTGATGATCGGCGGCGAGTTCGACCTGTCGGCGGGCGTCATGGTGACGTCGTCGGCATTGATCTCGTCCATGTTCAGCTACCAGATGACGGCCAACGTCTGGGTCGGCGTCGGCGTGTCCCTGCTGGTCACGCTCGCGATCGGCGCGTTCAACGGGTTCGTGCTCACCCGCACCGGGCTGCCCAGCTTCATCGTCACGCTCGGCACGTTCCTCATGTTGACCGGGTTGAATCTCGGCTTGACCAAGTTGATCGACGACACGGTGTCCACCAAGAGCATCGCCGACATGGAGGGCTTCCCCTCCGCCCGCGACCTCTTCGCCTCCACGTTCACCCTCGGCGGCGTCGACTTCAAGGTCACCATCCTGTGGTGGCTCGGCCTCGTCGCCCTCGCCTCCTGGATCCTGCTGCGCACCCGCGCGGGCAACTGGATCTTCGCCGTCGGCGGCAACGAGGACGCGGCCCGCGCGGTCGGCGTGCCGGTCGTCCGCACGAAGATCGGCCTCTACATGGGCGTCGCCCTCGGAGCATGGATCTCCGGTCAACATCTGCTGTTCAGCTACGACGTCGTCCAGTCCGGCGAGGGCGTCGGCAACGAGTTGATCTACATCATCGCGGCCGTCATCGGCGGCTGCCTCATCACCGGCGGCTACGGCAGCGCCGTCGGCTCGGCGGTCGGCGCGCTCATCTTCGGCATGACCAGCAAGGGCATCGTCTTCGCCGAGTGGAACCCCGACTGGTTCAAGTTCTTCCTCGGAGCGATGCTGCTCCTCGCGACCCTCCTCAACACGTGGGTCCGCAAGCGCGCGGAGGCGACCAAGTGACCCTCGTCGAACTGACCGACGTCAGCAAGCACTACGGCAACATCCGCGCACTGGAGGGCGTCTCGCTCGCCGTCAACGCCGGCGAGATCACCTGCGTCCTCGGCGACAACGGCGCCGGCAAGTCAACATTGATCAAGATCATTGCCGGACTGCATCAACATGACGGCGGAACGCTCAACATTGACGGCGAATCAACCCGCCTGACCTCCCCGCGCGACGCCCTCGACCGCGGCATCGCCACCGTCTACCAGGACCTCGCCGTCGTCGGCCTCATGCCTGTGTGGCGCAACTTCTTCCTCGGCTCCGAACCCCGCGTCGGCAAGGGTCCCTTCAAACGCCTCGACACGGACTTCATGCGCCGCACGACCCACGCGGAACTGCTCCGCATGGGCATTGATCTCCGCGACGTTGATCAACCCATCGGCACACTGTCGGGCGGCGAACGCCAGTGTGTGGCCATCGCGAGGGCGGTGTACTTCGGAGCAAAGGTCCTGGTCCTGGACGAACCAACGGCGGCGCTGGGCGTGAAGCAGTCGGGTGTGGTGTTGAAATACGTGGCGGCGGCGAGGGACGAGGGTCTGGGAGTGGTCTTCATCACCCACAACCCGCATCACGCGTACATGGTGGGGGACAGATTCGTCCTGCTGAAACGGGGAGTGATGGCAGGCAACTACGCACGGGACGAGGTCACGCTGGACGAGCTGACCAGCCAAATGGCAGGTGGAAGCGACCTGGACGCTCTACGCCACGAGCTGCAACGAAAGTAGGGGCGCGGGGCTGTATCGATGTGCGGCTCCGCCGCGTGGGCGCGAGTAACCACGAAGCACCCGCAGACGGCAATGCACAGAACAACCCACCCCCTGCCCCGCTCGGCGCCCAACGCAACCGTGCGGCAGAATCAAGCCCGATGAGCACCTACGGCACCTTCACCGCCCCCATCGGCTCCCGCCGAGCCCCGGTCCTGCGCACCGTCGGCACCCGCGAACGCCGCTCACACCTGACGGCGCCCCGCGTCCCGACGGTCGGCATCGACATCGGCGGCACCAAGGTCATGGCGGGCGTGGTCGACGCCGACGGCAACATCCTGGAGAAGCTCCGCACGGAGACCCCGGACAAGTCGAAGAGCCCGAAGGTCGTCGAGGACACGATCGTCGAGCTGGTCCTGGACCTCTCGGACCGCCACGACGTGCACGCGGTCGGCATCGGCGCGGCCGGCTGGGTGGACGCGGACCGCAACCGCGTCCTGTTCGCCCCGCACCTGTCGTGGCGCAACGAGCCCCTGCGCGACCGCCTCTCGGGCCGCCTGTCGGTGCCGGTCCTGGTGGACAACGACGCCAACACGGCGGCGTGGGCGGAGTGGCGGTTCGGCGCGGGCCGCGGCGAGGACCACCTGGTGATGATCACGCTGGGCACCGGCATCGGCGGCGCGATCCTGGAGGACGGCCAGGTCAAGCGCGGCAAGTACGGCGTGGCGGGCGAGTTCGGGCACATGCAGGTCGTCCCCGGCGGCCACCGCTGCCCGTGCGGCAACCGCGGCTGCTGGGAGCAGTACAGCTCGGGCAACGCGCTCGTGCGCGAGGCGAAGGAACTGGCGGCGGCGGACTCGCCGGTCGCGTACGGGCTCATCGAGCACGTCAAGGGCCAGATCGACGACATCACCGGCCCGACGATCACGGAGCTGGCGCGCGAGGGCGACGCGATGTGCGTCGAACTGCTCCAGGACATCGGCCAGTGGCTCGGCGTCGGCATCGCCAACCTGGCCGCCGCCCTCGACCCGTCCTGCTTCGTGATCGGCGGCGGCGTGTCGGCCGCCGACGACCTGCTCATCGCGCCCGCGCGGGACGCGTTCAAGCGCCAGCTCACCGGCCGCGGCTACCGCCCCGAGGCGCGCATCGTGCGCGCGCAGCTCGGCCCCGAGGCCGGCATGGTGGGCGCCGCCGACCTGGCCCGCCTGGTGGCCCGCCGGTTCCGCCGCGCGAAGCGGCGCCGCGTGGAGCGGTACGAGCGCTACGAGCGGTTCGCCGAGACGCGCCGTACGCAGGACTCGGCGTGACCGCGGCGCTGCCCCGGCAGGCGGCGCCCCCGGACGAGCCGTCGCGCCCCCCGGAGGACCGCGGGCACGTGATCCGGCGCAGGGCGCTCACCCTGCTGATCATCGTGCTGCTGATCGGTGTACCGGCGGGCTATCTGGTGATCTCCGCCGCGCAGAGCCGGGACAGCGGCAAGGACAAGGAGGCCAAGTACTCGGCGACCGGCCTCACCAAGGGCTGGCCGTCGAAGGTGCAGCGCCGCCTGTACGACGTACCGGTCCCGCACCCCTCGGTCAACGTCGCGTACTACGAGACCAACAACTGGCGCACCAGCCGCCTGTACGTGCAGTTCCAGACGACGAACGCCGGGCTGGACGAGTTCCTCGCCGACCTCGGGCTCACCCGCGCCGACCTGGTCAAGGGCGAGATCGCCGTCAACGCGCGCGACCAGGGCATCACCGGCTGGGACTTCACCGGCCCGGGCGCCCGCCCCGGCGACCACTTCGGCCTGGTGAAGGCCGAGAAGAACCCGAAACCGACCCTGGACGTCGTCGTGAACACCTGGAACGCCGACAACCCGTTCGTGTACGTCGTCTCCCGCACCAGCCCCTGAGGCCCCGTGGGAGGCGGCCCCGGCCGGTCTCCGGGACCGATTGTCAGACCCCGCCCGTAGAGTCGGAGACGACCGGATCCGAGACACGGGCGGAGGTGGACGAAGCGCATGGACGAGCAGGCTGTGGAGGTGCCCTCGCGGCTGGCGGCCGTCTTCCTGCCCGCCCCGCTGCCCCGCGCGGGCCGCGTCGCGTTCTGGGACCCCGAGGACGGCCCGCTGCCCGCCGGTGACATCACGGACCTGACGGTCGTACGGCCGCACGGCGCGGCCGGGGCCCGCCGCCGGCAGGCCCCGGCGCTGTCGCTGGCCGTGGAGCGCGCCCTGCCCGTCCTGGTGCGGGCCCGCCGCGACCCCGCCGCCCACCCCGCCACCGCCTGCTGGGGCGCCGCCGCACTGCACGCGCTGCGGCTCGTCGCGCGCGGGCGCCTCCTGCCGGGCCTGACCCCCGCCGGGGACGACGCCTGGCGCGCGGGCCCCCTCGACCCCGAGGACCTTGCGCACCTGCGCGCGATTGCCGCCGCCCTGCCGTACGAGGGCCACGCGGTACCGCTCCCCGGCCCCGGACCCCTGCGCCTGCCCGACCCCGAGCCACTGGTGCGGGCCTTCCTGGACGCCGTCGCCGACACCCTCCCGCGCACCCCCGCCGCCCCCCACACCGTCGGCCGCCCCTTCGCGGACCAGCGCCCCCAGCGCCTGCCCGGCGCCCGCGACTGGGCCGCCGAGGTCGCCGCCGGGCGCGACGCGGGCGTACGGATCTCGCTGCGCCTCGACCTCTCCGCGTCCGCCGTGTTCGACGACAGCGAGGACGCCGCCCGCGCGGGAGCCGCGATCGTCCAGGTCCACAGCCTCGCCGACCCGACCCTCGTGACCGACGCCTCCGCTCTGTGGACGGGCGCCGCCGAAGCCGCGTTCGGCCCCCGCGCGCGCGTGGACGCCGCCCTCGCCGTACGGCGCGCCGCGCGCGTGTGGCCCCCGCTGGCCCGCCTCACCGAGCGGGACGCGCCGGACGCGCTGGCCCTCTCCGAGGAGGAGCTGACCGACCTCCTCGGCCGCGCGGGCGCCCGGCTCGCACAGGCGGGCGTCGCCGTCCACTGGCCCCGCGACCTCGCCCAGGACCTCACCGCCACCGCCGTCGTCCGCTCGGCCCCGGGCTCGGCGACGGACGGCACCGGATTCTTCGAGGGCGAGGAACTCCTCAAGTTCCACTGGCAGTTGGCGCTCGCCGACGACCCGCTCACCGAGGCCGAGATGGACGCCCTGGCCGAGGCCCACCGCCCCGTCGTCCGACTGCGAGACCAGTGGGTCGTCGTCGACCCGGAACTGGTCCGCAAGGCCCGCAAACGCGAACTCGGCCTCCTCGACCCCGTCGACGCGCTGTCCGTCGCGCTGACCGGCAGCGCGGAGATCGACGGCGAAACCGTCGAGGCCGTACCCGTGGGCGCGCTGGCCGCCCTCCGCGACCGCCTCACCGCGGGCGTACAGCCCGCCGAGCCGCCGGCCGGGCTGAAAGCCACCCTGCGCGACTACCAGCTGAAGGGCCTCGCCTGGCTGGACCTGATGACCTCCCTCGGCCTCGGCGGCTGCCTCGCGGACGACATGGGACTCGGCAAGACCGTCACCCTCATCGCCCTGCACCTCGAACGCGCCCGCCCCGAACCCACCCTCGTGGTCTGCCCCGCCTCCCTCCTCGGCAACTGGCAGCGCGAGATCGGCAAGTTCGCCCCCGGCACCCCCGTCCGCCGCTTCCACGGCCCCGACCGCACCCTCGACGGCCTCACCGGCGGCTTCGTCCTCACCACCTACGGCACCCTGCGCTCCGCCGCCACCGCCCTCGCCGACCAGCCCTGGGGCATGGTCGTCGCCGACGAGGCGCAGCACGTGAAGAACCCCCACTCCGCGACCGCCAAAGCCCTCCGGACGATCCCCGCGCCCGCGCGCGTGGCGCTCACCGGCACCCCCGTCGAGAACAACCTCTCCGAACTGTGGGCACTCCTCGACTGGACCACCCCCGGACTCCTCGGCCCCCTCAAGGCGTTCCGCTCCCGGCACGCGCGCGCGGTGGAGAACGGCGAGGACGCGGAAGCCGTCGAACGCCTCGCGCGCCTCGTGCGGCCCTTCCTGCTGCGCCGCCGCAAGTCCGACCCCGGGATCGTGCCCGAACTCCCGCCCAAGACCGAGACCGACCACCCCGTCCCGCTCACCCGCGAACAGGCCGCGCTGTACGAGGCCGTCGTGCGCGAGTCGATGCTCGCCATCGAGATGTCCGACGGCATGGCCCGCCGGGGGCTCGTCCTCAAGCTCCTCGGCGCGCTCAAGCAGATCTGCGACCACCCCGCGCTCTACCTCAAGCAGGACCCCGGCCCGCCCGGCCGCTCCGGCAAACTCGCCCTCCTCGACGAACTGCTGGACACGGTCCTCTCCGAGGACGGCTCAGCCCTCGTCTTCACGCAGTACGTCGGGATGGCCCGCCTCGTCACCGCCCACCTCGCCTCCCGCGCGGTCCCCGTCGAACTCCTCCACGGCGGTACGCCCGTACCCGAGCGCGAGCGCATGGTCGACCGGTTCCAGGACGGGGCCACGCCCGTGCTCGTCCTGTCGCTGAAGGCCGCCGGGACCGGGCTCAACCTCACGCGCGCGGGGCACGTCATCCACGTCGACCGGTGGTGGAACCCCGCCGTCGAGGAGCAGGCCACCGACCGCGCGTACCGCATCGGGCAGACCCAGCCCGTCCAGGTCCACCGGCTCATCACCGAAGGGACCGTCGAGGACCGGATCGCCGAGATGCTGGAGAGCAAGCGCGCCCTCGCGGACTCGATCCTCGGGGGCGGGGAGGCGGCCCTGACAGAACTCACCGACCGGGAGCTGTCCGACCTGGTGTCGTTGCGGAGGGAGGGGTGATGGGGGAGTCGATGAGCCCCGCGGAGGCGGCCCGGCGGGCGCTGCGGGAGGCGCGGAGGGTTCGGGGGGACGGCGAGGGCGTGGACGGGAGTGCGGAGGTGCTGAGCGTGGGGGCGGTTGTCAAGGCGTGGGCGGACGTTGTGGAGGGGGCGGATCGGGTGGGCGGGGAGGAGGGTTCCGAGCGGGCGGGCGAGGCGGAGGCGAGCTCGGTGCGGGCGGGTGAGGAAGGCGCAGGGTTCGCGCGGGTGGGTGGCGAGGAGGTGAGTTCCGTGGGGGCGGACGGGGAAGGCGCAGGTTCCGCGCGGGCGGGCGAGGGAGAGGCGAGTTCCCTGCGCGCGGGTGCGGAGGAGACGTGCTCCGCGCGAGTGGGCGGAGAAGAAGGGGCTCCCGCGCGGGCGGATGGCGAGGGCGCGGCACGGGAGGCTGGTTCGGGGCGTCCGGTGTCGCCGGGAGGCGAGAGGGCGGCGCGGCCAGGGGACGCGGCCCGCGCGGCGCTGCGCGAGGCGTTGGCGGCCCGGAAGGCGGCTGCCGGGCGGGAGGCGGCGGGGGAGGGCAGTGCCGGTGAGGTGGCATCTGGGGGCGCGGGAGCCTCTGTCGGTGAGGTGGTTGCCGGTGGTGCGCGGATCGCGGCCCGTGGGGTGGTCTCCGGTGGCACGCAGTCCGCAGCCCGTGGGGTGGTCTCCGGTGGTGCGCGGATCGCGGCGCGCGAGGCGGCTTCCGGTGGTGCGCGGGCCTCTGCCGGTGTGAGTGGTTCCCCGGCTGCTTCCGGGGCCGGGGACGGGCGGCGCGCGGCCGGTGAGGGTGATCCCGGGGAAGGGGCGCTGTCCGGTGCGCGCGGGGCTTCGGCGACTCCTGACGCCGGCTCCGCCGAGGCCGTGGACCCCGTTGCCGTCCCGAAGCCCGCCGCTGCCGCGCGAGAGGCGCTGCGGGCTGCTCGCGCGCGTATGCGGGAGGAGAGCGAGGCGGCGGCTCAGGAGCGGCGGAAGCCGGTGCGGGGTGGCGCGGGGCGCGGTGCGGCGGTGCGCGGTGGGGCGGTACGGGGCGGGGCAGTGCCAGGGGATTCCGTCACAGGCGAGCGGGCGCGGGATCTGAAGAGCTGGCTGGACGGGGCTTTCCGGATGCCGGCGGTGGACGAAGATCAGGAGACCGAGAGCGGGGGCGCGCGGGATACCGGTGACCTGGAGGCGCGGGCGGGCGGGAAGGAGGACACATCTTCGGAGGGGGTGTCTCTCGCGGACGCGGTAGCGCTGCCGGGTGCCGGGGCGGACGCGCCGTACGGTGACCGGGGGCAGGTCCCGGCAACGGAGCCGCGCGCGGGTACGCCGGCGGAGCCGGACCGGTCGGCCTCCCCGGAGCCGACAACAGCCGCCGCCCCGGCCCGCCCGGCGCCGACTCCCGGCCTGGTTCCGGCTTCCGACCCGGCGTCACCCCCCGGCCTGGCTCCGGCTTCCGGCTCGGCTCCCCGCCCGGTACCGACTCCTGACGCGCCTCCGGCTTCCGGTGCGGCTCTCCGCCCGGTTCCGGCTTCCGACGCGGCTTGGGCTCACGATTCGGCACAGGCTTCGGGCTCGGCCGGCGCTCACGACTCGGCTTCGGACCCGGCATCGGCCACCTCAGGAGCCCCGGCCTTCGACCGGCCCCGATCCTCAACCGCGCCACAGTCCTCCGCCCTCCCGGACAAGCCCTCTCCCGGAGAAGCACCCGCGTTCGCCGACGCCGCCCCGACCGTGCCGGGTGCTTCTCCCCGGGCTGAGTCCGTGCGCGCCGACGATTTCCGAACCGCGCCGCAGGCTTCTTCCTGGCCCCGGCCCGCACCCTCGGGCGAGCCCGACCCCGAACCGCACGCCTCTCTCGGGGCCCGGTCCGCGCCTGCCGATGAGCCTGACGCTGCCTCGCACGCCCCCTCCTGGCCCCAGCCCGCACCCTCGGGCGAGCCCGACCTCGAACCGCACGTCTCTCTCGGGGCCCGGTCCGCGCCTGCCGATGAGCCTGACGCTGCCTCGCACGCCCCCTTCCAGGCGCAGTCCGCGCGCTCCGGTGGACCTTGGACCGTGCCGCCTGTCTCTCCCCGGACCGAGCCCGGGGACTCCGGCGCGTCGTGGGAGGCACCGCACGCCTCTCCCCGGTCTCGCCCCGCGCCCGCAGACGGCCCCTCGGCCCTACCGCATGCCTCCCCGGCTCAGCCCGCGACCCCGTTCCGTTCCTCCGCCCCGGCCCCCTCCGCGCCCCGCGCGGCGCAAACCCCGTACATCCCCCGGACCATGGCCTCCCCCTCCCGCGACGGTGATCTCCGGCGCACCTTCCCCGCCCTCCCCGTCCAGGACGCCCCCTTCGCGCGCACCTGGTGGGGCGAGGCGTGGGTGGCCGCGCTGGAGGGCGGGGCGTTGGACGCGGCGAGGCTTCTGCGGGGGCGCGGGTACGCGGAGGGCGGCAGGGTGGACGCGATCACGGTGACGCCCGGGTCCGTGCTGGCGTACGTGCAGGGGAGCCGGCCGAGGCCGTACCGGGTGCAGGTCAGACTGCGGACGTGGGAGGCGGACGACTGGGAGCGGTTCCTGGGCGCGGCGGTGGAGCGGCCGGGACAGCTCGCCGCGCTGCTGGACAAGGAGGTCCCGCCGGCGCTGGCGGCGGAGTGCGGGGTGCCATTGCTGCCGGTGGCGGGAGAGCTGGAGCCGCAGTGCAGCTGCCCGGACCGGGGGCACCCGTGCAAGCACGCGGCGGCCCTTTGCTACCAGACCGCGCGCCTGCTGGACGCCGACCCGTTCGTCCTGCTCCTGCTGCGCGGCCGGGGCGAACGCGACCTCCTGGACACGCTGGCCCGCCGTAGCGCCGCGCACGCGGCCCGCGCCGCGCGCAACGGCGAGACCGAGGACCTGCCCGGCGTCCGCGCCGCCGAGGCGGTCGCCCGGCGCGGTCAACTCCCGCCCCTGCCCGCCCCCTTGCCCGTGCCGCCGCACCCGGAGCAGCCCCCGGCGTACCCGTCCGTCCCCGACGGCCCGGACGCCTTCGCGCTGGACCAGCTCGCCACGGACGCCGCCGCCCGCGCGCACGCGCTGCTCGCGACCGGCGAGGACCCGGTCGGCGAACTCACCCTGTGGCAGGACGCCGTACGCCTGGCCGCCGCCCGCCCCGGCTCCGGCCTCACCGCCGCGACCCGCGCCCTGTACTCCTCCCTCGCCGCCGCCACCGGCCGCACGCCCGGCGACCTCGCCCGCGCGGTCGCCGCCTGGCGCCAGGGCGGGCTCGATGGGCTCGCCGTCCTGGAGGACCCCTGGGACCCGCCCGCAGGCCGCTTCGACCGGGCCCGCCCCCTCCTCCTCGCTACCGGCCGCCCCGCGTTCCGCCCCTGGCGCAACCACCTCACCCACCCCGTCGGCCACGTCCAACTCCGGTACGGCCAGGACGGCTTGTGGTACGCGTACGAATCGGAGCCGGGCGACGAGGACTGGTGGCCCCGGGGAGCACCCGCGTACGACCCGGTGGACGCGCTGTCGACGGCGAACCCGCAGGGAGAGGAGTGAGAGGGGCGAACCCGGCGGCCCGGTCACGGGTACCTCAGGGGCAGCCCCGTCCCTCTGGAGTACTACGACCCGCGTACTACGACCCGTACGCGCCCTGTGTCGCCGTACGTCCAGTGAAGACCCTGTAGCAGTTCCCCGGGCGTGATGCGGTGATACGGCGCGGGAGCGCGCGGAGTTGGAGGGGGCCGTGGGCCGGGTGGGGCGCGGGGCGGTTAGCGTGGAGCGGTGAGTGAGACGAAGACCCCCACCCCCGCGACCGCGATCCCGGGTCTGCCGGCGGCCGTGCTGCCGGCCGTCGTCGGGAACGCGCTGCCCGCCGGTGCCGTGCCCGCGGCCCCGCCGACGGCCGGGCCGGTGACGCCGACCCTCCAGTACCGCTTCGACGGGCCGGACGACGCCCCCGTCCTCATCCTGGGACCCTCGCTCGGCACGACGTGGCACATGTGGGACCGGCAGATTCCCGAACTCACCAAGCAGTGGCGGGTGTTCAGGTTCGACCTGCCCGGCCACGGCGGCGCCCCCGCCTACCCCGCCGGTTCGGTCGCCGACCTGACCGCGCGCCTGCTGGCCACCCTGGACGCGCTCGGGGTGCAGCGCTTCGGCTTCGCGGGCTGCGCGCTCGCGGGCGCCGTCGGCGTCGAACTCGCCCTGCGCCACCCCGAACGGCTCGCCTCGCTCGCGCTGATCGCCTCCTCGCCCCGGTTCGGCACGGCCGACGAGTTCCGCCAGCGCGGGGTGATCGTGCGCACGAACGGCCTCGACCCGATCGCCCGCACCTCCCCGGACCGCTGGTTCACGGCCGGGTTCGCCGCCGCGCAGCCCGCGATCACCGACTGGGCCGTCCAGATGGTCCGCACCACCGACCCCGGCTGCTACATCGCCTCCTGCGAGGCCCTCGCGGCCTTCGACGTGCGGCACGAACTGGGCATGGTCGGCGTCCCGACGCTGGTCCTCGTCGGCTCCGACGACCAGGTCACCGGCCCCGCGGAGGCGCGCACGCTGGTCGCGGGCATCCCGGACGCGCGCCTCGCCGTCGTACCCGGCGCCTCGCACCTCGTACCGGTGGAGCAGCCGGCCGCCGTCACCGATCTGCTGGTGCGGCACTTCTCGACGGCCTGGCAGCCCGGGTACGACACGGGTCAGACCGCGGTACCGGGGATACCCGTGGTCCTTCCGCAGCAGCCCGCCCCGATCGCCGAGATCGCCCCGGCCCCGCCGGTCGCGACCGACCAGGTGATGGGGCGCCCCGACCCGTACGACTCAGGTCTGAAGGTCCGCCGCGAGGTGCTCGGCGACGCGCACGTGGACCGCGCGCTGACCCAGGCCGACGACTTCTCCGGCGACTTCCAGGAGTTCATCACCCGGTACGCCTGGGGGGAGATCTGGGACCGTCCCGGACTCGACCGGCGTGCGCGCAGCTGTGTCACCCTGACGGCCCTCGTCGCGGGCGGTCACCTCGACGAACTCGCCTTCCACACGCGCGCGGCCCTGCGCAACGGCCTCACCCCGGACGAGATCAAGGAAGTCCTGCTGCACGCCGCCGTGTACTGCGGGGTGCCCGCGGCCAACAGCGCGTTCCGGGTGGCCCAGCAGGTCATCCGCGAGGAGACCACACCGCAGGAGTAGAGCTCTCCCTCTCAGGTACTACCGCCCGCGACTCCGTCCCCCTTCCGGCGATGCAGGATGGACCCATGACGAAGTCCATCCAGCTCACCAAGAAGTCGCACGCCTGTGTCCGCCTGGAGAAGGACGGCCGCACCCTCGTCCTCGACCCGGGCGTGTTCAGCGAGGCGGACGCGGCCGTCGGCGCGGACGCGGTCCTGGTCACCCACGAGCACCCGGACCACTTCAGCGAGGCGCACCTGAGGGCCGCGCTGGAGGCGAACCCCGAGGCGGAGATCTGGACCCTGCGCGCGGTCGCGGAGCAACTCGCCGCGGCCTTCCCCGGGCGCGTGCACACCGTCGGGCACGGCGACACGTTCACCGCCGCCGGGTTCGACGTCCAGGTCCACGGCGAGCTGCACGCCGTGATCCACCCGGACCTCCCGCGCATCACGAACGTCGGCTACCTGATCGACGACGGCCGCGTCTTCCACCCCGGGGACGCGCTCACCGTCCCGGACCACGCCGTGGAGACGCTGATGCTGCCCGTGATGGCCCCCTGGAGCAAGATCTCCGAGGTGATCGACTACGTCCGCGAGGTGAAGCCCGCGCGCGCGTACGACATCCACGACGCCCTCCTGACCGACCTCGCCCGGCCCATCTACGACAACCAGATCGGCGCGCTGGGCGGCGCCGAGCACGGGCGGCTGGCGCCCGGGGAGAGCACCTCGCTGTGACTGTCGGTGGGGCCCGGTAGGTTGTGAGGCATGCGCATCGCGACCTGGAACGTGAACTCGATCACCGCCCGCCTCCCGAGGCTCCTGGCCTGGCTGGAGAGCAGCGGCACGGACGTGCTGTGCCTCCAGGAGGCCAAGCTGGCCGAGGAGCAGTTCCCGTTCGACGCCCTGCGCGAGGCCGGGTACGAGGCCGCGGTGAACGCGACGGGCCGGTGGAACGGCGTGGCGGTGCTCTCCCGGGTGGGCCTTGAGGACGTCGTCAAGGGCCTGCCCGGCGGCCCGGAGTACGAGGGCGCGCAGGAGCCGCGCGCGGTGTCGGCGACCTGCGGTCCGGTGCGCGTGTGGTCGGTGTACGTGCCGAACGGGCGCGAGGTCGACCACGCGCACTACGCGTACAAGCTCCAGTGGTTCGAGGCGCTGAAGGCGGCCGTCACGGGCGACGCGCAGGGGGGCCGCCCGTTCGCCGTCCTCGGCGACTACAACGTGGCCCCCACCGACGACGACGTCTTCGACACGGCCGTCTTCGAGGGCCTCACCCACGTCACCCCGGCCGAGCGCGCGGCCCTCGCGGCCCTGCGCGAGACCGGCCTCACGGACGTCGTACCCCGCCCCCTCAAGTACGACCACCCGTACACCTACTGGGACTACCGCCAGCTCGCCTTCCCCAAGAACCGGGGCATGCGCATCGACCTCGTCTACGGCAACGAGCCCTTCGCGAAGGCCGTCAAGGACGCGTACGTCGACCGCGAGGAGCGCAAGGGCAAGGGCGCGTCGGACCACGCGCCGGTGGTCGTCGACCTGGAGGTGTAACCGGGGAGTACCTGAGAGGGAGGCGCCGTCGCGAGGGCGCGCCGGTGACGCTCCCGGTCCGTACGCCTCCCTCACAGCTCCGTCAGGTCCACCGCCGCAGCCAGCGCCGCGTATCCCGCGTCCGAAGGGTGCAGCCGGTCCCCGCTGTCGTACACGGGCAGCAGCCGGTTCGGATCGGCGGGGTCCCGCAGCGCGGCGTCGAAGTCGAGGACGGCGTCGAAGGCGCCGCCGTCCCGGATCCACGCGTTGACCTCCTCGCGCCGCTCCTGGACCTCAGGGGTACATCTCAGGTCCCCGGCGCACGGCAGGAGCGTCGCGCCCAGTACCCGTACCCCGCGCGTACGAGCCCGCTCGGCGATCTCCCGCAGCCCGTCGGTCACGTCGTCCGAAGTCCCGCCCCGGCGCAGGTCGTTGATCCCCTCGAAGACGACCAGCGTCCGCACCGACGGCTGCGCGAACACGTCCCGCTCCAGCCGCGCGAGCGCCGACACCCCCGACGAGACGGGCGAGACGCCGTCCCCGGCATAGCCGTCGGCGGCGACGCGGTTCCCCGCGATCCCGGCGTTCAGCACGCCGTACCGGGGCACCGCCCGCTGCCCGCGCAGGCGCGCGGCGAGCCCGTCGGGCCACCGCCGGTTCGCGTCCGTCGTCGACAGGTAGCCGTCGGTGATCGAGTCCCCCAGCAGGACGACGCTCCCGGGTCCCCCGGCGACGTCGACCCCGGCGAGCAGCGGCCACCCGGTGAGCTCCGGGGCGTACGCCGCCCCCGTGCGGTCCGCCGTGTGATCGCCCGGCGCGCTGAGGTACGACCGCTGCGAGGCGTACCGGTGCGTGGGGAGCGCGGTCACGGTTCCCGGCAGATGGAAGCTGACCAGCAGATCGGCGCCCGCGGGCACGACGAGGCCGACCGGATCGCTCACGGCGCGCGTCCCGGCGGGGATCTCGACGCCGGTCGCCCCGCCGAAGGACACGGGCACCGGGACCCCGTCCACGGCCGCTCCGGGGCCGCTGGGGGCGGCGTCAGGCGCCGCGGGCTCCGGGCCCGGGCTCGGAGCCCCGGCGGGGCCCTGCGGGGCCGTCACGGGCGGCGTGGGGCCGGGGGCCCCGGTGGAGCGGGGCGCGGCGGTCCGGGGCGCCTCCCTGGCGGACTCGGCGGCCGGCCGGTCCGCCACGCCCTGCGCCCCGGCAGGACCTGTGCCCGCCCGCGACGCGCCTTCGCCGGACCCCTTCGCCTCAGCCTCGGACGCCCCTGTGCCCGGCCCTCCGCCGGGGTGGCCCGCCGCCAGTGCCCCTCCCGCCCGCGCGCGCAGTGCCACCGTCACCGCCCCGATCCGCACCGGCACCGCGGCGAACGTGTTGTCGAAGCGCAGCCGTACGCGCGCGCCGCCCGCCGAGGTGTGGACGACCAGGCGCAGCGTGCGGTCCGTCCACGGGCCCTCGGCGGGGAGGCCGGACTGGGCGGTGGCCCACGTGCCGGTCCAGGGGCCGGGGTTCGCGCGGACCGCGAGGGCGAAGACGTGCAGGCCGGAGGCGACGGGGAGGCGGACGGAGGCGACGGTGCGGGCCGGGGACAGGGGGACCGTCACGGCGTACAGGCGCGCGCGTGCGAGGCGGCGGCCGGCGGGGGTGTTGACGTGGGGGAGGGTGACCGCCTTCGTGGCGCGGGAGCCCCGGCGCCAGTCGGGTGCGGCGAGGCCGTACGGCGCGCGCGTACCGTCGGCGTACACGATCTCGCCCTCCCCGCGCGCGGTGTGGCCCGCCGTGCTCGTGACGAGGAAGGTGAGCGCGTCGCCCCGGCCGGGGACGGTCACCCGCTGGCCGTCGGCGAGGACGTTGTCCGGGGTCCCGGGGGCGGTCGCCGGCCAGGTCAGGCGGGTGCCGTGCACGGTCAGGGCGCGGCCGGGGGGCCAGCCCGCCGACGCGAGGGCCGAGGCCGACAGGGAGGCGCCTTTGCCGTCGAGGTCCGCGCCGGAGGGGCGGTCGTCCGCGCTGATACCCCGGTTGTCGAAGTGGCTCTCCAGGGGTACGGGAGGAGCGCTCGGGGCGCGCGAACCGGCGCGCGCGGCGGTCTGGGGAGCCAGCAGCAGGGTCGCGATCAGCGGAAACGCCCAGGCCCTCCGGTGCACGTCTCTCCCTCTCCTGTCGTCCGATGATCGTACTGGGACGGTGGACGCGGGTGCCCGCGCGCCTGTGGTGCGGACGACGGTGCGAATGCCACGCTGGGCGTATGAACATCCCTTTCCTGGGCAACAGGCGCAAGAGGGCTGCGGGCGCGCTGCTGGACGCGGACCCCGAGGGCGTGGCCGAACTGCTCTCCGAGTGTGAACTCCTGCGTTCCCAGGCGGAGGAGGCGGGCGTCCGGCTCGACGACACGGCCCGCTCCCTGGAGGCACTCGACCAGCTGCTGCCGCGCTGGCGCGACGACGAGGAGACGCTGACGTGGCTCGGCAACGACGCCGGGCTCTACCTCGGCACGGTCGTCGTGCGCACCGTGGAGGGCGCCGAGTGGGCCTTCTGGCCGGGCGGCGAACCCGTCGTACGGCTGGGCTCGGGGCGGGAGTTCGACGTCGTGACGGCCGGCCGGGAGTGGGCGGCCAGCGGGGTGCCGGAGCTGTCGCAGTGGTACGCGGAGGTCGCCGAGGCGTGACGGGGTGTCCGGAGGGACGCGGCTCGGAGGTGTCCGGGGTGACGCGCCCCCGGAAAGAGAGGTTAAATACGGCTTATGCCCGAAAAGTGCGTGTCGCGTCTCAAGTCCCGTCCGCTCTGGATAGTTTGCGGCGACCACGACACACAGCTGAGAGCGAGTAGGGCTGAGCATGGCCGTCGATCCGTTGATCGGACTGCGTGACGTCGACAAGCGCAAGAAGGAGCCCGACCGGGCCCGCTCCGTCGGCCACTAGTGGGGGGCGTCCACGCCGTGACCGGGCTCGACTACGATGGATCGTTCATCCCCGGAGCGACGGTGACCGGGCCGGGGACTCCGCCGCAGGGCGGACCGTAGGGGGCAGCAGTTCACCAGAGCCATACCCGGCCGGACGCGCGGCCGGAGATCACTGCTCGCACAGTGCAGGCGGTCCGTACGACGGGTCGGACGCTGTGCGGGGAGAAGGTCAGCCGCGCGCCGGACGGGTTGTGCTCGACGCGGAGCGGGTCGGGTGGGTGTGCGGCGCATCGCCGGACCGGCTTGCCGAGAACGGGCGGGCCCCCGCCGTGGAGGCGCGGCGGGGGCCCGCCCGTCCTGGTTCCGGGGGTACGGCGTACGAGGCGTGCGGCGCACGGCAGTTGACGGTCCCTCAGGTCGCCCGGTGGGACGTCGGGGTCGCCGGTTCCACCAGCGGAGTACGGGCCGGGCGGGTCACGTCCGCCACCAGCTCCACCACATCGGGGCCGTACGCCTGGGAGTTGACGACCTTCAGGAGCAGCGCGAAGGAGTCCGCGCCGTACTTGCGGGCCAGGCGCTCGTGATGGCGGGCCAAGTACCGCGTCGCCGCCTGGTTGTTGATCGCGCGCTGGCCGCAGAAGAGGAACACCGGCCGCGTGCCGCGCCGTTCACCGGTCGTGAGCCGGGCCAGCAGGACGTACTCCGTGATCCCCGGGTCCATGCGGTAGCGCTCGGTGCCGATCTGGAACGCCCCCCGGTCCGGGCCGGGTTCGGGGTCGATGTTCACCCGGAAGCCGGGCAGCATCGCCGACATGTGCGCGAGCATCCGCCGATTCGAACTCGGTCCGCCGACGCAGAACTCCGTACGCTCACCGAAGCCTTGCTGCACCCCGTCCTGCGTGACCATCTGCACATTCGCCCCGCAGTCCTTGATGAGCGCGGCCAGTTCGAGGAGGGCGAACACGTCGAAGCGGTGCACGGCGGGCTCGGAGGTCGCCGGGTCGCGGTTGACGACGAGCAGCGACTCGGAGTTCTCCGGCAGCCCGAAGAACGCCTGTTTGCGGCGGAGCCGGCGCCTCCACAGGTACGTCCGCGCCAGCCAGCCGAGCCCGGCACTGATACCGGCGGCCAGCACGCCGAGGACGATGTTGCGCACGTCGTCGTTCATGGGCGCGCATGCTAGCGGCCGAACACACCTGGGGCGTACCCGTGTTCGAGGTGTGGCAGTCGTATGACAGTGCCCTGAATGCCCCTGTCGGAGACGGGGCAGTGTGGCTACAGTGCGCGGACGGTCCTTGACTGGAGGTACATGCGGATGGCCCTGCGTCGCCCTGTGGCACGGAAACTGACGGTCCTGGCGGTCTCTGCCGCCGTGGTCTCGGTGGGTGCCGCCGCGCCACCGACCGCCTCGTCGACATCCCTACCGAAGAAGGCGGTTGAGAAGGTTCCCGTCGCCGTCGGGTACGGCGGCGCCGTCTCCAGCGTCGACGCGGACGCCTCCGCCGCCGGCATCGAGGTGCTGCGCAAGGGCGGCAACGCGGTCGACGCGGCCGTCGCGACCGCCGCCGCGCTCGGCGTCACCGAGCCCTACTCGGCGGGCGTCGGAGGAGGCGGCTACTTCGTCTACTACGACGCCAAGTCCCGTACTGTGCGCACGATCGACGGCCGCGAGACGGCCCCGCTGAGCGCCGACGCGAATCTGTTCACCGAGAACGGGCAGCCCCTCGCCTTCGCCGACGCCGTCAGCAGCGGCCTCAGCGTCGGCACCCCCGGCACCCCCGCCACCTGGGCGAGCGCCCTCGCCAAGTGGGGGACGAAGAGCCTGAGTTCGGTGCTGAAGCCGGCCGAGCGGCTCGCCCGTGACGGGTTCACCGTCGACGACACGTTCCGCTCGCAGACCGCCGCCAACGAGACCCGGTTCCGCTACTTCCCCGACACGGCGAAGCTGTTCCTGCCGAACGGCCAGCTCCCGGTGGTCGGTTCGACCCTCAAGAACCCCGACCTCGCCCGTACGTACGCGGAGTTGGGCAGGAAGGGCGTCTCCGCGGTCTACCGGGGCGACATCGGCAAGGACATCGTCAAGACGGTCAACAAACCGCCGGTGGACCCGGGTTCGGGGTGGAACGCCCGGCCGGGCAAGCTCTCCGCCGCCGACCTCGCCGCCTACCGCGCCAAGTTCCAGGCGCCCACGAAGACTTCGTACCGAGGACTCGGCGTCTACTCGATCGCGCCGTCCTCCTCCGGCGGCACGACCGTCGGCGAGGCCCTCAACATCCTGGAGAAGACGGACCTTTCGAAGGCCACCGAGGTCCAGTACCTGCACCGCTACATCGAGGCCAGCCGGATCGCGTTCGCCGACCGGGGCCGCTGGGTCGGCGACCCGGCCTTCGAGAACGTCCCCACGAAGGAACTCCTCTCGCAGAGGTACGCCGACTCGCGGGCCTGCCTCATCAAGGACGACGCCGTCCTCACCAGCCCCGTCGCCCCCGGCGACCCGCGCAACCCGGCGGCCTGCGACGCGAGCGGGACGCCGGCGCCGACGACGTACGAGGGCGACAGCACCACGCACCTCACGGTCGCCGACAAGTGGGGCAACGTCGTCGCCTACACGCTCACCATCGAGCAGACCGGCGGCAGCGCGATCACCGTCCCCGGCCGGGGATTCATCCTCAACAACGAGCTGACGGACTTCTCGTTCGCGCCCGCCAGCCCCGCGGTGCACGACCCGAACCTGCCCGGCCCCGGCAAGCGTCCCCGGTCGTCGATCTCGCCGACCATCGTGCTCGACAAGGCCAACAAGCCGGTGGTGGCGCTCGGTTCGCCCGGCGGGGCGACCATCATCACGACCGTCCTCCAGGTGCTGACCGAATTCGTGGACCGGAAGCTGCCGTTGGTCGACGCGATCGCCGCGCCGCGCGCCAGCCAGCGCAACCAGACGACCACCGAACTCGAACCGGCGCTCTACAACGGTGAGTTGAGGACCCGGCTGGAGGCGATCGGGCATGGGTTCCGGCTCAACCCCGAGATCGGCGCCGCAACTGCCGTACAGCGGCTGCCCGGTGGGAAGTGGGTGGCCGCCGCCGAGACCGTACGGCGCGGTGGCGGGTCGGCGCAGGTGGTGTATCCGGCGCGCTAGAGACGGCGTACGGAACGCGGAAGGCGACGGGCGGCTCACCCAACTCCGGGTGGGCCGCCCGTCGTTCACCGGCTCATGCGTGGGACCGTCGTTCAGTGGTCCCGGGCCGTCAGGATGCGCGGGCCGTCGTCCGTGATCGCGACCGAGTGCTCGACGTGCGCCGCGCGGGAACCGTCGTTCGTGCGCAGCGTCCACCCGTCGGGCGCCTCGTGGTAGCCGTCGCGACCGCTCGCGATGAGCATCGGCTCGATCGCCAGGGCCATGCCCCGGCGCAGCAGCATGCCCCGGTGGGGGCGGCCCTCGTTGGGGACCGGCGGGTCCTCGTGCATCCGGCGGCCGATGCCGTGGCCGCCGAAGCCCTGCGGGATGCCGTAGCCGCCGTCCCGGCAGACCTGGCCGATCGCGTGCGCGATGTCGCCGATGCGGTTGCCGACCGTCGCGGCGGCGATCCCGGCGGCCAGGGCGCGTTCGGCCGTCTCGATCAGGCGGACGTCGTCCGGGCGCGGGGTGCCGACGGTGAAGCTGATCGCCGAATCGCCCGCCCAGCCGTCGAGTTGGGCTCCGCAGTCGATGGAGACCAGATCGCCGTCGCGCAGCTTCTGGCGGGTCGGGATGCCGTGCACGATCGAGTCGTTCACCGAGGCGCAGATGACGGCCGGGAACGGCGTCGGCGCGAAGGACGGGCGGTAGCCGAGGAACGGCGAGTCCGCGCCCGCGTCCCGCAGCACCCCGCGCGCCACCTCGTCCAGCTCCAGCAGGGAAACGCCCACGTCAGCGGCTTCCCGTACGGCAGTGAGGGCGCGGGCGACGACCTGGCCGGCCCGGTGCATCTCGTCGATCGACGTGTCTGTCTTCAGCTCCACCATGCCAATTACTATACCGGTATTAGAATGGGGGCATGGTGCGCACCCCCTTGACCCCAGAAGAACGTGAACGCGGCGAGCGGCTCGGCCGGTTGCTGCGCGAGGCCCGTGGCGAGCGGAGCATGGCGGAGGTCGCGGCGCGGGCCGGGATCTCGGCGGAGACGCTGCGCAAGATCGAGACGGGCAGAGCGCCGACGCCCGCGTTCTTCACGGTCGCCGCGCTGGTCGGCGTACTCGGGCTGTCCATGGACGAGTTGGCGGCGCGATGCGTTCTGGCGGGGGTGGTCTGAGGCGCTCCGCGCGAGCGCCCTTTCCGCGAACTCCCTTTGCGCATAAGCCCCTTGGGTGAACTCCCGCCGACGGGACCGTCAAGATCTCGCCATGTTGTCTTCGCGGCCCCTTCGCAAACTGGTCGTAGCCGCGCTGTAACACGGCTGGTGTTTTCTGGCCAGTCCGAGTGGAGCGGGCTGGCGGGAGTTCGGAGATGACTGTGGAACAACTCCCGGCGCAGGTGCGGGAGTTCGTGAGCTGCCTCGACGCTCTTCTGGGGCGCCTCGACCAGGGCGGCGGCTGGTGCGCCGTGTTCTGGCAGCGCGACCCCGACGGTATGCGGGCCTGTCTCGACGGGACCGAGATGCCGCCCTGGGACGTCGTGGAGGCGCTCCTCCAGGACCTGGCATCCGCATACGGCCCGGCCGTCGCCGAACGGGAGGCGCGGCAGGTCCGCGCCCTGCACGCCGCCGCCCTGCGCGCCCACGACTCCCGGCCCGGCGCCCGCGACGCCCTCGGTGACCGGCTCGACGTCATGCTCCGCGAGCAGCGGTACGCCGTCGAGCGGCAGGCGGAGTTGGGGCGGCAGCTGTCCGCCGCCGTGACGCGGGAACAGGCCGACGGGATCCGGCTGGACCTGGCCTGGGCCCATGACGACCACGAGCGGGCGACCGCGCGCTGCGCCGAACTACGGGCCAGGATGGCGGAGTTGGACCGGCTGGGGGGCGGGTTCCCCGAGGCGGGCGCCCGGCGGGCGGGGACGTTGGGGCGGGACGTGAAAGGGCGGCTTCGGGGGTTCGGGGGGAGCGAAGGGGAGTCCGAGGGGGCGGAGGCTGAGTCCGGTGGGCGTGCGGGGGGTCCGGTGGGGGGCGGGTGGGCGTCTGGTGATGGTGGAGGTGGGGCGCGAGGGGGCGGGTGGGCGGTGGGTGGCGCTGGAGGCGGGGCGGGGAGGAGCGAGTGGGCGGCGGGTGGCGTTGAAGGTGGGGCGCGGGGAGTCGGGAGGGGCTCCGGTGAGGCGGAAGGCGCGTCGCCGGGGGACGGGCGGGGCTCGGGTGGTGGGGAGGGTGCGGTGGGTGGTGCGGTCGGGTCCGTGCCGGGCGAGGGCGGGAGCGGTGACGCGGGGGTGCGGGGCGGGCGCGGCGGCGCCGGAGAGGTGCCCGGGGTGACTCCGGCCGCCGTGCCCAAGCAGCGCAAGCGGCGGCGGGGGAGTGCGCGGTTCGCCGGGGTCGTCGAGGAGGAGGGGGCCGCCGTCGTCGTACCGGAGGAGGCGGTGGGTGTCGTACCCGAGGGGGACGGGGGGAGGGGGCCGCGCGGGGCGCGGTTCGCGGGGGCCGGTGGGCGTAAGACCGTAGCCCCGGTGCGGACGGAGCCCGTCGTCGCGCCGGACGCCGCCGCCCGGCAGGAGACCGCCGAGGTCGTACGGCGACTGGTCGCCCTGCGGGGGGAGGGGCGCAGCGGGGAGGCGCACGCGCTGCTGGTCGAGCTGGCGTCCTGGCCCGCCGTACGGATTCCGCTGGTCGCCGGGGAGCTCCAGCGCGCCGGGCTGGGCGCCGACTGGTCGACGCTGCTGTGGGAGGCGGCCTCGCTGCCCGCCGAACGCCTCGTAGAGGCGGCGGACGCGCTCACTGGTGCGGGGCGGGCCGGCGACGGGGAGCAGATCCTGCGGCAAGGGGTCGCGCGGCCCGCCGAGGAGATCGGCGAGGCTGTGCTGGGGCTCGCCGGGGACGGGCGGCGGCGTGAGGTGCGGGCGCTGCTCGACGCGTACGTGCGGGTGCGGGCGCCGGAGGAGGCGGCGCGGAGCGTCGCGCCGGATCCGCGGACGCTGGTGCCGTTGCTGGTGGAGGCCGCGCGGGGGGTGTCGGAGGAGCGGTACTGGGATGTGGTGCACGCGCTGCGGGTGGCGGGGTTCACGGCGTGAGGGGGCGGGGGGCTTCGGGTGTACCCGGGTAGTACCTCGGGGGGAGCGGGCGGTGCCGGGCGAGGGGGGGTGTACCCGTGTAGTACTCCCGGGTGAGGGAGCGGTGCTGGACGCGAGCGGGTCGTACCCGGGTAGTACCTCAGGGTGAGCGGGCGGCGCAGGGCGCGAGCGGGTCGTACCCGGGTAATACCCCGGAGTGAGCAGGCGACGCCGGTCGCGGCCCCGGTGTACCCGGGTAGTACCCCGGAGCGGCCCGGCGGCGCCGGTCGCGAGCCCGGCGTACCCGGGTAGTACCCCCGCCCGAGCCGCCGCCCCGCCCCGCATTGCTCCGATCGGCCCCGCCCCACCCCCCACCGGAGTGTGAAACGCGATCGACTCCCCGGGTTAACGGCCGTGGTCTTGGCAAGGGCGTCGCGGAGGCTTACGTTCGTGCCTCTATGGCCCGCTTTCTACGGGCGTAGAGGCTCTGACGTCCCGTCGAAGGAGCAGCTCATGGCCGATGTCGTACGTGCCGCACTGGTCCAGGCCACCTGGACCGGCGATACGGAGTCCATGGTGGCGAAACACGAGGAGTACGCCCGCGAGGCGGCCCGGCAGGGTGCGCGGGTGATCGGCTTCCAGGAGGTGTTCAACGCGCCGTACTTCTGCCAGGTGCAGGAGCCGGAGCACTACCGCTGGGCCGAGCCGGTGCCGGACGGGCCGACGGTGAGCCGGATGCGGGAACTGGCGCGCGAGACGGGCATGGTGATCGTCGTCCCGGTGTTCGAGGTCGAAGGAACCGGTTTCTACTACAACACCGCCGCCGTGATCGACGCCGACGGGACCTACCTCGGGAAGTACCGCAAGCACCACATCCCGCAGGTCAAGGGGTTCTGGGAGAAGTACTACTTCCGGCCGGGCAACGCGGGCTGGCCGGTCTTCGACACGGCGGTCGGAAAGGTCGGCGTATACATCTGCTACGACCGCCACTTCCCGGAGGGCTGGCGGCAACTGGGCCTCAACGGCGCCCAGTTGGTCTACAACCCGTCGGCGACCTCGCGCGGACTCTCCGCGTACCTCTGGCAGTTGGAGCAGCCGGCGGCGGCCGTCGCGAACGAGTACTTCGTCGCGGCGATCAACCGGGTGGGCCGCGAGGAGTACGGCGAGAACGACTTCTACGGGACGTCTTACTTCGTCGATCCGCGGGGACAGTTCGTGGGAGGGACCGCGAGCGACAAGGACGAGGAACTCGTCGTCCGCGACCTCGACTTCGACCTGATCGAGGACGTACGGCAGCAGTGGGCCTTCTACCGCGACCGCCGTCCCGACGCCTACGAAGGACTGGTGAAGCCGTGAGCGACCTGTACGCCCGCCACCGAGCCGTCATGCCGGACTGGCTCGCGCTGTACTACGAGGAGCCGCTGGAGATCACGCACGGCGAGGGCCGGTACGTGTGGAGCGCCGACGGCACCAGGTACCTGGACTTCTTCGGCGGCATCCTCACCACGATGACCGCGCACGCCCTGCCCGAGGTGACGAAGGCGGTGAGCGACCAGGCCGGGCGGATCATCCACTCGTCCACCCTGTACCTGAACCGCCCGATGGTCGAACTCGCCGAGCGCATCGGCCAGTTGTCGGGCATCCCGGACGCCCGTGTCTTCTTCACGACCTCCGGCACCGAGGCCAACGACACCGCGCTGCTGCTCGCGACGGCGTACCGGCGCAGCAACACCGTGCTCGCGATGCGCAACAGCTACCACGGCCGCTCGTTCAGCACGGTCGGCATCACCGGCAACAAGGGCTGGTCCCCGACCTCCCTGTCCCCGCTCCAGACGCTGTACGTGCACGGCGGCGTCCGCACCCGGGGCCCCTACGCGCACCTGGACGACGAGGCGTTCACCGCGGCCTGCGTCGACGACCTGAAGGACCTCCTCGGCCACACCCGCCCGCCCGCCGCGCTGATCGCCGAACCGATCCAGGGCGTCGGCGGGTTCACCTCCCCGCCGGACGGCCTGTACGCGGCGTTCCGCGAAGTCCTGCGCGAGCGCGGTATTTTGTGGATCGCCGACGAGGTGCAGACCGGGTGGGGCCGCACCGGCGACCACTTCTGGGGCTGGCAGGCGCACGCCCGCAGCGGGCCGCCGGACATCGTCACCTTCGCCAAGGGCATCGGCAACGGCACGTCGATCGGCGGAGTCATCGCCCGCGCCGAGATCATGAACTGCCTGGACTCCAACAGCATTTCGACGTTCGGCGGCACCCAGCTCACCATGGCCGCCGGGCTCGCCAACCTCACCTACCTGCTGGAGCACGACCTCCAGGGCAACGCCCGCCGCGTCGGCGGCCTCCTCCTCGAACGGCTGCGCGCCGCCGCCGCGTTGGACCCCGGCGTCCGTGAAGTACGCGGCCGGGGGCTGATGATCGGCGTCGAACTCGTCAAACCCGGCACGGACGACGCCGACTTGGACCGTGCCGCCGCCGTCCTGGAGGCGGCCCGCGCGGGCGGACTGCTCATCGGCAAGGGCGGCGGGCACGCCACCAGCGCGCTGCGCGTCGCACCGCCGCTCACCCTGACCGTCGCGGAGGCCGAGGAAGGCGCCGCGATCCTCGACAGCGCTCTCAGGAGTACGCGGTAACGAAGGAACGACGCCATGACCACCACCTTGGAACCAGCCCTGTCGGTCCGTCAGGTCCTCTCCCTGGAACGGGTGCTGGCCGGCGAGCCCGAGGTGGTGGCCGGCGCCGGACAGCTCGACCGGCCGGTGCGCTGGGTGCACGTCGCCGAGGCACCCGACGTCGGCGTGATGCTCAGCGGCGGCGAAATGGTCCTCACCACCGGGGTGTTGCTCGCCGGTGACGACAGCGCGCAGGCCGAGTACATCCACTCCCTGTACCGCGCGGAGGCCGCGGCCGTCGTCCTCGGGCTCGGCCGCGCCTTCCCCACCCCGCCGGACGCGATGCGCAGGGCCGCCGAACGCTGCGGCCTGCCCCTCGTCGTCCTCCACCGGCCCTTCCCCTTCGCGGAGTTGACTGAAGAGGTCCAATCCCGGTTGGTCCGGCGGAAGTTCGCCGCCGTCAGCCTCTCGGAGGCCGTCCGTACCGCGCTGACCGGCCTCATCACCGCGGGCGCCCCGCTGCAACGGCTCCTCGACGAGGTCGCCCAGCACAGCGGCTGCCCCGTCGTCGTCACCAACCTCGCCCACCGCGTCCTCGCCACCGCCGGTGAACGCCCCGCCGTGGACGACGTGTTGCGCGACTGGGAACGCATCGCCCGGCAGGCCGGCGGCCGGGAGGGCGACGGCTGGATCCGCGCCGAACTCGGCGGCCGGGGCGAACGCTGGGGACAGATCGTGCTGTGCGGCTACCGGGGCGACACCGCGGGCGGACGGCTCCTCGCCGACCGGGCCGCCGAGGCCCTCGTCCTGCACCGCATGCTGGGCGCCGCCCCCACCTGGGAGGAGCAGTCCGCGCAGAGCCTGCTCACCGACCTCGTCTCCGGCGTCGTACCGGCCCGCCAGCTCCTGCCCAGGGCACGGGCCGCCGGGCTGCCGGTGAACCGGCGGACCTTCGTCCCGCTCGTCGTGCGCGACCGCGGCCCCGGTGAACTGGAGCGCACGCTACGGCTGTTGGGGCTGCCCGGGCTCGTCGCCGAACTCGCCGGCGGGCTCACCGCCGTCCTGCTCAGCCTCGCCCGCGACCAGGACGCCGACGCGCTCGCCGCGCACTTCGCCGCCCGCCTCGGCGCGGCCGTCGTCGCCTCCGCCGGGCCGCGCGGCAGCTGGGAGGACGTCCCGGCGGGGCTGCGCGAGGCACGGCACGTCGCCGACGCCGTCGACGGCGCGGGCGACGCCCTCGACCTCCCCGGCGTCGTACGCCTGCGCGACGTCCATCTGCGGGGACTGATCCGGCTGTTGCGCGACGACCCCCACGTACAGGCCTTCGCGGAACGGGAGTTGGACGGGCTGCTGGGCGCCACCGACGACGACCTGCTGGCCGTGCTGCGCACCTATCTCGCCACCGGCCGCAACAAGTCGCGCACCGCCCAGCTCCACCACGTCTCCCGGCCCGCCCTCTACCGCCGCCTGGAGGCGATACAGATCCGCCTCGGCGTCGACCTGGACGACTTCGAACAGGCGGCGTCCGTGCACATCGCACTCCTCGCGCACGACGCGCAACAGCGCTGAAACACGGAACGACCTGCGAAAACGGCGGTGAAACATGGGCCGAGGAGAGCGTGACACGGTGACACGCCAGACGCCCGCAGACGTGACACGCTGCACCTCAATCAGAGCTCCCGGGCTTCCTAGGCTCCTCGCACACCGAGCGACCGGAGGTCCCGATGAGCAGAGTGATCCGTGCCGCGATCTTCCAGACCGCCTGGACCGGCGACAAGGAGTCGATGATCCGGGTGCACGAGCAGGCGGTGCGCGACGCCGCCGCGCAGGGCGCCCAAGTCCTGTGCTTCCAGGAGCTGTTCTACGGGCCGTACTTCTGCCAGGTGCAGGACCCCGCGTTCTACGAGTACGCCGAGCAGATCCCCGACGGGCCGATCGTCCAGCGGTTCCAGGCACTCGCCGAGGAGCACGGCATCGTCCTCGTGCTGCCCATGTACGAGGAGGAACAGCCCGGCGTCCTCTACAACACCGCCGCCGTCATCGACGCGGACGGCTCCTACCTCGGCAAGTACCGCAAGCACCACATCCCCCAAGTCAAGGGATTCTGGGAGAAGTTCTACTTCCGTCCCGGCAACGCGGGCTGGCCGGTCTTCGACACGAAGGCCGGGAGGATCGGCGTCTACATCTGCTACGACCGCCACTTCCCCGAAGGCTGGCGGGCGTTGGGGCTCGCGGGCGCCGAGATCGTCTTCAACCCGTCGGCGACCTCGCGCGGACTCTCCGCCTACCTCTGGCAGTTGGAGCAGCCGGCGGCGGCCGTCGCCAACGAGTACTTCATCGGCGCCATCAACCGGGTCGGCGTCGAGGAGCTGGGCGACAACGACTTCTACGGCACCTCCTACTTCGTGGACCCGGAAGCCCAGTTCGTCGGCGAGGTCGCGAGCGACAAGGAGACCGAACTCGTCGTCCGCGACCTCGACTTGGCGAAACTGCGCGAGGTCCGCGACCGCTGGCAGTTCTACCGCGACCGCCGCACCGACGCCTACGGCCCGCTGACCGCTCCCTGACCGGCGCCGCGCGCGGGCCCGGTGCCACGGGGGCCGGGCCCGCGCGCGACACGACCGGAAACCGTTTGTGAGACTGGAGTTGGGAGCACATGAGCAGTCGTACCGTCATCCGCGGCGGTCTCGTCGTCACCGCGTCCGACGAGATCCACGCCGACGTCCTGATCGAGGACGGCCGGATCGCCGCCCTCGCCGCCACCGGCACCCCGTCGGCCGAGGCGTGGACGGCCGAACGGGTCCTGGACGCGACCGGAAAGTACGTCATCCCAGGGGGAGTTGACGCACACACCCACATGGAGCTGCCGTTCGGCGGCACCTTCGCCTCCGACACCTTCGAGACCGGCACCCGCGCCGCCGCCTGGGGCGGTACGACGACCATCGTCGACTTCGCCGTGCAGAGCGTCGGCCACACCCTGCGCGAGGGCCTCGACGCCTGGCACGCCAAGGCCGAGGGCAACTGCGCGATCGACTACGCCTTCCACATGATCGTCTCCGACGTCCACGACGAGACGCTCAAGGAGATGGACCTCCTCGTCGAGGAAGGCGTCACCTCCTTCAAGCAGTTCATGGCCTACCCCGGCGTCTTCTACAGCGACGACGGCCAGATCCTGCGCGCCATGCAGCGCTCCGCCGAGAACGGCGGGCTGATCATGATGCACGCCGAGAACGGCATCGCCATCGACGTCCTCGTCCAACAGGCCCTGGAACGCGGGGAGACGGACCCCCGCTACCACGGCGAGGTCCGCAAGGCGCTCCTCGAAGCCGAGGCCACCCACCGCGCGATCAGGCTCGCGCAGGTCGCCGGAGCCCCGCTGTACGTCGTGCACGTCTCGGCCATGGAGGCAGTGGCCGAGCTGGCACGGGCGCGCGACGAAGGGCTCAACGTCTTCGGCGAGACCTGCCCGCAGTACCTGTTCCTGTCGACCGACAACCTCGCCGAACCGGACTTCGAAGGCGCGAAGTACGTGTGCAGCACGCCACTTCGTCCCCGCGAGCACCAGGCGAAGCTGTGGCAGGGGCTGCGCACCAACGACCTCCAGGTCGTCTCCACCGACCACTGCCCCTTCTGCTTCGCCGGCCAGAAAGAGCTGGGGCGCGGGGACTTCTCGAAGATCCCCAACGGCCTCCCGGGCGTCGAGAACCGAATGGACCTGCTGCACCAGGCAGTTGTGGACGGACACATCTCGCGCCGCCGCTGGATCGAGATCGCCTGTGCCACCCCGGCCCGCATGTTCGGCCTCTACCCGAAGAAGGGCACCATCGCCCCCGGCGCCGACGCCGACGTCGTCATCTACGACCCGCACGCCGAGCAGATCGTCTCCGCCGAGACCCACCACATGAACGTCGACTACTCGGCGTACGAGGGCAAGCGGCTCACCGGACGCGTCGAGACCGTGCTCTCGCGCGGCGAACTCGTCATCACCGAGCGGGAGTTCACCGGACGCGCCGGACACGGCGTCTACACCCCGCGCTCCACCTGTCAGTACCTCATCTAGGGAGTGGCGCCCATGGACTTCGGACTTGTCCTCCAGACCGACCCGCCCGCCTCGCGCGTCATCGAGCTGATGAAGCGGGCCGAGGAGAACGGCTTCACGTACGGCTGGACCTTCGACTCCGCCGTGCTGTGGCAGGAACCGTTCGTGATCTACAGTCAGATCCTGTCCCAGACCTCGACGTTGACGGTCGGGCCGATGGTCACCAACCCCGGCACCCGCACCTGGGAGGTCACCGCCTCCACCTTCGCCACCCTCAACGACATGTTCGGCAACCGCACCGTCTGCGGCATCGGGCGCGGCGACTCCGCGATGCGCGTCGCCGGGCGAACTCCCAACACGCTGGCCCGGATCAGCGACGCGATGAAGGTCATCCGCGCGCTCGGCTCCGGCCAGGAGGCGGACCTCGGCGGCGGTACCGTCGTCAAGTTCCCCTGGATCAAGGAGGGCGCCAGGCTCCCGGTCTGGATGGCCGCGTACGGGCCCAAGGCCCTCAAGATGACCGGCGAGGAGGCCGACGGGTTCATCCTCCAGCTCGCCGACCTCTACCTCACCGAGTACATGGTGAAGGCCGTCAAGGACGCCGCCGTCGCCGCCGGACGCGACCCCGACGCCGTCAAGATCTGCGTCGCCGCACCCGCGTACGTCACCGCCGACGACTCGCCCGAGGCCCTCGCCCACGCGCGCGAACAGTGCCGCTGGTTCGGCGGGATGGTCGGCAACCACGTCGCCGACCTCGTCTCCAAGTACGGCGAGCACTCCTCCCAAATCCCGGAAGAACTCACCGAGTACATCAAGGCCCGCCAGGGCTACGACTACTCGCACCACGGCCGCAGCGGCAACCCCGACACCCAGTTCGTCCCGGACGAGATCGTCGACCGCTTCTGCGTCATCGGCACTCCCGAACAGCACGTCGAGAAGCTGAACGCGCTACGGGCCCTGGGCGTCGACCAGTTCGCCGTCTACGACATGCACGACGCGCAGGAAGCGGTCATCGACGCGTACGGCACGACGGTGATCCCGGCCGTCAACGGCTGAGCGACACAGGCCAGTTGGTCTCCCCTCTCCCGGCCTCGCACCGGGGGAGGGACAGGGCGCACCCCCACGCGCACTCCCCACGCGCACCCCCGCACCCTCACGCGCACCCCGAGGATCCGCCCGCACGGCCTCTCCCCTCCCCTCTCCCCGATTGGCCAAGCCCATGACCGACACCGCGTCCACCGCGCCGCCTCCGCCCTCCCAAGTCACCCTCGCCGACGGCCGGGTGGAGATCGCCCCCGGCGCCCCGCAGCCCAGCGGCCCCTACGCCAACGAGGACCTGCTCCCCGTCCCGGTCGAGAAGCGCACCTGGACGACGTACAACTTCTCCGCGCTGTGGGTCGGCATGGCCCACAACACCGCGTCCTGGACGCTCGCTTCGGGTCTCATCGCCGTCGGCATGGACTGGAAGCAGGCGGTGTTCACCATCGCGCTGGCCAACGTCATCGTGCTGGTGCCGATGCTGCTGACCGGGCACGCCGGGCCCAAGTACGGCATCCCGTTCCCCGTGTTCGCGCGCGCCTCGTTCGGTATCCGGGGCGCCAACCTCCCCGCTGTCGTACGGGCGTTGGTGGCGTGCGGCTGGTTCGGGATCCAGACCTGGATCGGCGGGGAGGCGATCTACTTCCTCGCCGGGAAGCTGATCGGCTCCGGGTGGAGCGACGCCGGGAAGGTCGGCGGGTACGCGTGGACGATGTGGCTGTCGTTCGCGATCTTCTGGGCGATCCAAGTCGCCATCATCTACCGGGGGATGGAGACGATCCGCCGGTTCGAGAACTGGGCGGCGCCGTTCGTCCTCGTCGGCGCGGTCGTCATGCTGATCTGGATGAGCAACAAGGCAGGAGGATTCGGCCCGTTGCTCGACCAGCCGTCCAAACTCGGCTGGGGCGGCGACTTCTGGAAGCTGTTCTGGCCCTCCCTGATGGGCATGATCGGCTTCTGGTCGACACTGTCGCTGAACATCCCCGACTTCACCCGCTACGGCAAGTCCCAGAAGGCGCAGACCTGGGGGCAGGCGCTCGGCCTGCCGACCACGATGACGCTGTTCGCGCTGCTGTCCGTGATGGTCACCTCAGGCTCGCAGGCCGTCTACGGCGAGACGATCTGGGACCCGGTCCAGCTCGCCGCGAAGACCGACAACGTCTTCGGACTGCTGTTCGCGCTGGTGACGGTCCTCGTCGCGACGCTCTCCGTCAACATCGCCGCGAACCTGGTCTCCCCGGCCTTCGACTTCTCCAACATCGCGCCCAGGAAGATCAGTTTCCGCACCGGCGCGCTCGCGACCTGCGTCCTCGGCGTGCTGATCTTCCCCTGGAAGCTGTACTCCGACCCGCAGGGCTACATCTTCACCTGGCTCGGTCTCGTCGGCGGCCTCCTCGGCACCGTCGCCGGCATCCTCATCGCCGACTACTGGATCCTGCGGCGCGGCAAGCTCGACCTCGTCGACCTGTACCGCACAGGTGGCCGCTACTGGTACGAGAACGGCTGGAACTGGCGTGCCGTCGTCGCGTTCCTCGCCGGCGGCGTCCTCGCGGTGGGCGGCGCGAGCTTCAAGCCGATCATCGACGGCCGCCCGATCCCGGCGCTGAAGTCCCTCGCGGACTACGGCTGGGCGGTGGGCCTGGGGACGTCGATGGTGGTGTACCTGGGGTTGATGGTGCTACGCGGGAAGGACGAGAGGGACAAGGCGGACGCCTGAGGCCGCGAGCGGGGTGATACCCCTCACCCCGCCGTACCCCCCTTGTCACCCCGCCGTACCCCCCTTGTCATCCCGCCGTACTCCTCGTCACCCCGTAGTACCCCCCTGCAACGCCCCCATCGCCTCCTTCGCCGCCTTGATCGCCCCCGTGTTGATCGTGCTCGTGTCCGGCGCCTTCCTCGTCTCGAAGTCGCTGCCGTTGTACGTCACGATGACGATCGCGTTGGACACCCGGGCGAACACGACGCCCTCCCGGGTCTGCTGCTTGTCCTCGGTCGTGAGGTTGACGACGGAGTACGCCTCCTGGCCGAGCCCCGGCACCGGCCCGCCGCCGCTCTTCTCGCCGACCCGCGCCTTGTACGACTTGAGAGCCGCGTCCTCGGTGTCCATGATCTCGAAGGACACGTCCAGCCAGCGGTAGTCGAACCCCTTGAGCGCGTTCCAGGAACAGGTCCGGCGGACCTTCGTGTCCGTGGACGGGATCTCCTTGCCCGCCGTCTTCGCGCCCGGCACCAGCGAGGTGAGCGTCTTCGCGGAGACGCTGCCGCACGGCGCGGGCGCGGCGGCGTACGCCTTCGTCGCGGCCGGGGAGGACGGCGCGCCGTCCGTCTCCGACCGGGTCTGCCGGGTGCCGTCGCCCTGGGCCGCCGCGTCCTCGGGGGAGGCGGGTGAGGACGACAGGGCCCAGCCCGCGCAGGCGAGCACGACCACCGGGGACAGCCGCGCCGCGAGGGCGAGCGGCAGAGGAAGAGAACGCACAGGCGCACTTCTTTTGTGGGGGAGGGCACGGAGACCAGTCCGCACCGCGGACGACGGGACGCCAGTGTCACACGACTGACAGTGGTGCGGAAGCGCGAACTCGCTGCGTACCTGAGTGGTGACAGCGGCTCCGCGTTGACGAGGCGAACGTCCCTAAATGTGCCGCGCGGGGTGCGGTGAAAAGTGCAGGGCGGACTCGATCCGCTCCACCGCGAGGAACGCCCCGTACGCCACGAGACGCACCAGGTCCCCGTCCGTACGGCCCTCCTGCCGCCAGGCCGCGACGTCCTCGCCGGTGATCCGGTACGGCGCCCGCGCGGCCAGCAGCGCGAGGCGCGCGCCGGGCAGCTCGCGCCGGTGCGGGTAGCCCCGGAGTATGACGGGGGGATGCGCGCCGTCCCAGGCCGCGACCCCCTCCCGTACGAGGCGCAGCTCGTCCTCCCCGAGGAGTACGGCGCCCGCCGACGCGGCCGTGCGCAGCGCGTCGTACGCCGGACCCACCGCCGTCCCCGCCGCCCACACGGGGCCCTCGCCGGGCGCCTCTCCGGGTGTCTCGCCGGGTGTCTCCAGGAGCGGCAGGGAGGCACCGGGGACGGCCGTACGGCGGACCGCGCGGGACATCGAGCGGCCCGTGAGGGAGCGCACCGGGCGCAGGCGCTCGGCGCCCGCCGGGAGGAGGTTCTCGGTGAGCAGCGCCGAGACGAGACGGTTCACGAAGTGGAAGGCCAGGGCGGTGCCGAGGTAGCCGGGGAGATCCTCGCGCGCGAAGGGCAGCGGTCCGAGGTCCGCGCCCGGCACGCGCGTGCGGGCCGCCCAGTCGAGCACGCGCGCGTGCGGCTCGCTCTGTGGACGTTCACCCCGCGCGAGGCGTTCGGCCAGGGCGTGGTCACCCGTCGCGTGCAGCAGGACCGTGCGCGCGGACACGCAGAACGGGCACCTGTTCGCGAGCGACACACCGTACGCGGCGACCTCCTTGCCGGTGCGGTCGCCCGGGCCCGCGATCAGCGACTCCCGCAGCAACGCCCAGACGGGGACCATGAGTTCGGGCGCCGACGACAGGACCACGAAGGTGGGCGGGGCGGCGGTCCCGGCGTCGCGCGCGAGCTGCGCGTACACCTCGGCGACCCGGCCCTCGGCCTCTCTCGGCGACGGGGGAGCGGTGTGGCGGAAGGGAGTGGACATGGACGCCAGCCTGGCGGCGGGGGCGCGCGAAAGCGTCGTCCCGGTGCAGCGGTTGTGGCGCACGCCTCCAGCAGGTGCCGCGCGGCCCGACTACTGCGACGGGAGTAGTGCGCGAGCCGTCCACAGGTCTGACGCCGATGTCGGTGGCGGCGTCTAGGGTGCGGGCATGGACGGGCGAACGGACGTGCGGACGCGGCTCGCCGACGCGGCACTCGCGGCCGTGATCGGCGCGATCGTGGTGACCGCCGCCGCCCTCGACGCGGACACGCGCCCCGCCGACCTCCCGCTGATCCTCGCCGGGCCGCTCGCCCTCACCGTCCACCGGCGCGCCCCGCGCGCGGCCCTCGCCGTCGCGACCGTGACCGGCACGGCGTACGTCCTGCGCGCCGACCCCGGGCCCTGGGCCGCGCTGCCCGTCGTCGGCGCCGTGCACACCGCCGCGCGCGTGGGGCACCGAGGGCTCGCGCTCGGGGCGGGCGCGGTGTTCCTCGCCGGGTACGCGCTCCACCGGCCCGCCGCTGCCGTCCTGCTCGCCGGGTGGGTGCTGTGCGCGGCCGTCAGCGGGCTCGCCGACCGCAACCGGCGGGCGTACCTGCGCCAGACCGAGCAGCGCGCGCTGGACGCCGAACGCACCCGCGAGGAAGCCGCGTTGCGCCGGGCCGGCGAGGAACGGCTGCGCATCGCGCGCGAGCTGCACGACGCGCTGACCCACAGCGTCTCCGTCGTCAGGCTCCAGGCGGGCGTCGCCGCGCACCTCGCGCGCAAGCGCGGCGAAGAGGTCCCGCCCGCCCTCGTCGCCATCCAGGAGGCCAGCGGCGAGGCCCTGCGCGAACTGCGCGCCACCCTCGGCGTCCTGCGCACCGACGCGCCCACCGCCACCCCGGCCCTCCTCGTCGAACGCGCCCGCGAGGCCGGGCTCTCCGCGCGCCTCACGGTCACCGGCGAGGAGCGCGCCCTCGCCGTCCCCGTCGAACGCGCCGCCTGCCGCATCGTCCAGGAGGCCCTCACCAACGCCGCACGCCACGCGGGCGGGGCGACGGTCCAGGTACGGCTGGACTACGGGGAGCGGGCGCTGGTGATACGTGTGGACGACGACGGCTTGGCACATCCGTCGCGCCCGTCGCGTCCGGGTACGGGACTCACGGGGATGCGGGAGCGGGTCACGGCCCTGTGCGGCACCCTCGACGCGGCGCCGCGCGCGGAGGGCGGGTTCTCGGTACGGGCCGAGCTGCCGTTGGGGGACGGAGGCTGAGTATCCGTACTCAGGCGCCCGCGCGCCGCTTCCGGGAAGCTGGAGGCAAGGGACGGTCGGAAAAGCTTCGGGGAGACGTGTCATGGTTCGCTCGCAGGTCGTGGACAAGGTCCGGCAGTGGTTCGTGAATCCGGCCGCGCTGGGGTATCTCGCGCTGGTGGTCGCCGTGCTGGGGTGGATCGCCGTGGACACGCTGTTCGTCGCGCACGAGGACGCGAGCATGGCCGGGGTGTGGGCGTTCGTGGTCACCGGGCCCGTGTCGTGGATCTTCCTGATGCTGCCGGAGCCGCTGGTGACGGCGGGGGTCGTGGTCGGGGCCGTGGTGCAGGCCGGGGTCCTCGGGGCGCTCTACCGGGCCGCTACGCGCGGGCGCGGGATGGGTGCGGCGCTGACCGAGCGGTAGCGGCTGGTGTGCGCCCGCGCGGGCGGGGCAGTCTGATGGTCGTAGCAACGATCTACGGCCGCCCGGCATCCGTGCGGCGCGCGAACCCAGTGAGGTGCGAGATGGAGTTCACCACCCGGCCGACGCTCCAGGGCACCTTCGGCATGGTGTCGTCGACGCACTGGCTCGCCTCCCAGTCGGCGATGGCGGTCCTGGAGGACGGCGGCAACGCGTACGACGCGGCGGTGGCGGGCGCGTTCGTGCTGCACGTCGTCGAACCGCACCTCAACGGGCCCGCCGGAGAGGTCCCGATCCTGCTGGCGCCCGCGGGCGGCGAGGTGCGCGTCCTGTGCGGCCAGAGCGTCGCCCCCCGGGGCGCGACGATCGCGCACTACCGGGCGCTCGGCCTCGACCTCGTACCCGGCACAGGGCCCCTCGCGGCGGCCGTGCCGGGCGCGTTCGACGCGTGGCTGCTCCTCCTGCGCGACCACGGCACCAAACGCCTCACGGACGTCCTGAAGTACGCCATCGGCTACGCGGAGCACGGGCACGCGCCCGTGGAGAACGTCCGCACGACCGTGGAGACCGTACGGAGCCTCTTCGAGACCGAGTGGACGTCCTCCGCACGGGTCTACCTCCCGGACGGCCGCCCGCCCCGCCCCGGCGCCCTCCTGCGCAACCCCGCCCTCGCCGCGACCTGGCGCCGCCTCCTGGACGAGGTGTCCGGCACGTCCGACCGCGCGGCGCAGATCGACGCCGCGCGGGACGTGTGGCGTACCGGGTTCATCGCCGAGGCGCTGGTACGGCAGTCCGCGCGCCCCACCCTCGACGCCACCGGCCAACGCCACACCGGCACCCTCACGGCCGCCGACCTCGCCGGCTGGTCCGCGGCCTACGAGGCGCCCGCGACGTACGACTGGAACGGCTGGACCGTCTGCAAGCCGGGCCCCTGGAGCCAGGGCCCCGCCTTCCTCCAGCAACTCGCCCTGCTCCCGCCGCAGCTGCCGCCCTACGGGAGCGCCGACTACGTCCACCTGCTGATCGAGGGCTGCAAGCTCGCGATGGCCGACCGCGAGGCCTGGTACGGCGACGCGCGCGAGGTGCCCCTCGCCGACCTGCTGTCGCCGGCGTACAACGCCGGACGGCGCGAACTGATCGGCGACAAGGCGTCGTACGAGCTGCGGCCCGGCGCGCCCGGGGGACGCGAGCCCCGCATCGGCGCGCACGCGCGCGTGGACGCCGATTCCGCGGCGCCCGGCGTGGGGGAGCCCACCGTCGCCACCGACGGCACGACCCGGGGCGACACCTGCCACCTGGACATCGTCGACCGGTGGGGCAACATGATCGCGGCCACGCCCAGCGGCGGCTGGCTCCAGTCCAACCCGGTCGTGCCGGAACTCGGCTTCCCGCTGGGCACGCGGTTGCAGATGACGCGCCTGGAGGAGGGCCTCGCGGACTCCCTGACGCCCGGACGACGGCCCCGTACGACGCTGTCGCCGTCCCTCGCGCTGCGCGACGGCGTGCCCGTGCTGGCGTTCGGCACGCCCGGCGGCGACCAGCAGGACCAGTGGCAGGTGCACTTCTTCCTCGCCGTCGCCCTGCGCGCGCCCGCGCGGGGCGGACTCGACCTCCAGGGGGCGATCGACGCGCCGAACTGGCACAACGACTCCTTCCCCAGCTCGTTCTACCCGCGCGGGACGAACCCCGGCAGCGTCACCGTGGAGGAGCGCACGCCCGCCGGGGTCGTCGAGGAACTGCGGCGGCGCGGGCACGACGTGACCGTGGGCGGCCCCTGGTCGGAGGGGCGGCTGTGCGCGGTCGCGCGCGACCCGGGGACCGGCGTGCTGTCCGCCGCCGCGAACCCGCGCGGGATGCAGGGGTACGCCGTCGGCCGCTGACCGGCGGGAACCGGCCTTTCATCCCGATTCCACCCGGAGTGCATCGGGCGGGCGGGGATTGTCAGTGGGGCGTGCTCTCATGGAGACATGATCGAAGACAAGGAAACCATCGAGGAGTTTCTCGCCCGGCGTGCGGCCGACGTGGAGGAAGCGGTCCGGACGGCCGCCGCGACCGAGATCATGCCGCGCTTCCGGCGGCTCGGCGCGGGCGACGTGGACGAGAAGGCGGGCCCGCACGACCTGGTGACCGACGCGGACCGGCTCGCCGAGAAGTACCTCACCGACGTCCTCGGCAGGCTCCTGCCCGGCTCGGTCGTCGTGGGCGAGGAGGCGGTCCACGCGGACCCGTCGGTGTACGGGGCGATACGGGGCGACGCCCCCGTGTGGATCGTCGACCCCGTCGACGGCACCCGCCCGTTCGTGCGCGGCGAGGACGGCTTCTGCACGCTGGTCGCGCTCGCCCGGCGCGGCGTCCTCCTCGCCTCCTGGACGTACGCGCCCGCCCGCGACCAGCTCGCGACGGCCGTGCGCGGCGGCGGCGCGTACCTGGACGGCGAGCGCCTGCACGCCGGCCGCCCCGCCCCCGGCGCCGACCTCCGTGTCGCCTGCTCCCACCCCGACTACACGGACGACGACCAGAAGGCCGTCCTGCGCCACCTCTGGACCGACGGCATCGCCCCGCGCGCGTGCGGCGCCGCCGGACTGGAGTACCTCGCCATCGCCCGGGGCGAGTCCGACGCGACGGCCTTCTCCTGGGAGGCCGCCTGGGACCACGCCGCCGGGATTCTGCTGGTTGAGGAGGCCGGGGGCGCGCACCTGACGCTCACCGGAGAGCCGTTCCGCATCACCGGGGGCAACGCCCTGCCGTTCACGACGGCGCGGGACGCCGAGACCGCGCGGACGGTCATCAGGACGCTCGCCGCAGGGGAGTGAGCCGACGCCCCGGACCCGTTGTCGGACCCCCGGCATATCCTGGCCCCAGGTGGCCGGACGGCTGACGAAGGGGTCCGAAGTGGCGGCGGTGTTCGATGCGGTGGTGGTGGGGGCGGGGCCGAACGGACTGACCGCCGCCGTGGAGTTGGCGCGCCGGGGGTTCTCCGTGGCGTTGTTCGAGGCGAAGGAGACCGTCGGCGGGGGCGCGCGCACCGAGGAGCTGACGCTGCCGGGGTTCCTGCACGACCCCTGCTCGGCGGCGCACCCCCTCGGGATCAACTCACCGGCCTTCCGGGCGCTGCCCCTCGATCGGTACGGCCTCCAGTGGCTGCACTCGGAGCTGCCGATGGCCCACCCGTTCCCGGACGGCAGCGCGGCCGTGCTGGCGCGTTCCGTCGCCGAGACGGCCGCGTCCTTCGGCCCGCGCGACGCGGGCGCCTACCGCCGCCTGGTCGAGCCGTTCCTGCCGCACTGGGACACCCTCGTACGGGACTTCATGTCGCTGCCCCTGACCGCGCTGCCCCGCGACCCGGTCACCCTGGCCCGCTTCGGCCTCGCGGGCCTGCCCCCGTCGACGTGGCTGACCCGCCGCTTCCGGGACGAGCCCGCGAAGACGGTGTTCGCGGGCCTCGTCGCCCACGTCATGGCGCCCCTCACCGGCCTCGCGACCGGCGCGATCGGCCTCGTCTTCACGCTCGCCGCGCACGCGCGGGGCTGGCCGGTGGCCCGCGGCGGCTCCCAGGCGATCTCCGACGCGCTGGCCGGCTACCTCAAGGACCTCGGCGGCGAGATCCACACGGACTACGAGGTCAAGCGCCTCGACGACCTCCCGCCCGCGCGGGCGTACGTGTTCGACACCTCCCCGACCGCCCTCGCGCGCATCGCGGGCCTCGGCGGCTACTACGACAACTACCGGTACGGCGCGGGCGTGTTCAAGGTCGACTACGCGCTCGACGGCCCGGTCCCGTGGACCGCCGAGGCGCCCCGATCGGCGACGACCGTGCAGATCGGCGCGGACAGCGCGGAGATCGGCGCCGCGCTGAAGGCCGCGTCCCGGGAGAACCGCGCCCCCGACCGCCCGTTCATGATCACCGTCCAGCCGAGCATCGTCGACCCCACGCGCGCGCCCGAGGGCAAGCAGGTCTTCTGGGCGTACGGCCATGTCCCGAGCGGCTGGACCGGCGACCTCACGGAGCCGATCGAACGTCAACTGGAGCGCTTCGCACCGGGGTTCAGGGACCGGGTCCTCGCGCGCGCGACCTTCGGGCCGCCCCAGCTCGCCGTCCGCAACGCCAACTACGTGGGCGGCGACATCGGCACCGGAGCGTTCTCCGGGCTCCAGGTGATGCTCCGTCCCAAGCTGTCGCTGTCGCCGTACACCACCAGGCACCCGGCGATCTTCATCTGCTCCTCGGCGACCCCGCCGGGGCCCGGGGTGCACGGCATGTCCGGACACAACGCGGCGAAGGCCGTATGGCGAAGACTGCGCGCACAAAGGTGAGTTCACGTGCCCATACCCTCAACTCCCCGGACTCCGCAAAGCCTTTCCCGTGTTGCCTTCACCACTGCTCCACGTACATCCGGATACCTTTGAAAGTGAAAATACTGTGAGTAAGGTGCGTGCATGGATGATCGGAAATTTACATTCCGCTCCAAGTCCCCCTATGACCGGCGCACTTCGGATTTACTACGGCTCGTCAGGGCACCCGCGGCTCTGAGCGTGCCGGGCGATGTGCTCGCCGGAGCGGCGGCGGCCCGTACCCCCTGGCACCCGCGCGTCCTAGGGGCCACCGCCTCCTCCGTCTGCATGTACTGGGCGGGCATGGCGCTCAACGACTACGCGGACGCCACGGTCGACGCCGTCGAGCGCCCCGACCGGCCCGTCCCCTCGGGACGCGTGCCCCGCCGCACGGCCCTCGCCGTCGCGACCGGCCTGACCGCCGCGAGCCTCGGCCTCGCCGCGGCGACCGGAGGCCGCCGGGGGCTCCTGGGCGCGCTCCCCCTCACGGCCCTGGTCTGGTCCTACGACCTCGGCCTCAAGTCCACCCCGGCGGGCCCCGCCGTGATGGCCGGCGCCCGCGCCGCCGACGTCCTCATCGGCGCCCTCGCGGTCGCCCCGCCCGGCGCCGCCGCGAGCGCCCTGCGCCGGGGCACCCTCCCGGCCGCCCTGATGGCCGCCCACACGTACACCCTCACCGCCCTGAGCCGCCACGAGATAGCGGGCGCCCCCGCGGGCGTCCCGGCCCGGACGCTGGCCGCCTCCACGGCGACCGCGCTCGCGACGGCGGCGGGGCCGCTGGTACGGGGGCTGAGGGGATCCGGCACGGCGGCCGACGCGGACGGCGGTACGGCGCTGAGGGGCATCGCGGGCGGAGCGGCGAGGCCGGCCGCGCGCGCCGTGCCACCCACGGTCGCCGGAGCGGGCGGTACGGCGAGCCGGCCGGCCAGCCGCTTCGCGAGGCAGCCGATCGCCGGGCCGGCCCGGTCGGGCGTGAGGTCCGCGGGGGCGCCGGCAGGCAGGGGGAGCGCCCTGGCCTCCGTGGCGTCGGCAGCGGGCGGCGCGAGTGCCCTGGCTTCCGTGTCGGCAGCAGGAAGGGCGAGTGCCCTGGCCTCCACGGCGTCGGCAGGAAGGGCGAGCGCTCTGGCCTCCATGGCGTCGGCAGCAGGCGGCGCGAGCGCCCCGGCCTCCGGGACGGCGACCGCCGCCCGCGCCACCGTCCTCGCCGCCGCACTCCGCGGAACGCGCCCCCAGGACCCCCGTACCGCCGCCACCGCCCTGATCGCCGGTGCCGCGGCCCTCGCCTACCTCGGCTCCTACGGGCTCGCGCAGGTCAAGGCCGTGCGGGCGCCCTCGGGGGAGAACGTACGGGGCGCGGTCGGGGCCGGGATCACCGCGCTCGTCCCCTTGCAGGCCGCGCTCACGGCGCGCGCCGGTGCTCCCGTCGCGGCGGCGCTGCTCGGCGCCGTACACCCCCTCGCCCGCCGACTGGCCCGGCGGATCTCCCCCACCTAACTCCCGTGTGAGGAACCAGGCATGGCCTCCCCCCTCAGGTTCGGCTACGGCACCAACGGATTCACGCACCACCGGCTCGACCACGTCCTCGGTGTCCTCGCCGACCTCGGTTACGACGGCGTGGCGCTCACCCTCGACCACGTCCACCTCGACCCGTACGCCGACGACCTGCCCCGCCGAGTAGCCGACGTACGCCGGAAGTTGGACCGGTACGGGCTGAGCGTGACCGTAGAGACAGGTGCCCCCTACCTCCTCGACCCCTACGGCAAGCACCAGCCCACGCTGATGGGCGACGGCGTCGACCAGCGCGTCGAACTGCTGCGCCGGGCCGTGCGCATCGCGGATGAACTCGGCTCGCCCACCGTCCACTTGTGCAGCGGCCCCGCCCCCGACGGCGTCCCCGAGGCCGACGCGTTCAAGAGGCTCGCCGACGGGGTCGGACGGGTGCTGGAGACCGCCGAGTTCTACGGCGTCTCCCTCGCCTTCGAACCCGAGCCGTACATGTTCGCCGACACCGTCGAACGCTGTCTGCGCGTCGCCGAACTCACCGGCGGACACGAGCTGTTCGGCATCACCCTCGACATCGGGCACGCGCACTGCGTCGAGGACCTCCCCCTGCTGGACTGCGTACGGCTCGCGGCGCCCCGGCTGCTGAACGTACAGATCGAGGACATGCGGCGCGGCATCCACCAGCACCTCGAACTCGGCACCGGCGAGATCGACTTCCCGCCCGTGCTGGCCGCGCTGCGCGACCTCGGGCACACCGGTCTCGTGTCCGTCGAGATCCAGGGCGGCGCGCTCGACGCCCCCGAACTCGCCCGCCGCTCGCTGGAGTTCCTGCGCGCGGCACAGTAACCGCTCACCCCTGTTTCCCCGTTCTCCGCCACCCCCTCAGGAGACTCCGCAGGCATGGCTACCGCCCACCCGACCCCGCAGGCGCCGCCGGACCCCCGGCCCGCCCTCGCCGGTGCTCCGCTCCCCGACCGGGCGCGGACCTGGCTGGACACCGCGACCGCCCGCGTCGCCGCCGATCCCACCGCGATCCGCGCCCTCTTCCCAGCCGCCCGCCGCCAGTGCGGCCAGGCCCCGCTCACCGACCACTGGCACACCGACGACGCGGTCCGCGCGGCCCTCCTCACGGCCCTGCCCCTGCGCGGCGAGGCCCTCGCGGACGCGGTCGCCGACCTCTACCGCCACGGCGACCCGGCCGAACAGCGGGCGGTCCTACGGGCGTTGCCGCTGCTGGAGGAGGTCAACGCGGAGGCCGGCGCGGAGTGGGACGAGGGGAGGGCGGACGCAGAAGGGGCGCGGACCGGCGACGGGAACGGCGTCGACGCCACGTCCCCGTCGGACGGCTCCGGCAGCGTCAACTCACCGCACGCCACCGTGGGTTGGGGCGATCCGACCCCGTCCGACGGCGCGGTGACGCCCTTCCGGGTCACCGGGCGCCCCGTCCCCGACGCCCGTCGTACCCTTTTCGCCGCCGCCGCCGCCCCCGCCGACGACCGGCTCGGTGAACTCGCGCTCTCCCTGGTCCGGGAGGCCCTCAGGGGCAACGACAACAGTGTGATCGAGGCGGCGCTCGGGGCGTACGCGGCGGCGCGGCTGCCGGACGCGGAGTACCGGCAGGCCGTGCTGAAGTGCGTCTTCTACGACATCCCGCTCGACCGCCTGTACGGCCTCGACGCCCGCGCGGACCGCGAACTCGCCCGCATGCTGGCCGACTTCGCGCACGAGCGCATCGCGGCGGGCCGGACGGTCCCGGCCGACGTCTGGCCGCTGGTCCGCGCGCACACGGCCCTGGCGAAGTCCCTCGCCGCCCGCGCCCGCGACCTCGCCGAGACCCGCCCGGAGGCGGCGGCCCGTGCGCTGGCCGCACTGGCGGAGACGGAGAGGGACGCGGCAACGGGCCAGGAAACGGTTGCTGCAACGGCCGGCGAACCGACTCCGGAGACGGCTGCGGAAACGTTCGCTGAAACCGCCGAGAAAACGATTGCTGCAACACCCTCCACGCCTCCCACCCCCGCCCCCACCGGCACCCTCCCCAGGAGGCCCTGACCATGCGTATCTTCGACCCGCACATCCACATGACGTCCCGCACGACGGACGACTACGAGGCCATGTACGCCGCCGGGGTCCGCGCCCTCGTGGAGCCCGCGTTCTGGCTCGGCCAGCCCCGCACCTCCCCGCAGAGCTTCTACGACTACTTCGACGCCCTGCTCGGCTGGGAGCCGTACCGCGCCGCCCAGTTCGGCATCCAGCACTTCTGCACGATCGCCCTGAACCCGAAGGAGGCCAACGACCCGCGCTGCCTTCCGGTACTGGACGAACTCGACCGCTACCTCGCGAAGGACAGGGTCGTCGCGGTCGGCGAGATCGGCTACGACTCGATGACCCCGCAGGAGGACGAAGCGCTCGCCCGTCAGCTCCAACTCGCCCTGGACCACGGGCTCCCGGCGCTCGTGCACACCCCGCACCGGGACAAGGCGGCCGGCACCCGCCGCACGCTCGACGTCGTCAGGGAGTCCGGCATCGACCCCGCACTCGTCGTCCTGGACCACCTCAACGAGCTCACCGTCGGCATGGTCCTGGAGAGCGGCTGCTGGGCCGGCTTCTCGATCTACCCGAAGACGAAGATGAGCGAGGACCGCATGGTCGAGATCCTCAAGGACCGCGGCACCGACCGCGTCCTGATCAACTCGGCGGCGGACTGGGGCAGTTCGGACCCGCTGAAGACCCGCAGGACCGCCGACGCGATGCTGGCCGCCGGGTTCGACGACGCCACGGTGGACAAGGTGATGTGGCGCAACCCCGTCGCCTTCTACGGCCAGAGCGGCCGGCTCGAACTCGACGAGCCGAAACCGGACGACACGACCCTGTTCGAGGGTAACTCGATCAAACGCGGAGGTGAATGAAGTCCGGTGCGCCTGAAGCATGCTGACGGCACGACAGTTCGCACGGACTACTACGGCAACGTCCACCAGGCGGAGGACTGGACGTCTACCTCCCCGACTGGGCCGACGCTTGGCGCGTGCGCTTCCACGCACCCCTGCACGCCGACCACGAGCCCCCACGGCGCACCACGTCCGGCTAACTCGCCGCCGTTTTCGCCGAGTTGTTCGCAGGACCGGCGGCGCTGTGCGACCACGCCGAGGTCGAGACGTACGCCTGGTCCGGCCTGCCTACCGCACCCACCGATCTCCCCGACGGAATCGCCGCCGAACTCTCCTGGGCCCACGAGCAGTTGACCGGCCTCGATCTCGAAGGCGCCGCGCTCAAGGGCCTCGGCGTCGAAGGACCGGCCCTCGAGGAGCCCGCCGACAACAACCCCGGCCCCAAGGATCCCGACCACCCGCAGGAGCGCCCATGAAGAAGCGCCTCGTCGTCCTCGACATCGTCGGCCTCACCCCCAACCTGCTGCGCCACATGCCCTCGGTCGCCGCCCTCGGTGAGCGCGGCTCCCGGGCCCGCCTCGACACCGTGCTGCCCGCCGTCACCTGCACGGTCCAGTCGACGTTCCTCACGGGCGAACTCCCGTCCGTGCACGGGGCGGTGGCGAATGGCTGGTACTTCCGCGACCTCGGCGACGTCCTGCTGTGGCGCCAGCATAACGCCCTCGTCGCAGGAGAGAAGATCTGGGAGGCGGCCCGCAGGGAGAACCCGGGCTACACGGTCGCCAACGTCTGCTGGTGGTACGCCATGGGCGCGGACGTCGACTGGACGGTCACCCCGCGCCCGGTCTACTACTCCGACGGCCGCAAGGAACCCGACTGCTACACGTGGCCGCCCGAACTCCACGGCGAACTCACCGAACGGCTGGGCCCCTTCCCCCTGTTCACCTACTGGGGACCCAACGCGGGCCTGCCCTCCACCCAGTGGATCCTGGCCGCCGCCCGGCAGATCTTCGACGACAAACAGCCCGACCTCACCCTCGTCTACGTCCCCCACCTCGACTACGAACCGCAGCGCACCGGCCCGAACTCCCCGCAGACGGCCGCCGCCGCCCGCCAACTCGACGCCGCGCTGGGCCCGTTGATTGCCCACTTCGAGAAGGAGGGCGCGACGGTCGTCGCCCTCAGCGAGTACGGCATCGCCCCCGCCTCCCGCCCCGTCGACGTCAACCGGGCCCTGCGCGCCGCCGGACTCCTCGAAGTCCACACCCAGGACGGCATGGAGTACCTCGACCCCTGGACCTCCCGCGCCTTCGCCGTCTCCGACCACCAGCTCGCCCACGTCTACGTCCGCGACCCCGCCGACACCGACCGCGTGGCCGCGATCCTCGCCGAACTCGACGGCGTGGACGAGGTGTTGGACGCGGCCGGCCAGAAGGAGCACGGCCTCGCCCACGAGCGCTCCGGTGAACTCGTCGCCGTCGCCGAGCCGGACGCCTGGTTCACGTACTACTACTGGCTCGACGACGACCGCGCCCCCGACTTCGCCCGCCAGGTCGAGATCCACCGCAAACCCGGCTACGACCCGGCCGAGTTGCTGTACGACGAGACGGTCCCGGCGGTCAAGGTACGGGCCATCGGCTCCGTGATCCGCAAGAAACTCGGCTTCCGCTACCGCATCCGTACGGTACCCCTCGACCCCTCCGGCGTCCGGGGCAGCCACGGCCGCCTCCCCGACAACCCCGACCACGGCCCCGTACTCCTGTGCTCGCGGCCGGAGTTGACGCGCGAGGCGTACGCGGCGACCGAGATCAAGGACCTGCTGCTCGGCCTGTCGGTGAGGGGCGGGGCGCGTAAAGACGGGTGAGGACGGCGCCGAGTTGGTAGAAACGCCCTCATGACCACCCTCACCTTCGTCCGGGGCGACATCACCGACCAGTCCGTCGACGCCATCGTCAACGCGGCGAACTCCTCGCTGCTCGGCGGCGGTGGCGTCGACGGCGCCATCCACCGCCGGGGCGGCCCGGCGATCCTGGACGCCTGCCGGGACCTCCGCGCATCCCACTACGGCAAGGGCCTGCCCACAGGCCAGGCCGTCGCCACAACTGCCGGGAATCTGGACGCCCGTTGGGTGATCCACACCGTCGGCCCGGTCCACAGCGCCACCGAGGACCGCTCCGCCCTCCTCGCCTCCTGCTACCGCGAATCCCTCAAGGTCGCAGACCGACTCGGCGCCCACAGCGTCGCGTTCCCCGCGATCTCCGCCGGGATCTACGGCTGGCCCATGGACGACGCCGCGCGCATCGCGGTGCGGACCGTGCGGGAGACGCCCACGCGGGTCGAGGAGGTGCGGTTCGTGCTGTTCGACCAGGGCGCGTACGACGAGTTCACGGCGTACGCGGCGATCTGATCGTCGTATCCGGACCGTCCCGGTTCACCCTGTCGGGTGACTCTGGCTGCCGGATCGTTTCTTCCGGGTTGCGCAGAAACGTTCTGCTGCTAGCTTCGGCGCGTTCTTGCCAAGATCGTCCGAGGAAGCGTGCCGGTGCAATCACCCATCTGGACCGAGGAGTTGGGCGTCGAGGAGCGGGCGGGGGAGCAGGGTGCCCGGACCGCCGGGGCCGCCTTCACCGCCGAGGGCGTCTTCACTGCCGGGGCTGCCTTCGCCCCCGTGGCAGCCTTCACCGCCAGGACCGCCGAGGACATCGCCGTCCGCATCGGTCGCTTCGCCCACCCCGCCACCCGTCTGCTGCTCAGCGCCGACGGGCTCACCACCACCTTGCTGCGGGCCTGGACGGGCGCCGAGGTGGGCGTGCTGCGGGCCGCGCAGCACCGGGTTCCGGCCGCCGAAACCCCTTGGGGCGCGGGGGAGTTGCTCGGCGCCGGGGGCGGCGAGAGGGTCGTACGGCACTCCGTGCTCGGCGGGGCCGACGGGAGCGAGCTCTCGCGGAACGTCGTGGTGGCCCGGCCCGAGCTGTGCCCGTCCGCCGAACGCTGCCTCGCCGACACCTCGGCGCCGCTCGGGCCCATGCTGCAAGCGGCGGGAACCGGTTACCGGCGTTCTCTGCTGGACGTGGGGCTGCGGCCCTGGGAGCCGTGCGGGGAGCCGGCCGCGTACAAGACGTACCTGCTGTGGCACGGGGACCTGCCGTTCGCCGTGATCTCCGAGCTGTTCGATCCGGCGGTCGTCCCGGCGGCCCTGCGATGAGCGCGGGCCGCGTCGCGGTCGTCGGCGCCGGGCCCGCCGGGCTCGTGCTCGCCGCGCTCCTGCACCGGGCCGGGATCGACGTCGAGGTCTGGGAGCGCGGGAGCCGGCTCCACGTCGAACAGCGGGCCCGGGCAGGGCTGTTGGAGCATCGGGTCGTCGACCTCCTCGCCGCGCACGGGCTCGCCGACCGGCTGCTCAAGGAGGGCGAGCGGCACGGGTGGTGCGACTTCCTGTGCCTCGGTGAACGGACCCGCGTGGACTACGGCGAGCTGTCCGGGGGGTTCCGACACTGGGTGTATCCCCAGCAGTTGCTCGTCCGCGACCTTGTCGCGACGCTGGAGGGGATGGGCTGCCCGGTCCATTTCGACTCGCCTGTACGGGAGTTGGACGGTACGTCGCTGCGGCTCGAACGGGGCACCGTCCGCGCCGAGTTCGTGATCGGCTGCGACGGCGCGCACGGCGTCGTCGCCGAGAGTCTCCCCGACTCCCTTGCCCTGCAACGGCGTTACCCCTACGACTGGCTCACCGTCCTCGCCGACATGACCCACCCCGTCGAGGGCGTGCTCTACGCCGTCCACGAGGCCGGGTTCGCGGGGATGATGCCGCGCGCCGGCAACGTCGCCCGGCTCTATCTCCAGGTCCCCGCCGACGACAGCCCCGCCGACTGGCCCGAGGACCGGGTACGGGAACAGCTCGCGCTCCGGCTCGCCCCCGGCCCCGGCGACCCCGTCCCCGTACGGCTGCGCGAGACCGGCATGCTCCGGATGCGCGGCCGGGTCAGGCGCCGGCTGCGCTCCGGCCCCGTCCTCCTCGCGGGCGACGCCGCGCACCTCCTGACGCCATCCGGCGCCAAGGGCCTCAACCTCGCGGTCGCCGACGCGGCCGACCTGGCGGACGGGCTGATCCGCCGTATCCACCACGGCGACGGCACCGCCCTCGCCGGCTACGAGGCCCGCCGGCTCGCCGCGGCCTGGTGGGCCCAGGACTTCTCCGACCGCCTCCTCGACCTGCTGCACCTCCCGACCGGATCCCCGGCCGACCGCCGGTTCGCACTGGAACTGCGCCGCGAACGCATCAGGGCCCTGACCAGGCCGGGACCGTACGCGACGGCGTTCGGACGGGACTATGCGGGGGCGGCGAGCGTATCGGAGGGATGAAAGGCGGGCGGCGCCGCCGCCACGCCGCTCCCGCAGGCCGCTCCCGCAGGCCGCTCCCGCAGGCCGTTCCCGCAGGCCGTTCCCGCAGGCCGTTCCCGCAGGCCGTTCCCGCAGGCCGTTCCCGCAGGCCGTTCCCGCAGGCCGTTCCCGCAGGCCGCTCCCGCACGTCGCCCCCCACCCCGTCCTCACCCCCGCCGCACCTGACGGACTCCCGCACTGTGTTCGGAGTCACATTCGCGCCATTTGTGGCGGTCGCCCCCGACCCCGCGCCCGCCCCGGTCACCGCCGCAGGAGCCGTCCGCCGCTGCGGTGATGGCTGTTTTCGGGCGGGGGCCTGGGCTTACGGGCGTCGGGGCGGGGGCTCCGGGGGCGCGCGGGACGCCCCCGGGCGGCCGGCGGAAAGCGGTGATACTCGATCTCGGTGCCGCGCTCACATTCCGCCCGGCGCTCCTGTGCGGCGGGGTTAACCCCCGGTGACCGGCGCGGGAGACACCGGCGTAATCAGTACTTCGTACCGTCACTGAGGCTCTCACCAGGCCGATCGTCAGACAGAAGGGGGCGCCCGTGGCAGCCGTGCCGGACCCGCGGACCGACAGCGCGACGAAGGTGCGCACGGTCTGCTCGTACTGCGGTGTCGGCTGCGGCATGGTCCTCGACATCGGCATGGGACCCGACGGCCGCCGTACGGTCCTGAAGGCGACCGGTGACAAGGAGCACCCGGCCAATCACGGCCGGCTCTGCACGAAGGGCGCGACGACGGCCGACATGCTCTCCGCGCCGGGCCGCCTGACGACCGCCCTCGTCCGCTCGGACCGGGGCGAGGAACCGCACCCCACGCCGGTTGTGGAAGCGGTTGCTGAAACGGCACGCCGCCTGCGGTCGATCCTCGACGAGCACGGCCCCGACTCCGTCGCCCTGTACGTCTCGGGACAGATGAGCCTGGAGGCCCAGTACCTCGCGAACAAGCTGGTCAAGGGCTACCTCCGGTCCAACCAGATCGAGTCGAACTCCCGCCTGTGCATGGCGAGCGCCGGCACCGGCTACAAACTCTCCCTCGGCGCCGACGGCCCGCCCGGCTCGTACGACGACTTCGACAAGGCGGACGTCTTCCTGGTCATCGGCTCGAACATGGCCGACTGCCACCCCATCCTGTTCCTGCGGATGATGGACCGGATCAAGTCGTCCGGCGCGAAACTGATCGTCGTCGACCCGCGCCGCACGGCGACCGCCGAGAAGGCCGACCTGTTCCTCCAGGTCGCCCCGGGCACGGACCTCGCGCTCCTCAACGGCCTGCTGCACCTTCTGGTAGAAGGCGGTTACACAAACCCCGACTTCATCGCCGCCAACACCGAGGGCTGGGAGGCGATGCCGGAGTTCCTCGCCGACTACCCGCCGCAAACGGTTGCTGAAATCACCGGCATCCCCGAGGCCGACCTCCGCGAGGCGGCCCGCCTGATCGGCGAGGCGGGGGAGTGGACGAGCTGCTGGACGATGGGCCTCAACCAGTCCACGCACGGCACCTGGAACACCAACGCGCTCGTCAACCTGCACCTCGCGACCGGCGCCATCTGCCGCCCCGGCAGCGGCCCGTTCTCCCTCACCGGCCAGCCCAACGCGATGGGCGGACGCGAAATGGGCTACATGGGGCCGGGGTTGCCCGGCCAGCGGTCCGTACTCGTCGACGCCGACCGGGAGTTCACCGAGCGCCTGTGGGGCCTGGAGCCCGGCACGATCCGCGCCGACGGCGTCGGCAAGGGCACCGTCGAGATGTTCCAGAAGATGGCCGACGGCGAGATCAAGGCGTGCTGGATCATCTGCACCAACCCCGTCGCCTCCGTCGGCAACCGCAGGACCGTCATCGAGGGCCTGGAGACCGCCGAACTCGTCGTCGTCCAGGACGTGTTCGCGGAGACCGAGACCGCCGCGTACGCCGACGTGATCCTGCCCGGCGCGCTGTGGACCGAGACCGAGGGCGTCCTCATCAACAGCGAACGCAGCCTCACGCTGGCCCGCCCCGCCGTCGACGCGCCCGGCGAGGCCGTCGCCGACTGGCGGCTCATCGCCGGCATCGCCCGCGAGATGGGGTACGAGAGCGGGTTCACCTACGCGAGCGCGGAGGAGATCTTCGAGGAGATCAAGGGCGCGTACAACCCGGCCACCGGCTACGACCTGCGCGGCGTGACGTACGAGCGGCTGCGCGAGACGCCGGTCCAGTGGCCGGCCGCCCCCGAGGGCCCCGACCGCAACCCGGTCCGGTACGTCCGTTCCGACGGCACCCTGAACTTCGCCACCCCCTCCGGGCGCGCGGTCTTTCACGCCCGCCCGCACCTGCCGCCCGCCGAGATGCCCGACGACGACTACCCGTTCGTCCTCAACACCGGGCGCCTGCAACACCAGTGGCACACGCTCACCAAGACGGGGCGCGTCGCGAAGCTCAACAAGCTGAACCCCGGGCCGTTCGTGGAGATCCACCCCGAGGACGCGGAGCAACTCGGGCTGGCCGAGGGGGACTCGGTGGAGGTCGCCTCCCGGCGCGGCCGTGCCGTCCTGCCCGCCGTCGTCACCGACCGGGTACGGAAGGGGAGTTGCTTCGCCCCGTTCCACTGGAACGACCTCTTCGGGGAGTACCTCAGCGTCAACGCGGTCAGCAGCGACGCCGTCGACCCGCTGTCGTTCCAGCCCGAACTCAAGGTGTGCGCGGTGTCGTTGACGAAGACGGCGACGGCGGTGAGCGTGCGCACACCGACGCCGGAACCCGTGGCCGACCGTACGCCGGTGCTCACCCCGTCCGCCGTCCTGACCTCACCCACCGCCCCGCCCGCCGCCTCCGCCGCCCTCTTCGGCCTGGAGCCCACCCCGCCCCCCGTCCTCAGCGAACGCGAACGGCAGTACCTGCTCGGCTTCCTGGCCGCGATCCCGGCGGGCGGCCCCGGCGTCCCGGTCCTCCCGCCGGACGCGCCCTTCAGCCCCGAGCACGCCCTGTGGGTCAACGGCACGCTCGCGGGCCTGTATTCACGCACGACGGCCCCGACTCCCGTACCCGTACGGCAGGTTGTCATCCTGTGGGCCTCGCAGACCGGCAACGCCGAGGAGTTCGCCGCCGCCACCGCAGCCCGCCTCGCTCAGGGCGGACACGCCGCGTCGCTGGTCGAGATGGACCAGGCCGACCCGGCCGCGCTGCCCTCCGACGCCGATCTCCTCCTGATCACCAGCACGTTCGGCGACGGCGACGCCCCCGACAACGGCGCCGGCTTCTGGGCGGGCCTCACCGCCCCCGACGCCGGACGGCTGGAGGGGCGCCGGTACGCGGTCCTCGCCTTCGGCGACTCGTCGTACGACGACTTCTGCGGCCACGGGCGCCGACTCGACGACCGGTTGGACGAGTTGGGCGCCGTACGCCTCGCGCCGCGCATCGACTGCGAGCCCGACTACGAGACGCAGGCCACGGAGTGGCTGGACCAGGTGCTGGGGGCGCTCACCGGAGCACCCGCGACTCCCGAGCCGCCCAAGGCCGTTGCCCGTCCCCGCCCGAGCCGCCCGGCCTCCGCGACCGGCCGCCTCGTCGGCAACGTCCTGCTGAGCGGCGCCGGTTCGGGCAAGGAGGTCCGCCGGTTCACGTTCGACACGCGCGACAGCGAGGTCCCGCTCGTCTACGAGGCCGGCGACGCGCTCGGCGTACGGCCCCTCAACTCCCCGACCCTGGTGAAGGAGTGGCTGACCGTCACCGGAGCCGACCCGGACACCCCGGTCGGCGTCGAGGGGGACCAGGTCCCGTTCGACGAGGCCCTGTCCCGGTACCTCGACATCACCCGCGTCACGCCCTCCCTGCTCCGCTTCGCCGCCGAACGCACCCGCGACCCACGGGAGTTGCGCAAGCTGCTGCGGCCCGACAACAAGGACGAGCTCGCGAAGTGGTCCTGGGGGCGCCAAGCCGTCGACGTGGCCGCCGAGTTCGGGATCGAGGCGGACGCGCAGGAGTGGGCCGACGTCATGGGACGGCTCCGCCCCCGCCTGTACTCCATATCGTCCAGCCCGCTCACCGACCCCCACCTCGTCTCGCTCACCGTCTCCGTCGTCCGCTACGAGAACCGCGAGGGCCGCCCGCGCCAGGGCGTCTGCTCCCCGTTCCTCGCCGACGCCGAACCCGGCACCGAGGTCCCGCTGCACGTCCAGCGTTCGCCCCACTTCCGGCCGCCCGCCGAGTCCGGCGTCCCCGCGATCATGATCGGCCCCGGCACCGGCGTCGCCCCCTTCCTCGGCTTCCTCCACGAACGCCGCGCACGCGGCCACCGCGCCCCCAACTGGCTCTTCTTCGGCGAACAGCGCCGCTCCACCGACTTCTACTACGAGGACGAGCTCTCCACCCTCCTCTCCGACGGCACCCTCACCCGCCTCGACACCGCCTTCTCCCGCGACCAGCGCGCCAAGGTCTACGTCCAGGACCGCATGCGCGAACACGGCCCCCAACTGTGGTCCTGGCTCCGCGAAGGCGCCCGCTTCTACGTCTGCGGCGACGCCTCCCGCATGGCCAAGGACGTCGACCGCGCCCTCCGCGACATCGCGATGCTCCACGGCGGCATGACGGAGGCGGAGTCGGCGGCGTACGTGAAGCAACTGGCGGCGGAGAAGCGGTACATGCGGGACGTGTACTGAGCCGCGTACAGAAACCGCTTCCACAAGATCAAGGACCCGTCAGGACCCCCCGTAACCCCCCAACCCCGCCCGTACCGTCACTCTCGCAGGGCCCCACCCGGGCCCCTTCGAGAAAGCTCCCCCCATGACCATCCCCACGCTGGACGACGCCCGCGCCAAGGACATCATGCGTTTCCGCCTCGCGTCCGGCCCCGACCTCACCACCCGCAACGACCCCTACCTCACCTGGCAGCGGGAACGCGAACAGGCCGACCTGTGGCCGTACTTCCGCCGCTACGACACCGCCCTCACCCCCCGCGCGACAGCGGTCTCGGACACCGGAGTCACCACCACCGGCCCCAACTTCGGCGGCCAGGACTACCTTTCGCTGACCGGCCACCCGGCGATCCTGGACGCGGCCCACAGCGCACTGCGCGACTACGGCCCCCTGACGGCGGGTTCACCGGCGCTCGGCGGGGCGAACCCGCTGAGCAAGGAGTTGGAGGTGGGGCTCGCGGCAGCGCTCCGCACCGACCACGTCATGCTCTTCCCCACCGGCTGGGCCTCGGGCTTCGGCACGATCCGGGCCCTGATGCACAAGAACGACCACATCCTCCTCGACAAGCTCTCCCACGACTCGCTCAGGCAGGGCGCGGCGGCGAGCGGCGCGACGGTCCAGTTCTTCCGGCACCTGGACAACACGGCGGTGCGCAGACACCTCGGCAAGATCCGCGCCACGGACACCGCGAACGCGGTCCTGGTGGTCACCGAGGGCGTCTTCTCGATGGACTCGGACACCCCGCACCTCGCCGAACTCCTCGAAGTGTGCCGGGAGTTCGGCGCACAACTCCTCGTGGACGTCGCCCACGACTTCGGCGCGATGGGAGCAACGGGCGGCGGCCAACCGGAGGTTTACGGCATTCTCGGCGAAGTCGACTTCGTGGTGGGCGCGTTCTCCAAGAGCTTCGCGACGACCGGCGGTTTCCTGGCGACGAGGTCCGCGTCGGCCCGCAGTTACGTCCGCATGTTCGGCGGCCCCCAGACCTTCTCCAGCGCCATCACTCCCGTACAGACGGCGGTGGCGCTCGCGGCGCTGCGGATCGTGACGTCGCCGGAGGGCGCGCGGCGCAGGGCGGCGGTGCGGGCCAACTCCGTACGTCTGCGGGAGGGGTTGACGGCGAAGGGGCTGGAGGTGATGGGCGACGTGGTCTGCCCCGTCGTACCCGTCCTGATCGGTGACACCCCCACGGGGCGTACCGCGTCGGGGCTGATCGCGCGGGCGGGCCTGATCGCGCATCTCGTGGAGCAGCCCGCCGTCGCGTCGGACGCGGCGAGGTTCCGGCTCCAGGTGATGGCGGAGCACACGGAGCGGGACGTGGACGAGGCGATCGGCATCCTGGACGCGTGCATAGCGGAGGCGCGAACCACCGTGGACACGCTGCGAAGGTGATGTTCCGGTCAATCAGAATTGCACAAAGCCTTACAGGGTGATTGCTTCACCTGTACGCGGGACCTAGGGTGTGGCTGGCTCAGGAGTAACCGTTTCACCAGCATTGCTCCCACGTCCGCGCGGTGATCCGCACGGAGACGGGGTGAGTTGACGGATCGTCAGTGAAACGTGCCGCTGTTCGGTTCGGCAACAGCATCCGACAGGAACTGACGTGCCCGGGACGGGGCACGGAGAACCGAGGAAGGTCACGGCCCATGCCGCACCCGCACCAGCACCCGCCGCTCCCGACGGACGCCCGGCGGCCGGTCGTCAGCCGCCGCCGGCTCCTGGAGGGCTCCGCCGCCGTCCTGGGAGCCTTCGCCCTCCCCACCGCCTCGAACGCGCGGGCGGCCGGTGGAAACACGCAGCAAGCGGTTGCACAACCCGAGTGGAACGGCCGCATCGACACCTTCCGCGTCGGCACCCAGCCCCCGCACACCACCCTGATGCCGTACGACGGCCTCACCGCCGCCCTCAAGGCCGACCGCACCCGCTCCCCGTACCGCCAGAGCCTCGACGGCAACTGGAAGTTCGCCTACGCGGACCGCCCCGAGGACCGCGACGAGGACTTCCACCGCACCGACCTCGACGACCGCGCCTGGGACACCATCCCGGTCCCCTCGGTCTGGCAGCGGCACGGCTACGACTTCCCGATCTACGTCAACATCACCTACCCCTGGTGGGGCCCCAACGGCCGTGGCGAGAACGCCCAGCCGCCCGCCGCCCCCACCCGCTACAACCCCGTCGGCCAGTACCGCCGCACCTTCACCGTCCCCCGCGACTGGTCGGGCCGCCGCACCTTCCTGCACTTCGAGGGCGTCAAGTCCGCGCACTACGTGTGGATCAACGGACAGCTCGTCGGCTACAGCGAGGACTCGTACACCCCCGCCGAGTACGACATCACCCCGCACCTGAGACCGGGCACCAACCAGATCGCCGTCGAGGTCTACCGCTACTCCGACGGCGACTGGCTGGAGGACCAGGACATGATCCGGCTGAGCGGCATCTTCCGCTCGGTCTACCTGTACTCCACCCCGCCCGTCCACCTGCGCGACTTCAAGCTGGAAACACCGCTCGCAACCGGTTACACAACAGCCGACCTCACCGTCACCGCGAGCGTCCGCGCCTACGACGACACCAAGGGCGCGTACACCGTCGACACGATGCTGTACGACCGGCAGGGGCACCCCGTGTGGCCGCGTCCCCTCAGCCGGCGCGCGGATGTCACGGCCACCGGCGAGGACGTCACCGTCACCGCCTCCCGAGCCGTCCCGAAACCGCGCCTGTGGTCGGCGGAGGACCCCTACCTCTACACGGCCGTCCTCCAGCTCAGAAACCCCGCCGGAAAAGTCGTAGAGACCGTTTCCCACCGCGTCGGCCTGCGTGAATTCGCCCTGAAGGACGGGCTGATGCGAATCAACGGCCGGCCGGTCTCCTTCCGGGGCACCAACCGCCACGAGATGCACCCGGACCGGGGCACCGCGCTCACCCGCGCCGACCTCGTCCAGGACATGAAGCTGATCAAGCAGCTCAACATCAACTCGGTCCGCACCTCGCACTACCCGAACAACCCCCAGTGGTACGAACTCGCCGACGAGTACGGCCTGTACCTCGTCGACGAGACCAACCTGGAGACCCACGGCATCCGCGACCAGTACCCCGGCGACCACGCAGACTGGTCCGCCGCCTGCGTCGCCCGCGCGCAGAACATGGTCCACCGCGACAAGAACCACGCCTCCGTCGTCATCTGGTCCCTCGGCAACGAGGCGGGCGGCGGGCGGACGTTCGTGAACATGCACGACTGGATCAAGTCGTACGACACGACCCGCGTCGTCCAGTACGAGGGCGACGACCGCCCCGGCATCAGCGACATCCGCTCCGAGATGTACGACTCGCCCTCGCGCGTCGAGGCCCGCGCCAAGGACACCGCCGACACCCGGCCGTACGTGATGATCGAGTACGCCCACTCGATGGGCAACTCCACCGGCAACTTCACCAAGTACTGGAACCTGGTACGCCGTCACGACGTCCTCCAGGGCGGCTGGATCTGGGACTTCGTCGACCAGTCCCTCACCGAGCGCACCCCGGTCCGCCAACTCCTCACCGAGACCGGCCCGTTGAAGCTGCAAGGCGAACTCATGTCGTCCGCCGGGTCGTTCGACCGCGAGAAGGGGATCTCCGGCGCCACGGTCTTCCCCCGCGACCCCGGCCTCGACCTCACCGGCTCCCTCACCCTCGAAGCCTGGATCACCCCCCGCGTCACCGGCTACCACCAGCCGATCCTCGCCAAGGGCGACACCCAGTACGCGCTCAAACAGAGCAACGAGTCGGTGGAGTTCTTCATCCACGGCGGCGGCCAGTGGGTCACCGCGAGCTGGCCCCTGCCCGCCGACTGGACCGGCCGCGAACACCACGTCGCCGGGGTCTTCGACGCCGACGCGGGCACCGTCACCCTCTACGTCGACGGCGTCTCCCGCGCGACCCGCACGACGACCCGCCGCCCCAGCGTCAACACCGCCCCCCTCGCCCTCGCCAACGACACCGACAACCACACCCGCGAGTTCAGCGGCACCATCCGCCGCGCCCACGTCTACGCCCGCGCCCTCACCGCCGCCGAACTCGCCTCCACCACACGGCAGTCGAGCGACGAGGGCGTCCGCTTCTGGTTCGACGCGGCCACCGTCGGCCACAGTGAGAAGAAGCCGAAGGAGAAGACGTACTTCGCGTACGGCGGCGACTGGGGCGACCTCCCCAACGACGGCGCCTTCGTCGCCGACGGCATCGTCACCGCCGACCGGGGCCACACCGGCAAGGCCGCCGAGGTCAAGCGCGTCTACCAGGAGATCCAGGCGACCCCGGGGGCGAAACCGGGCGAGGTCACCCTCGTCAACGAGTTCCTCTTCACCAACCTCCGCGAGTTCGACGCGAGTTGGACCCTGGTCCGGGACGGCGAGACCGTCCGGAAGGGCAAGCTCAGCCGCGCCCAGCTCGACGTCGCACCCCTCACCAGCAAGGCCATCACGGTCCCGGTGCGCCTCCCCGCGAACCCGGCCCCCGGCGCCGAGTACTTCCTCCAACTCGCCTTCACCCTCAAGGAGTCCACCCCCTGGGCGAAGTCGGGCCACGAGGTCGCCCGCGCCCAGCTCCCGCTCGACGCGGGCAGCCCGGCGGTAACGCCCGTACCGCTCGCGGACGTTCCGGAGCTGACCCACACGGAGGACGCCGCGAAGGTCACCGTCACCGGCGAGGACTTCACCGTCGTCGTCGACAAGGCGAGCGGCCTCATCACCTCGTACACCGTCGACGGCCGCCCCCTCCTCGTCTCCGCCGGCACCCCCAACTACTGGCGGGCGCCCACCGACAACGACAAGGGCAACGGCCAGCACACCCGCAACCAGACCTGGCGCGACGCGGGCACCCGGCGCGAGGTGAAGAGCGTGACCGTGCGCCAACTCGCCGACAGGGCCGTCGAGATCAACGTCAGCGGCACCCTGCCGACGACCACACCATCGACGTACACCACCGCTTACACCGTCTTCGGCAACGCCGAGATCAAGGTCGACTACACCCTGCACCCGGGCGCCGCGAACCTGCCGTACATCCCCGAGGTGGGCAGCCTGCTGTTCCTGCCCGCGCACCTCAGCGAACTGCACTGGTACGGGCGCGGGCCCGAGGAGAACCACTGGGACCGCAACGACGGTACGGACGTGGGGCGTTGGAGCGGCAGCGTCGCCGAGCAGTGGACGCCGTACATCCGGCCGCAGGAGAACGGCAACAAGACCGACGTCCGCTGGGCGGCGCTCACCGACCGGCGCGGGCGCGGGCTGCTGGTCTGCGGTGAACCCCTGCTGGAGATCAACGCCTCGCACCACACGCCCGAGGACCTGTCCGCCGGCGTGCGCCACGACTATCAGCTCACCCCGCGCGCCGAGGTGGTGCTGCGCGTCAACCACCGGCAGATGGGCATCGGCGGCGACAACAGCTGGGGCGCCCACACGCACGACGAGTTCAAGCTCTTCGCCAGCCGCGACTACGCGTACACCTACCGGCTGCGGCCGATCAAGGACGTGACCGACGCGACAGCCGCTTCCCGGCGTCCGACCTCGGCCGAGTAGGAGAATTCCTCACGGAAACGGCCGCCGGACACTGTTTCCGGCGGCCTTCGTGCACCCTGAGGGAAGAGGAAGTCATGGACGAGCGATTCGACGTCGTCGTGCTCGGAGCGGGCCCCGGCGGCTACGTCGCGGCCGTCCGCGCCGCCCAACTGGGCAAGAGCGTCGCGGTCGTCGAAGAGAAGTACTGGGGCGGCGTCTGTCTCAACGTCGGCTGCATCCCCACCAAGGCGCTGCTGCGCAACGCCGAACTCGCCCACATCTTCACCCGCGAGGCGAAGACCTTCGGCATCAAGGTCGAGGGCCAGGTCACCTTCGACTACGGCGAGGCGTACGCGCGCAGCCGCCGCGTCGCCGACGGCCGGGTCAAGGGCGTCCACTACCTGATGAAGAAGAACAAGATCACCGAGTTCGACGGCCGGGGCACCTTCCTCGACGCGAACACCCTCCAGGTCACGGGCCGCGACGGAGAAACCAGAGCAATCGGTTTCAGCGACTGCATCATCGCGACCGGCGCCACGCCCCGCCTCCTTCCGGGTACGAAGAAGAGCGCGCGCGTCGTCACCTACGAGGAGCAGATCCTCGCCGACGACCTCCCCCGCTCGATCGTCATCGCGGGCGCCGGCGCCATCGGCATCGAGTTCGCGTACGTCCTGCACAACTACGGCGTGAAGGTCACCGTCGTCGAGTTCCTCGACCGCGTCGCCCCGCTGGAGGACGCCGAGGTCTCCGCCGAACTCGCCCGCCAGTACCGCAAGCTGGGCATCGACGTGCTCACCTCCACCCGCGTCGAGTCCATCGACGAGTCCGGCGAGCAGGTCCGCGTCACCGTCACCGGCAAGGACGGCGCCCAGCAGGTCCTTGAGGCCGACAAGGTCCTCCAGGCCATCGGCTTCGCCCCGAACGTCACCGGCTACGGCCTGGAGGCGACCGGCGTACGGCTCACCGAGCGCGGCGCGATCGACGTCGACGGCCGCTGCCGTACTTCCGTCCCCCACATCTACGCGATCGGCGACGTCACCGCGAAGCTCATGCTCGCGCACACCGCCGAGGCCATGGGCGTCATCGCCGCTGAGACCCTCGCGGGCGCCGAGACCATGGAGCTCGACTACGCGATGATCCCCCGCGCGACCTACTGCCAGCCCCAGATCGCGAGCTTCGGCTACACCGAGCAGCAAGCCCGTGAAAACGGTTACGACGTGAAGGTCGCCAAGTTCCCCTTCACCGCGAACGGCAAGTCGCACGGCCTCGGCGACACCACCGGCTTCGTCAAGCTCATCAGCGACGCGAAGTACGGCGAGCTGATCGGCGGCCACCTCATCGGACCCGATGTCACCGAACTGCTCCCGGAGTTGACCCTGGCGCAGCAGTGGGACCTCACCGTGCACGAGGTCGCCCGCAACGTGCACGCGCACCCGACGCTGGGCGAGGCGGTCAAGGAAGCGGTGCACGGACTCGCCGGGCACATGATCAACATGTGACGCGCGGGAGGTGAGCGCTACGCGGGCTCGGTGGCGTCGGTGTCGGCGTCGCTGAGCCCGAGCCGCAGGTGCTCCACGTGGTACACCGCCTGGTCCAGCAGTTCGGCGACGTGGTGGTCGTGCAGCGCGTAGACCACGGACCGGCCGCGCCGCTCGCCGACCACCAGGCCGAGGTTGCGCAGCAGCCGCAGCTGGTGCGAGCACGCCGACTGCTCCATGCCGACCTCCGCCGCCAACTCCGTGGCGGGCAGCGGGCCTTCGCGCAGCCGGGCCAGGATCAGCAGGCGGGACGGGGTGGAGAGGGCCTGGAGCGTGGTGGCCACCTTCGTGACGTTGTCCGCGTCGAGGCGCACCCGTTCTGCGGTTTCGGTGGTGACGACTCCATGACCCATGAGAGGCATTCTACCTACCACACATGAACGAATGAATGGGTCTTCATGTGTTCCTGTATGGTGGGGAGGGTGTCAGCGACCCTTGCTCCCGTGCGCCCTGCCGCCGTCCCGCGCCGCCGTACCCGGCTGCTCGCCCTGCCCGAGGTGCGGTGGGCTCTTGCAGCAACCGTTTTCTTCGCGTTTGCCCTCGCCGTCGATCTCGGCGGGGGACCGGGCTGGCTGTACGGGCCCCTGTACGCGGTCTCCTACGTCTGCGGCGGGTGGGAACCCGCGCTGGAGGGCCTGCGCGCACTGCGCGAGAAGACTCTCGACGTCGACCTGCTGATGATCGTCGCGGCCATCGGCGCCGCCTCCATCGGGCAGGTCCTCGACGGCGCGCTCCTCATCGTCATCTTCGCGACCTCCGGGGCGCTCGAAGCGCTCGCCACCGCGCGGACCGCCGACTCCGTCCGGGGCCTCCTCGACCTCGCGCCCGAGACCGCGACCCGGGTCACCGACGCCGGGGAGTCCGTCGTCCCCGCCGCCGAACTCGCCGTCGGCGACGTCCTGTTGGTCCGGCCCGGCGAGCGGATCGCCGGGGACGGCAGGGTCGTGGACGGGGTGAGCGAGGTCGACCAGGCGACCGTCACGGGAGAGTCCCTGCCGGTCGTGAAGCGGGCCGGTGACGAGGTCTACGCCGGGACCCTCAACGGCACCGGCGCGCTGCGCGTCCGCGTCGAACGCGACCCCGCCGACTCCGTCATCGCCCGCATCGTCGGGCTCGTCGAGGAGGCGTCCCGCACCAAGGCGCCCACGCAGGTGCTGATCGAGAAGGTCGAGCAGCGGTACGCCGTCGGGGTCGTCGTCGCGACGCTCGCGGTCTTCGCGGTGCCGCTCGCCTTCGGGGCCGACCTCACGAGCGCGCTGCTGCGGGCCATGACCTTCATGATCGTGGCCTCGCCCTGCGCGGTCGTGCTCGCGACCATGCCGCCGCTGCTGTCCGCCGTCGCCAACGCCGGACGGCACGGTGTGCTCGTCAAGTCCGCCGTGGCCATGGAGCAGTTGGGGGCCGTGCAGACCGTCGCGCTGGACAAGACGGGGACGCTGACCGAGGGAGTACCGGAGGTGAGCGGCGTACGGGCGCTCACCGGGTCGGGGCTGGACGAGGACGGCGTGCTCGCGCTGGCGGCTGCGGCCGAACACGCGAGTGAGCATCCCCTGGGGCGGGCGATCGTGGCGGAGGCCGGGGCGCGGGGGATCGAGGCGCCCCGGGCGGAGGACTTCGTGGCCCGGCCCGGGTGGGGGGTCGAGGCCGTCGTGGAGGGGAGGACGGTGACGGTGGGGCGGATGCCCGCCGGGTACGGGGACGGCGGGCCTGGTGGGCGGGCGCCGGAGGCCGGTGCGGCGGTGGTCCGGCAGGTGCGCGAGGGGCGTGCCGTGACCGCCGGGCCGGAGGCCGAGGCGGGTTCTGCGGCTGCCGGGCGGGGCTCGGGAGGCGGCGCGGGCGGGAGTCGTACGGCCCTTGCCGAGGCCGCCGTCCGGTCTGCGCGGCAACACGGTGAGAACGGTTGCACAACCGTCCTCGTCACCCGCGACGGCTTCCCCGTCGGCGCCCTCGACCTCACCGACCGGCTCCGCCCCGAGGCCCCCGCCGCCGTCGCCGCGCTGACCGCGCTCACCGGCTCCGCGCCCGTCCTGCTCACGGGCGACCAGCCGGAGGCCGCCGCCCGCGTGGCCGAGGCGGCCGGCATCACGGACGTACGGGCCGGACTCCTCCCCGAGGAGAAGGTCTCCGCGGTGCGGGGGCTGGGCACGCGCGTCCTCTTCGTCGGCGACGGCGTCAACGACGCGCCCGCCCTCGCCGTCGCCCATGCGGGCGTCGCCATGGGGCACGCCGGCTCGGACCTCGCGCTGGAGACCGCCGACGCCGTCCTGGTCCACGACGACCTCGCCGCCGTACCGGCCGCCGTACGCCTTTCCCGCACGGCCCGCCGCCTGGTCCGGCAGAATCTCGTGATCGCGGGGGTGTTCATCACCGGTCTGGTGCTGTGGGACCTGGTCGGACACCTGCCGCTGCCGCTGGGCGTGGCCGGGCACGAGGGGTCGACCGTGCTGGTGGGGCTGAACGGGCTGCGGCTGCTGCGGGAGTCGGCCTGGCGGGGGTGAAAGGGGGGAGCGGCGCTGATCGGGCGGGGCCGGGCGAGGCGAGTGGCTTGCCCGGCAGGTGCTGGACGGCAGGGAGACCGTGCGTACCGGCCGGCGCCCCTCCAGTACTCGCCCCCCGGCACTCGCCCCCCGGCTCACCCCTTCCGCGCCGACCGCCTTCCGGGCCCTCCCCTGAGCCGACGCTCTCGATCCGAGCACCGGCCCGCCCGCACTGACCCGGGCAGCACCGGCGCCGTCTCCCCACCGCACGTCCATGTCGTATTTCCGCCAGCCGAACCTCCCGCCCGCCCGCATGCTGGACTCATGCAGAACGGGATGCACACCGACAGGGACCGCTGTGTGCGGGCCGTGCAGTCGAAGGACGCGCGGTTCGACGGGTGGTTCTTCACGGCGGTCCACACGACCGGGATCTACTGCCGGCCGAGCTGCCCGGCCGTGCCGCCGAAGCCGCGGAACATGACGTTCTACCCGAGCGCGGCGGCGTGCCAGCAGGCCGGGTTCCGGGCGTGCAAGCGGTGCCGCCCGGACACGAGCCCCGGCTCGCCGGAGTGGAACCAGCGCGCGGACGTCGTGGCCCGCGCGATGCGGCTCATCGCGGACGGCGTCGTCGACCGCGACGGCGTCACCGGCCTCGCCGCCCGCCTCGGCTACAGCACCCGCCAGGTCGAACGCCAACTCCTCGCCGAACTCGGTGCCGGACCACTGGCGTTGGCGAGGGCGCAGCGCGCACAGACCGCGCGGATCCTCATCGAGACCAGTGAACTCCCCATGGCCGACGTGGCGTTCGCGGCCGGCTTCGCCTCGATCCGGACGTTCAACGACACCGTCCGCGAGGTCTTCGCGCTCGCGCCCACCGAACTCCGCTCCCGTGCGCCGAAGTCGGCGAAGGGAACCCCCGGTGCGCTCCAGCTCCGGCTGCCCTTCCGCGCCCCCCTCAACCCCGACAACCTCTTCGGCCACCTCGCGGCGACCGCCGTACCCGGCGTGGAGGAATGGCTCCCCCACAGCCCGAACGGCGTGGGAGGTACCCCCACTGGCGCCTTCCGCCGCACCCTGCGGCTGCCGTACGGCCACGGCATCGTCGCCCTCACCCCGCAGCCCGACCACATCGCGTGCCGCCTCACCCTCAGCGACCTGCGCGACCTGACCGTCGCGACGAGCCGCTGCCGCCGCATGCTCGACCTCGACGCCGACCCGGTCGCCGTGGACGACCAGTTGCGCACCGACCCGGTCCTCGCGCCGCTCGTCGACAAGGCCCCCGGGCGCCGCGTGCCCCGCACCGTCGACGAGGCCGAGTTCGCGATCCGCGCGGTCCTGGGACAGCAGGTCTCCACGGCGGCGGCCCGCACCCACGCCGCGCGCCTGGTCACCGCGTACGGCGACCCCGTGGACGACCCCGAGGGCGGCCTCACGCACCTCTTCCCGACGGCCGAGGCGCTGGCCGGCCTCGACCCCGGGACCCTCGCGATGCCCCGCACCCGGCGGACGACGTTCACCACCCTGGTCGCCCGACTCGCCGACGGAACCCTCCACTTGGGCCCCGAGAGCGACTGGCCCGAGACCCGCGCCCGCCTCCTCCAACTCCCCGGCTTCGGACCCTGGACCGTCGACGTCATCGCCATGCGCGCCCTCGGCGACCCCGACGCGTTCCTCCCCACCGACCTCGGAGTCCGCCGCGCCGCCCAGGAGTTGGGGCTGCCCGCGACCCCGGCCGCCCTCACGGCCCGCGCCGCAGCCTGGCGCCCCTGGCGCGCGTACGCCGTCCAGTACCTGTGGGCGACCGGCGACCACCCCATCAACTTCCTGCCCGCGTAAGGATGTCCACGTGAAGCACCACAAGGTCGTCGACAGCCCCTACGGCCCCCTCACACTCGTCGCCGACGACGGCGTCCTGTGCGGCCTCTACATGACCGACCAGCGCCACCGGCCACCGGAGGAGTCCTTCGGCCCACGCGACGACACGCTGTTCGCCGAGCCGGAAGCACAACTGGAAGCCTATTTCCGGGGCGAGTTGACGGAATTCACCCTGGAACTCGCCCTGAAGGGAACGGAGTTCCAGAAATCGGTCTGGTCCCAGCTCCGGTCCATCCCCTACGGCGAGACCCGCACCTACGGCCAACTCGCCGACGCCCTCGGCAACTCCGGCGCCTCCCGGGCCGTCGGCCTCGCCAACGGCAAGAACCCCGTCGGCATCATCGTCCCCTGTCACCGCGTCATCGGCTCCACCGGCAGCCTCACCGGCTACGGCGGCGGCCTGGACCGCAAACGCCGCCTCCTGGACTTCGAACGGGGAACGGCTCTTTTCTGATCAGCTCAACTCCCGCAGCAGGCGCGGCAATGCCGTTCCGATCGGCTCGCGAACCACCTCGGCCGCGACCTCGTCGTACGGGGTCTCCTCCGCGTTGACGACGACCAGACGGGCGCCGTTCTCGGTGGCGATGCCGGCCAGGGCGGCGGCGGGGTGCACCGTGAGGGAGGTGCCGACGGCGTAGAAGAGCTGGCAGGCCTTGGTGATGGCCAGGGCGTCGGCGAGGACCTCGGGGCTGAGGTGTTCGCCGAACATGACCGTCGCCGACTTGAGGATGCCGCCGCAGTCCAGGCACGGCGGGTCGTCCTCGCCCGCGTCCAGACGGGCCAGGGCGTCCTCCATCGGGCCGCGCGCGCCGCACCGCGTGCACACGAACTGCCGTGCCGTGCCGTGGAGTTCGAGGACCTTGCGGGCCGGGAGCCCGGCGAGCTGGTGGAGGCCGTCCACGTTCTGCGTGAGCACCCGCACCGGTACGCCCGACCGCTCCAGCTCCACGATCGCCCGGTGCGCGGCGTTCGGCTCGGCCCGCAGCGCCTCGCTCTGCCGCCGCATCCGCCAGGAACGCCGGCGGATCTCCGGGTCGCCCATGTAGTACTCGTACGTCACGAGCTTCTCGGCGTCCGGGTCCTCCCGCCACAGGCCGTTCGGGCCGCGGTAGTCGGGGATTCCGGAGTCCGTGCTGATACCGGCGCCGGTCAGGATGGCGACGAGGGGCTTGGTCATGGGCCGAGCGTAAGTGCCCCCGACCGGGCGGGCGAACGGATATCCGACGCCCCGGCCCCGGTGGTAGCGTCACGCCATGGCAAAGGTCTCCGTCTCCCTCGACGCCGAACTCGTCGTCGAGGCCATGGTGCTGGCCGGGGTCGGCACCCCGCAGGACGCCGTCGAACTCGTCCTGCGCGACTACATCCAGCGCGGCCACCGCACAGAGGCGCGCGTCGCGGAACGGGACGACGCCCTGCGCGAGATCGACGCGAAGCCGCACACGGAACAGGGCTGAGCCCGATACGTCCGCTCAGGACACCGCGACCCCGTTCTCCAGCTCCACCGTCCCCGCCCCCTCCGCCAGCGCGTCCAGGGCCGCCAGGACCCTCAAGCCCAACGTCCCGGGCAGGCGAGCCGTGAGTTCCTCGCGGGGGACCAGCCGCCAGGACAGCAACTCCTCCTCCTGGAGCCGGATCGCCTTGAGGTCGTCCGCGTCGAGGACACCGCCGTCGTACACGTACGCCACGATCGGCGGCCGAGCCGGACCGTGGACCCAGTCGACCGCGAGGAGCCGTCCCAGCGGACGGTCGAGGCCGATCTCCTCCAGGGTCTCGCGGCGGGCGCCCTGGCGGGGTGTCTCGCCGGTGTCCGACTCGATGGTGCCGCCCGGAAGCGCCCACCCCTCACGGTAGTTGGGCTCGACGAGCAGCACCCGCCCCTCGGCGTCCCGGAAGAGCGCGGCGGCTCCGGCGAGGATACGGGGCAGGGAGGCGATGTACGCGGCGTAGTCGGAGGTGCTCATTCCCGCAGGGTATCCAGGCGAGCCCGGCACCGCCGAACTGCCGCGCGGACACGCCGAGTTCACGCCCTCCCACTTCGTCCGCGCCGTCCGGCACGCCCCGCCCCCTGGGGAAAACGCCCCGCCCCTTCCCCAAGTCCCGCCCCTCTCCGCCCGTTCCCCGCCCCGCCCCACAGCCGCCCCCGGCCCTCATCCGCGCCTCGAACAAGGCATGACGCCACCCCCCTTCGCCGGTTAAGGTCACTCCGGCGTGACCGGCCCCCACGTGCGGGGACACCGGAGCGCACCGGCGATGGGAGACAGGTGGCTCAGGCACGGCGCGTCCTCGTGGCGGCGGACAAGTTCAAGGGCTCGCTGACGGCCGTGGAGGTCGCCGAACGGGTCACGGCGGGCCTGCGCAAGGCCGTCCCCGGCGTGACGGTCGAGGCGCTGCCGGTGGCCGACGGCGGCGACGGCACGGTCGCGGCGGCGCTCGCGGCCGGCTTCGACCGCCACGACGTACGCGTCGCGGGCCCCCTCGGCCACGAGGTCGGCGCCGCGTTCGCCCTGCGCGGTGACACCGCCGTCGTCGAGATGGCCGAGGCCAGCGGCCTGCACCGGCTCCCGCGCGGCGTCTTCGCCCCCCTGACCGCGTCCACGTACGGCTCCGGCGAACTCCTGCGCGCGGCGCTCGACGCGGGCGCCCGCACGATCGTCTTCGGCGTCGGCGGCAGCGCCACGACGGACGGCGGCGCGGGCATGCTCTCGGCGCTCGGCGCCCGCTTCGTGGACGCGGACGGCGAGCCCGTGGCCCCCGGCGGAGGCGGCCTCGCGGACCTCGCCCGAGCCGACCTGACCGGCCTGGACGCCCGCCTGCGGGACGTCGACCTGATCCTCGCCAGCGACGTCGACAACCCGCTCACCGGCCCGACCGGCGCCCCCGCCGTGTACGGCCCGCAGAAGGGCGCCTCCCCGGACGACGTCGCCGCCCTCGACGCCGCCCTCGCCCACTTCGCGAAGGTCCTGGAGACCGCCGTGGGCCCGGCAGCCGCCGCACACGCGCTCGCGCCCGGCGCCGGAGCGGCCGGCGGCATCGGCTACGGCGCGCTGCTGCTCGGCGCCCGCTTCCGCCCCGGCATCGAGATCATGCTCGATGTCCTCGGCTTCGCCCCCGCCCTGGCCCGCGCCGACCTCGTCATCACCGGCGAGGGCTCCCTCGACACCCAGACCCTGCACGGCAAGGCCCCGGCCGGCGTCGCCGCAGCCGCCCGTACCGCCGGCAAGGACGTCGTCGCCGTCTGCGGCCGGCTGGCGCTGACCCCGGAGGCCCTCGCGGGAGCCGGCATCCGCCGCGCGTACCCCCTCACCGAGATCGAGCCGGACGTCGCGCGGTGCATCGAGGAGGCCGGACCGATCCTGGAGAAGGTCGCGGAACGGATCGGCCGGGACCTGCTGGGCTGAGCGGACGGTACGACAGTCGGCTCGTACGACGTACGCGCCCGCGTGCCCCACGTACGCCGAAGCGCCCGGAACCCATCGGTTCCGGGCGCTTCGGCGCCGTACGAAGAACGAGCGGTTACGGCAGCTGCGCCGTACGCGCCTCGCGGCGGTTGTCGCGGAAGTTGTTCACCCGGCGGGCCGTGGCGAACAGCGGGATGACCGCCCCCATGACGAGCTGGAGCGCGCAGCCCGTCTGGAGGAGGAGCTGGCCGCCGGGGGCGCCGAACGCCCACGCCGCGAGCATGCCCATCGACAGGACGATCCACGAGAGCATGGCGCCCGCGAGCGGTCCGCGCGGTTTCGGGTACTCGACGCGGCTCACCATCAGCCAGGCCGTACCGACGATCGCCAGAAGTGTCGCCACGAACGGCAGTTCCAGCAGCACGATCGCGACGACCGTCAGCGCGCCGAACGGCGACGGCATCCCCTGGAACATCCCGTTCGCGGGCGTCACACAGGAGAAGCGCGCGAGTCTCAGCACCACCGCGAGCAGCACCACGACCGCGCCGACCGCCGCCACCCGCTGGTGCGCGTCGTTGGCGACCATGCCGTAGACGAGGACGAAGTACGCCGGGGCCAGGCCGAAGCTGACCAGGTCGGAGAGGTTGTCCAGTTCCGCGCCCATCGGCGAGGAGCGCAGCTTGCGGGCGACGAGGCCGTCGAACAGGTCGAAGACCGCCGCGCACAGCATCAGGATGACGGCGGTGGCCGCGCTGCTGCGCGCCATGCCGCTCTCCTGGCTGCCCGTGAGGTGCGGGATGAGGATGCCGGTGGTGGTGAAGTACACCGCCATGAAGCCGCAGGTGGCGTTGCCGAGCGTGAGGGCGTCCGCTATCGACAGCCGCAGGGAGAGGGGCATCTCCTCCGCGTCGTCCTCTTCGTCGGCCTCCGGCACCCAGCCGGTCTGCGTCTCAGGGTCAATCACGGTCAAGACGAGTCACCCCCGCAACGGTCTTCTGCCCGACCTCGACGGCGACCTCGATGCCCTCGGGGAGGTACACGTCCACGCGCGAACCGAACCGGATGAGACCGATGCGCTCGCCCTGCTCGACCTTCGTGCCCTCGGGGAGGTAGGGGACGATGCGGCGGGCGACCGTACCGGCGATCTGGATCATCTCGATGTCACCGAGCTCGGTGTCGAAGTGCCAGACCACCCGCTCGTTGTTCTCGCTCTCCTTGTTGAACGCCGGGACGAAACCGCCCGGCACGTGCTCCACGGACGTCACCGTGCCCGCGAGGGGCGCGCGGTTGACGTGGACGTTGAGCGGGCTCATGAAGATCGCGACCCGGGTGCGCCCGTCCTTCCACGGCATGATGCTCTGCACCACGCCGTCGGCGGGGGAGATGACCCGGCCCGAGGCGATCTCGCGCTCGGGGTCGCGGAAGAACCACAGCATGCCCGCCGCCAGCGCGGTGGCGGGTACGGCGACTGCCTTCGCGGCGCCCGAGCGGCGGGCGCGGACCAGGCTGACGGCTGCGGTGGCGACGGTCGGGAGAAGCCACGGCGATGCTCCGCGCGCAAGGCGTACGCCGGCGAGGCTGTCGCGAGGTGCAGAGGTTTGGCTGTGGGGCATGGATGACCTTCGTAGCGGATGATGCCGCGCTCTGAACGGGGGACGGCGGCTTTCCGGCGATCGTAGCGGTTCACGACCACAACTGGGTAAGCCAGGAAGACGAGTCGGCGGCTGAGAGCGATTGACGGGGTGTGACCTTCTTCTCGAAGAAAACACCCCCAACCGGTACATCTAGCCCTGGAATCGATACTCTTCGAGCAACCTTCGGCCGATGATCATTTTCTGGATCTCGGCGGTGCCTTCACCGATCAGGAGCATCGGGGCCTCGCGGTACAGGCGCTCGATCTCGTACTCCTTGGAGAAGCCGTAGCCACCGTGGATCCGGAATGCGTCCTCGACCACTTCCTTGCAGTACTCGGAGGCGAGGTACTTCGCCATCCCGGCCTCGAGGTCGTTTCGCTCGCCCGAGTCCTTTTTGCGTGCCGCATTGACCATCATCGCATGGGCGGCCTCGACCTTGGTAGCCATCTCCGCGAGCTTGAACTGGATCGCCTGGTGCTGGGCGATCGGCTTGCCGAAGGTGTGACGTTGCTGGGCGTACTGGACACCGAGCTCGAAGGCACGCTGAGCGACGCCGCAGCCACGCGCCGCGACGTTCACGCGGCCAACCTCGACGCCGTCCATCATTTGGTAAAAACCTCGGCCGGTCTCCCCGCCGAGCACCCGGTTCGCCGGAACCCGCAGGTCAGACATGACCAGCTCGGTCGTATCGACGCCCTTGTACCCCATCTTCTCGATCTTCCCGGGGATCGTCAGACCGGGACGCACCTCCCCGAACCCGGGCTCCTTCTCCACCAGGAACGTCGTCATCGCCTGGTGCGGCCTGACCGCCGCCTTCGCCGGGTCGTGTCCTTCGTCACTTCGTACGAGAACCGCCACCAGAGACGACGTACCGCCGTTCGTCAGCCACATCTTCTGACCGTTCAGGACGAAATCGTCACCGTCTCTGACCGCTTTCGACGTGATCGCTGACACGTCCGAACCGAGACCCGGCTCCGACATCGAGAACGCGCCCCTGACGTCCCCCGCCGCCATCCGCGGCAGGAAGTACTCCTTCTGCTCCCGCGTGCCGTGCTGCTTGAGCATGTACGCCACGATGAAGTGCGTGTTGACGATCCCGGACACCGACATCCAGCCGCGCGCGATCTCCTCCACGCACAGCGCGTACGTCAGCAGCGACTCGCCCAGACCGCCGTACTCCTCCGGGATCATCAGCCCGAACAGGCCCAACTCCCGTAGTCCGTCCACGATCTGCTGCGGGTACTCGTCCCGGTGCTCCAGCTCGGTCGCGACCGGGATGATCTCCTTGTCGACGAAGTCCCGCACGGTGGACAGGATCTCGGTCTGTACGTCCGTGAGGCCGGCGGTCTGCGCGAGGCGTGCCATGGCGTGGGTCAGCCTTCCTGAAGTTCCGGGCGGCCGGGCTGTTCGCCGCCGCGCTCCTTGATGTACGTCCGCGTCGGCACCATGACCTTGCGCCGGAACACGCACACCAGCGTGCCGTCCTGCTTGTAGCCCTTGGTCTCGACGTGGACGATCCCGCGGTCGTCCTTCGACTTCGACGGCCACTTGTCCAGCACCGTCGTCTGCCCGTAGATCGTGTCGCCGTGGAAGGTCGGCGCCACGTGCTTCAGCGACTCGATCTCCAGGTTGGCGATCGCCTTGCCCGAGACGTCCGGGACGGACATGCCGAGCAGCAGCGAGTAGATGTAGTTCCCGACCACCACGTTCTTGCCGAAGTCCGTCGTGTTCCCGGCGTAGTTGGCGTCCAGGTGGAGCGGGTGGTGGTTCATCGTGAGGAGGCAGAAGAGGTGGTCGTCGTACTCGGTGACCGTCTTGCCGGGCCAGTGCTTGTACACCGCGCCGACCTCGAACTCCTCGTAGGTGCGCCCGAACTGCATGGTCCTCAGGCCTCCGGGATCTCGAACTTCGACGTCCGGGTCATGCCCGCCGCCCTGCCCTTGCCGGAGACGACCAGCGCCATCTTGCGGCTCGCCTCGTCGATCATCTCGTCGCCGAGCATCGCCGAACCCTTCTTCCCGCCCGCCTCGGACGTGTAGTACTCGTACGCGTCCAGGATCAGTTCCGCGTGGTCGTAGTCCTCCTGCGACGGCGAGAAGATCTCGTTGGACGCCTCGACCTGGCCCGGGTGCAGCACCCACTTGCCGTCGAAGCCGAGCGCGGCGGCGCGCCGGGCGACCTCGCGGTAGCCGTCGACGTTGCGGATCTGGAGGTAGGGGCCGTCGATCGCCTGGAGGTCGTTCGCGCGGGCGGCCATCAGGATCTTCATGAGGATGTAGTGATAGGCGTCCGCGGGGTAGCCGGGGGGCTGTTCGCCGACGACGAGGGACTTCATGTTGATCGACGCCATGAAATCGGCCGGACCGAAGATGATCGTCTCAATACGTTGACTGGCCTGGGCGATCTCATTGACGTTGTTGAGTCCCTGTGCATTCTCGATCTGCGCCTCAATACCGATGCGGCCGACCTCGAATCCCATGGTCTTCTCGATCTGCGTCAACAGAAGGTCGAGTGCCACGATCTGCTGCGCGTTCTGCACCTTCGGCAGCATGACGCAGTCGAGGTTCGGGCCGGCGCCCTCGACGACCGTGACGACATCTCGATACGTCCACTCGGTCGTCCAGTCGTTGACGCGCACGACCCTCGTCTTGCCCGTCCAGTCGCCCTCGTTGAGGAACTTGACGATCGTGTGCCGGGCCTCCGGCTTCGCGAGCGGCGCGCACGCGTCCTCCAGGTCCAGGAAGACCTGGTCCGCCGGGAGGCCCTGCGCCTTCTCCAGGAAGCGCGGGTTGCTGCCCGGCACGGCGAGACAGGAGCGGCGGGGACGGAGACGGTTGACGGTCATGCGGGGACCTCCAAGGGGTCGAGCAGGGGGTCGAGCCGGTTCGCTGTGCGGATCTCGTCGACGATGCGGCCGATGATTCCGGTGATGTCGAAGTCCTTCGGGGTGAAGACCGCGGCCACACCCGCGGCCCGCAGCTCTTCGGCGTCACCGCTGGGGATGATGCCACCGGCGATCACCGGGATGTCTGTGGCACCGGCCACACGCAGCCGTTCGAGGACGTCCGGGACCAGGCGGGCGTGCGAGCCGGACAGGATCGACAGGCCGACCGCGTGCACGTCCTCCGCGAGCGCAGCGTCCACGATCTGCTCCGGCGTCAGCCGGATGCCCTGGTACACCACCTCGAACCCGGCGTCCCGCGCGCGCACCGCGATCTGCTCGGCGCCGTTGGAGTGCCCGTCCAGGCCCGGCTTGCCGACCAGGAAACGCAGCTTGCCGGTGCCGAGGTCCCGCGCGGTGACGTCCACCCTGCGGCGCACCTCCGCCAGCGCCGAGCCCTCCTCCACGGGGACCGCGACCGGCGCCGACGACACGCCCGTCGGCGCCCTGAACTCGCCGAACACCTCGCGCAGGGCGCCCGCCCACTCGCCGGTCGTGATCCCCGCGCGGGCGCACTCCAGGGTGGCCTCCATGAGGTTCTCCGTGCCCTGCGCGGCCTCCTTGAGGCGGTCGAGGGCCTGACGGACCGTCGGGTAGTGGAAGGGGTCGCCCATGCCCTGCCGGTCGGACGACTCCTGGCGGGTGGTGCGCCACTCCTCGACGGCCGCCACGACCCGTTCCTCGACAGCCGGATCGACTGTCTGGATGGCTTGACCGAGATCGGCGGTGAGTGGATTGGGCTCCGACGTATTGAACGCATTGACGCCGACGATCAACTCTTGACCGGACTCAATACGTGCCCGGCGCTCCGCGTGCGACGCCACCAGCTGCGACTTCAGGTACCCCGACTCCACGGCGGCCATCGCGCCGCCCATCTCCTGGATCCGCGCCATCTCCGCGAGGGAGTCCGCGACCAGCGCGTCCACCTTCTTCTCGACGACGTGCGACCCGGCGAAGATGTCCTCGTACTCCAGCAGATCGCTCTCGTGCGCCAGCACCTGCTGGATCCGCAGCGACCACTGCTGGTCCCACGGCGTCGGCAGCCCCAGCGCCTCGTTCCACGCCGGCAGCTGCACCGCCCGCGCGCGGGCGTCCTTCGACAGCGTCACCGCGAGCATCTCCAGCACGATCCGCTGGACGTTGTTCTCCGGCTGCGCCTCCGTCAGCCCCAGCGAGTTGACCTGCACGCCGTAGCGGAACCGGCGCTGCTTGGGGTCCTCGATGCCGTACCGCTCGCGCGTCACCTGGTCCCAGATGCGGCCGAAGGCGCGCATCTTGCACATCTCCTCGATGAAGCGGACGCCGGCGTTGACGAAGAAGGAGATACGGCCGACGACATCACCTTTCTGGTCTTCGGAGATCTGCCCGGAAGCGAACACCGCGTCGAGAACGGCGACCGCCGTCGACATCGCGTACGCGATCTCCTGGACGGGCGTCGCCCCCGCCTCCTGGAGGTGATAGCTGCATATGTTGATCGGGTTCCACTTCGGCATGTGGTTGACCGTGTAACAGATCATGTCCGTCGTCAGCCTCAGCGAAGGACCCGGCGGGAAGACGTGCGTCCCCCGCGAGAGGTACTCCTTGACGATGTCGTTCTGCGTCGTCCCCTGGAGCAGTTCGGGGTCCGCGCCCTGCTCCTCCGCGACGACCTGATAGAGCGCCAGCAGCCACATCGCGGTCGCGTTGATCGTCATCGAGGTGTTCATGCGCTCCAGGGGGATGTCCTGGAACAGCCGTCGCATGTCCCCGAGATGGGCCACCGGCACACCCACCCGGCCGACCTCGCCGCGCGCGAGGACGTGGTCGGGGTCGTAGCCGGTCTGGGTCGGCAGGTCGAAGGCGACCGACAGACCCGTCTGGCCCTTGGCGAGGTTGCGGCGGTACAGCTCGTTGGACGCCTCGGCGGTGGAGTGCCCGGCGTACGTCCGCATGAGCCACGGCCGGTCCTTCTGGCGCTCTGTCATCGGGTGCCCTCAGACGTTCCGGAAGCGGTTGATGGCGTCGATGTGCTGCTCGCGCTTGGCGTGGTCGCGCACGCCGAGCCCTTCCTCGGGCGCCAGGCACAGGACGCCGACCTTGCCCTGGTGGGCGTTGCGGTGGACGTCGTACGCGGCCTGCCCGGTCTCCTCCAGGGCGTACACCTTGGAGAGCGTCGGGTGGATCCTGCCCTTGGCGACCAGGCGGTTGGCCTCCCACGCCTCGCGGTAGTTCGCGAAGTGCGAGCCGATGATCCGCTTGAGGGACATCCACAGGTACCGGTTGTCGTACTCGTGGTTGTAGCCGGACGTGGACGCGCAGGTGACGATCGTGCCGCCCTTGCGGGTGACGTACACCGACGCGCCGAACGTCTCGCGGCCCGGGTGCTCGAAGACGATGTCGACGTCCTCGCCGCCGGTCAGCTCGCGGATGCGCTTGCCGAAGCGCTTCCACTCGCGCGGGTCCTGGGTGTGGTCGTCCTGCCAGAACTTGTAGTCCTCGGCGGTCCGGTCGATGATCGCCTCCGCGCCCATCCGGCGGCAGATCTCCGCCTTCTGCGGGCTGGAGACGACACAGATCGGCGTGGCGCCGCCGGCCAGCGCGAACTGCGTGGCGTAACTGCCGAGTCCGCCGCTCGCCCCCCAGATCAGGACGTTGTCGCCCTGCTTCATCCCGGCGCCGTTGCGCGAGACGAGCTGCCGGTACGCCGTCGAGTTGACGAGGCCGGGCGAGGCGGCCTCCTCCCAGCTCAGGTGGTCCGGCTTCGGCATCAGCTGGTTCGACTTGACCAGCGCGATCTCCGCGAGGCCGCCGAAGTTCGTCTCGAAGCCCCAGATGCGCTGCTCCGGGTCGAGCATCGTGTCGTTGTGGCCGTCGGACGACTCCAGCTCGACGGACAGACAGTGCGCGACGACCTCGTCACCCGGCTGCCACGCGTTGACGCCGGGTCCGGTGCGCAGGACGACGCCCGCGAGGTCGGAGCCGATGACGTGGTAGGGCAGGTCGTGGCGCTTCGTCAGCTCGCTGACCTTGCCGTAGCGCTCCAGGAACCCGAACGTCGAGAGGGGCTCGAAGATCGACGTCCACACGGAGTTGTAGTTCACGGACGACGCCATGACCGCCACCAGGGCCTCGCCCGGGCCGAGTTCGGGCACGGGCACCTCGTCCAGGTGCAGCGACTTGCGCGGGTCCTTGTCGCGGGTCCGCATCCCCGCGAACATCTCCGTCTCGTCCTTGTGCACGGTGATCGCGCGGTACGACTCGGGCAGCGGGAGGGCGGCGAAGTCGGCGGATGTGCTCTCCGGCGACTGGATCGCCTCCAGGATGTCCTTCACGGTCACGGTGTTGCCTCCGGCGGTGTGCGCCCCTGAGGGAAGGGCGCGGTGAGGGTGCTGGCTTCTGGTGTGCGGCGGCGCTTTGTGGCGCGGGAGGTTGCCTGTGACGCAGGCGTCCGGGTGCGCGGCGACGTGGTGCGCGGGGACAACCGGCGGACGGCTGTTCGCCGTCCGCCGGCCACCCGGACGACTTCAAGGTATGACACCCCGTGTCACTCGGCAAGGCACTGAGTGCCATGAATTGCGCTCAGGTGAATTCTTTACTTGACAAGTGAGCGATGATCGATCAGGTGGGGGTCCCGAGGTGCGGGAAAACGTGCCCTGACATGCCAAAACGGCCACCCGTGGGGGTGGCCGTCGTCACAGAGATGTTCTCGGGTCAGCGTTCCTTGAGCGCCTGCTCGATCGCCCGCATGACCTCGTCCAGCGGCGCGTCCGTCCGGGCGACCGTCACCAGGACCTCGCCCTGCGCCGAGAGTGCCGCCGGGGGCGCCGATGCGGCGGGGGAGGGGGGCGTCGCCGCGCGCCCGATGCCGATGCCGGTGCCGAACGTACGGCGCACGATCGCGAACGCGTGGTCCAACTGCGCCTCCACGTCGCCCTGCCCGCCCGCGCGCAGCCAGCGCCGCAGCACGTGGTTGTGCGCGGTGACCACCGCCGACGCGGCGACCTCGGCCAGCAGCGGGTCGTCGTTCGCGTCGTCGTCGTGCGCGTGCTCGTCGAAGTGGCCCAGGAGATAGCGCGTGAACAGCCGCTCGTAGCGGGCCACCGAGGCGATCTCCGCCTCGCGCAGGGTGGGCACCTCACGCGTCAGCTTGTAGCGGGCGACCGAGATCTCCGGCCGCGCCGCGTACATCCTCATGACCTCCTTGATGCCGCGGCACACGGTGTCGAGGGGGTGCTCGTGCGCCGGAGCGGCGTTCAGCACCGCCTCCGCGCGGACCAGCGTGTCGTCGTGGTCCGGGAAGATCGCCTCCTCCTTGGAGCGGAAGTGGCGGAAGAACGTACGGCGCGCGACCCCGGCCGTCGCCGCGATCTCGTCGACGGTGGTCGCCTCGTAGCCCTTCGTCGCGAACAGCTCCATCGCGGCTGCCGCCAGTTCTCGGCGCATCTTGAGCCGCTGGGCGGCGGCACGGCTGCCTGCGGCACTCTCCGGCGCGTCGGACGAGGCGGGGGTACGGGAGGACTTGGCGGGCTGGGACATGCCCCGAACGTACTGCATGTGCACGGCCCGATGCGCAGGTCCGGGGTCCGCCCGGCCTGCGGAATCGAGCAGCCCGCCCCAGTCCGCCCGCCCCAGGAAGGGGTCAGCGCCTGGCATGTTCGCGGAAGCCGCGGCCCGTCTTGCGGCCGAGGCAGCCCGCGGCGACCAGGTGCTCCAGAAGCGGCGCCGGCGCGAGGCCGGGGTCGCGGAACTCGCGGTGCAGGACCTTCTCGATGGCGAGGGAGACGTCCAGGCCGACGACGTCGAGGAGTTCGAAGGGGCCCATCGGGTAGCCGCCGCCGAGCCGCATCGCCGCGTCAATGTCGTCAAGAGATGCGTAATGTTCCTGCACCATCTTGATCGCGTTGTTGAGATACGGGAACAGCAGGGCATTCACGATGAACCCCGCACGGTCTCCACAGTTGACGGGATGCTTCTTGATCGATGCACAGACTTCGTCAACAGTTGATCGAGTATCGTCCGCCGTCAACACTGTACGGACCACCTCGACCAGCTTCATCGCCGGTGCAGGATTGAAGAAGTGCATCCCCACGACGTCCTGGGGCCGCGACGTCGCCCGCGCGCACGCGATCACCGGCAACGACGACGTCGTGGTCGCCAGCACCGCCCCCGGCCGGCACACCTTGTCCAGCGTCGCGAACAACTGCTGCTTGACCGCGAGATCCTCCGCGACCGCCTCGACGGCGAGGTCGACGTCCGCGAACGCGTCGTACGACCCGGTCGGCGTGATCCGCTCCAGCGTGCCCGCCGCCGCCTCGGCAGTGAGCCGCCCCTTGTCGACGGACCGCGCGAGCGACGTCCCGATCCGGGCCTTCGCGGCGACGGCCTTCTCCTCGCTGCGGGCGGCCAGGACGACGTCGTACCCGGCCTTCGCGAACACCTCCGCGATGCCGGACGCCATGGTCCCCGACCCGGCGACGCCCACGGAGCGGACGGGTCGGCCGGGGACGCCGGAGGCGCCGGGGAGGGGGGTGAGGGCGTCGGGGACGACGGTCGCGCTGCCCGGAGCCTCGTACGTGTAGAAGCCGCGCCCCGCCTTGCGGCCCGTGAGCCCGGCCTCGCTGAGCTGGCGGAGGATCGGCGCGGGGGCGTGCAGACGGTCGTGGGAGGCGGCGTACATGGCGTCCAGGACGGTGCGCGCGGTGTCGACGCCGATCAGGTCGAGGAGGGCGAGCGGGCCCATCGGGAGGCCGCAGCCCAGGCGCATCGCCGCGTCGATGTCCTCGCGGGAGGCGTAGCGCGCCTCGTACATCGCCGCCGCCTGGTTGAGGTAGCCGAACAGCAGGCCGTCCGCGACGAAGCCGGGGCGGTCGCCGACGGCCACCGGCTCCTTGCCGAGTTCGACGGCCAGTTCGGTGACCGTCGCGACGGCCTGCGGGGCGGTCAGCACCGACGAGACGACCTCGACGAGCTTCATCGCGGGCGCCGGGTTGAAGAAGTGCAGGCCCAGCACGCGCTCCGGGCGCGCGGACTCGGCCGCGAGCCGGGTCACGGACAGGGCGTTCGTACCGGTCGCGAGGATCGCGTCGGGGCGCACGACGCCGTCCAGCTCGCGGAAGATCTGCTGCTTGATCTCGTACGACTCCGGCGCGACCTCGATCACCAGGTCCGCGTCGGCCGCCTCGCGCAGGTCGGTGCCCGTACGGATCAGGGCGAGCGCGTCCGCGCGCTCCTGCTCGGTGAGCCGGCCGCGGGCCACCGCGCGGGCGGTGGAGGTCTCCAGGGCGGCGACGCAGCGGGCCGCCTGCGCGGCGCTGATGTCGATGCCGATCACCCGGCGGCCGGCCTTGGCGAGGACTTCGGTGATGCCGGTGCCCATCGTGCCGAGACCGACGACGGCGACGGTCCGCAGGGCCTGCTGGGGCAGCGGGGTCTGCTGGGGCAGCGGGGTCTGCTGGATCTGCTGGATCTGCTGGGAGGAGGGGGACAGGGGAGTGGCCATCGAGGGACTCCAGGAAAGAGGTGACGACTGGGAGAGCGCCGGGTGCGCCGAGGGGGCGCGCGGGGCGCGAAAGGCTGCGGGTGCTGCCGGGCTGCGAGCGCACACGCCCGACATACAGATGCGTACGGCTTGTCCGGCTCGTACGGCGGAGAGATCCGACCGGCCCTGTCCCGGAGCCGGGTCGTGCTTCCCGCGGCGGCTGCGTCACCAGGCCGCCACGAGGAGGTACGCGGGAGGGTGTCCCGCTCGTCTGAGCTTAACCCGCGAGTAACGAGCGCGCCAGCCCCTGGATGCGGTGGACTTCGCGAACCCGTTCCCCTCCTGGTCGCGCCCCGCCTACGCTCTGAATCATGGACGAGGAGTCGCGATCGCTCACGGAGCGCTTACGCCGGGAGTCGGGCGGGGGCGAGCCCTTCGAGCGGCTCGCGGCGGCCGGCGTGGACGAGCTGGCCGGGGTGCTGACCGAGCCCGGACGGCCGCTGTGGGCGCGGGAGCTGGCCGCGTACCGGCTCGGCCTCGCGGGGGACCGGCGCGCCTTCGAAGCCCTCGTCCTCCTCCTCAACCACCGCGACCCCCCGCGCTGCGCCTCCGCCGCGCACGCGCTCGCCCGCCTCGGCGACCCCCGCACCGCCCGCGCGGCGGCGGCCCTCGCCACCAACGAACTCCGCGTCGCCTACGCGCTCCAGCCGGTCCGCCTCCTGGCCGCCCTCGCCGCCCCCGAGTCGGTCCCGGCCCTGATCACGACCCTCCGCCGCCGCCTCACCCCCCACGACCCGTACCGCCGCGTGGCACTGGCCTGCATCGAGGGCCTCGGCGCACTCCGCGATCCTCGCGCGCGGCCGGTCCTGGAGGACGCCCTGGCGCATCCGGCGGTGGCGGAGGCGGCGGCGCGGGCGCTGCGGAGGATTCCGGCGAGGAGACGGTGAGTCAGCCGCCCACCTCCCCCACGTACCGCACCTCCGGCACCTGCGCCCCGCCCGCCTCGAACGGTTCCTCCGCGCCGTCGGGTGCGAGGCCCGCGCGCTCGTAGAACCGGCGTGCGCGGGCGTTGTCCCTGAGCACCCACAGGTACAGCCGCTCGCGCCCCCGCGAGGCGAGCCGGCGCCGCGTCTCCTGGAGGAGCGCGTGTCCGACACCCGAGCCGAAACAGGCCGCGTCCACGTACAGGGCGTACAACTCCGCGTCGTCCGTGAGGCGTTCACCGTCCCGGTACGGCCCGTGACAGGCCCAGCCGACGACCGTTCCGGCGCGCTCGGCGACGAGGTTGACCACGTCCTCGCCGGCGTTCTCGAAGTGAGCACGACGGCGGTCGGCGTCCTCGGGGACCGAGAGGGAGTCGAGGTAGGGCTGAGGGATCAGGCCCCGGTAGGCGGTCTGCCAGCCGCGCACGCGGATCTCGGCGACCCGGGGGCAGTCGGCGAGGACCATGGGACGGACCGAGAGCGGCGGCGTCATCGCGCGGTCACCGCCAACGCCTCGATCTCCATGAGGAATTCGGGCCGGACCAGTGCGGAGACCTGGACGGCGGAGGCGGCCGGGAGGCGGTCGTCCGGGATGTGGAGGGCGCGGGCTTCGCGGATCGCGGGCATGTACGCCATGTCCGTGACGAAATAGGTGAGTTTGACGACGTCCGAGAAGGCCGCGCCCGCCGAGGCGAGGCAGCGGCGGAGGTTCTCGAAGACCTGGCGGGCCTGGGCGCCGGGGTCGCCCGCGCCGACCAGGTCGCCCCCCTCGTCGAGGGCGACCTGGCCGGAGACGGCGATCAGGCGGCCGGTGCCGATGACCACGTGGCTGTACTGCGCGGCGGGGGAGACGCCGTCGGGGGCCGGGATGCGGGTCAGGTCGCTCATGAACCCATCATGGATCACGGGTCTGACAGTGAGGATGTACGCGGCATCGCTCGGGGGTCTGACTCTGGGGCTGACTGGCGTTTCGGCTGCCTGTGTGTTGAATTGTCGGCCCCCGGGGGATGCCACTGCGTGTACTCGCGGGCGTCCGTGACCTCATAGGAGCTTGGCCGTCGGGCCTCTTCACTGTCTCGTCCGTCTGCCCGGGCGGCACACGCGGTTCCACCACGCCTCGTATGAAGGACGGCAGAACAGGCATGAGCGCGCCCGGGATGGCGGTGATCGGCGGAGTCGACACCCACACGGACATCCACCAAGCCGCGGTGATCGACCCGGTCGGCCGCCATCTGGACACGCAGTCGTCCGAAACGACGGCGGCCGGCTACGGGCAGCTGCTGACATGGCTGCGCGCCCAGGGGGACGTCATCGCGGTCGGGATGGAGGGGACCGGGGCCTGCGGCGCGGAACTCGCCCGGTTCCTGACCGCCGCCGGCATTACGGTCGTGGAGGTCGACCGCCCGGACCGCAGGGCCAGGCGGTCGCACGGCAAGTCCGATCCGATCGACGCCTACGCGGCGGCCACCACCGTCCTCTCCGGCCGCGCGAGCGGAACACCGAAGAGCCGGAACGGGATCGTCGAGGCCATCCGCGCCCTGCGTGTGGTCCGCAAGAGCGCGGTCAAGGCCCGCACCCAAGCCATCAACCAGATCCGCTCTCTCATGGTCACTGCACCCTCCGCCGTGCGGGAGAAGCTGCGGGGACTGTCCACCGCCGTACTCATCGACACCCTCGCCCGGACCCGGCCCACCGGTGACCTCACCGACCCCGCCCATGCGGCCAGGACGGCCTTGCGCCGCCTCGCCCGCCGCTACCAGACCCTTCAGCAGGAGATCAAAGAGGCCGACGCCGACCTCGCCCCCCTCGTGACCCAGGCGGCCCCCAGCCTCGTCGCCCTGCCCGGAGTCGGCATCGAGACGGCCGGACAGCTTCTGATCACAGCCGGAGACAACCCCGACCGGCTCCGATCCGAAGCATCCTTCGCACACCTGTGCGTGGCCGCCCCGATCCCCGCTTCCTCGGGCCGCACCAACCGCCACCGCATCAACCGCGGCGGAGACCGGCACGCCAACAGCGCCCTCTGCACCATCGTCCTGGTTCGCATGCAACGACCCACGGACCAGGGACTACGTCGCCAGACGCACCGCCGAAGGCATGTCCACCAAGGACGTCCGCGAGGTCTACAGGCACATCAAAGCCACCGGCGTCCCGGTGGCAACGGCCACGTGAACGAGGCGATCAGATCATCACGAGCCGGTGCGCAGGTCAGGCCAGGGATGCCCGTCCGGCGACATGCCGGACGGGCGGCCGGCCCGGACGAAGTCGCGGTACTCGTCCTGCACGACACCCTGGTTGACCCACCGCCCGCGAACAGCCCCCGTGCACTCCTCGGCAAGAACCAGCGCGTCGTGCGGGTCCTCAGCCGTGCCCAGGAGCTGGCCGAAGTCCTCTTCCTCGGCATCCTGATCGAACGGCGGGAACACGTCCAGGTCCACAAAATTCTCGTGCCCGACATCTTCGACGGCATGGACATAGACCTCGTATGACGTCCTCGCCGCCCGGACCTCGGCATACCTCACACCGGGGCGCTCGGGCGAGCCGACCGGCCCGAGGAACTGCTCAACCGAACGGCCCCGCCTCAAGGCCCCGATGATGAAGGACTCCACCAAGTAGCGCACCCAGGCACAGTACGACCCAGCCACGACAACCGATCAACTTGACGATCTACAGGAGCTTCAACGCCCCCGGCACCTCGGGTCGACGGACCTGGGGTCAGCCTCTGAAGCCCAGCAAGCCGTGCAGCGCCGTGCCGTGCGCCGACGGTGCCGCGACCTTGCTGGTGAGCGGCTTGGGGTCCGGCAGGGCCTTGCACACCGCGTCGACCGGGCCGTCGGCGCGCGGGACCGTGCCGTCCGTGAGGTACGCGGCGAGGTGCTTGTCGAGGCACGCGTTGCCGCTGAGGGTGATGCCGTGGTTCCCGCCGCCCTCCTCGACGACGAGGCTGGAGCCGCGCAGCAGCGCGTGCGTGAGGGCGCCGCCCTCGAACGGGGTCGCCGCGTCGTCGGTCGCCTGGAACAGCAGGACCGGCGGCAGCTTGTGGTTGGCGACGTTCACCGGACGGAGCGACTTCGTCGGCCAGAACGCGCACGCCGCGTTGTACCAGGCGTTGTTCCAGGTCATGAAGGGCGCCTTCTCGTACGTCGCCCAGTTGTCGGCCCGCCACTGCTCCCAGTCGCGCGGCCAGGCGGCGTCCCGGCACTGCACCGAGCTGTAGACGCTGAACCCGTTGTCCCCGGACGCGTCGACCGCGCCGAACTTCTCGTACGCCTCGACCAGCGGATCGGCGTCCTTGGTGTTCACGTACGCGGCGAACGCCTCGGCGAGGTAGGGCCAGTAGCCGTTGAAGTACCCGCCCGGCAGAAACGTGTCCTCCAGCTCGGAGGCGCCGACCTTGCCACCGGCCGGCTTCTTCGCGAGGGACGCGCGCATGGCGTACCACTTCGTCTCGACCTTCTCGGGGTCGGTGCCGAGGTGGTAGGTGGCGTCGTACTTCGCGATCCACGCCATCAGCGCGCGGTGGCGGTCGTTGAAGGCGACGTCCTGGGAGAGGTTGTCGTCGTACCAGACACCCGAGGGGTCGACGATCGAGTCGAGCACCAGGCGGCGCACGCGCTCCGGGTACAGCTTGGCGTAGACGGCGCCCAGGTACGTGCCGTACGAGTAGCCGAAGTAGTTGATCCGGTGCGCGCCCACGGCCGTGCGGATGGCGTCCATGTCGCGCACCGCGCTGACGGTGTCGATGTACGGCAGGAGCTTGGCGTACTTCGTGCCGCAGGCTTTCGCGAACGACTGCACGCGCGCGAGGTTGGCCCGTTCGATCGCCTCGGTGACGGGCACCGAGTCGGGGCGCACGGGGTCGAAGTGGCCCGGCTTGCAGTCCAGCGCGGGCGTGGACTTGCCGACCCCGCGCGGGTCGAAGCCGATGACGTCGTACTGCGCGGCGACGTTCTTCGGGAGCGTCGAGGCGACGAACCCGGCGAGGGACAGGCCGCTGCCGCCGGGACCGCCGGGGTTGACCAGCAGGGGGCCCTGGTAGGTCTTGGCGGTGTGCGGGACGCGGGTCAGCGCGAGGCTGATCTGCTGCCCGCGCGGGTTGCCGTGGTCGAGCGGCACCTTCAGGGAGGCGCACTGGAGCGTCGGGTGGTCGGTCGTACCGCAGCTCTTCCAGGCGAGCTTCTCGGTGTGCGACACCGGAGCGGCCTCTACGGGCGCGGCGGTGAGCGTCGCGGCCACGACGGCGGCGGCACCGCACAGTACGGCTGCGCGTTTTCTCATGGAGCCTCCCAGGACTGCCGGGACCGTGTGGGTCGACGGCCCCGGCGGCATGGTCCCGGGAAGCGGGGGCGGAAGAACCTGTTCCGCCGATAGTTGACCCGATCGGATGTTCCGGACGTGCTCACAGCAGGGTCAGCTGGACCGGACCCGCCGGTTCCGGCTCCACCGTCTGCGCGGGCGCGGGGGTCCTGCGCGGCATCCCCGCGCGCGTGGGGCCGATGCCGTACTCCCGCGCCAGTTCGTGGACCTGGCGGGTGATCCGGCGCTGGTACCAGGTCGGGGCGTAGGCGCCGTCCGCGTACAGCCGGTCGTAACGGGACGTCAGACGCGGGTGGTGGTGCGCCAGCCAGGCCATGAACCACTCGCGCGCGCCGGGCCGCAGATGCAGCGTCAGCGGCGTCACGGACGTCGCTCCGGCGGCGGCGATCGCACGCACGGTGGCGCGCAGCTGATCGGGGTGGTCGCCGAGGAACGGGATCACGGGAGCCATCAGGACGCCGCACCCGAGCCCGGCGTCGGCGAGCGCGCGGACGACGTCCAGGCGCCGCCCCGGGGCCGGGGTGCCCGGCTCCACCGTGCGCCACAGCTCCTCGTCGAGGAAGCCGACCGACACGGAGACGCCGACGTCGGTCACCTCGGCGGCCCGCCGCAGCAGGTCGAGGTCGCGCAGGATCAGCGTCCCCTTGGTGAGGATCGAGAACGGGTTCGCGCGCTCCCGAAGTGCGGTCAATATGCCCGGCATCAGTTGATAGCGGCCCTCCCCACGTTGATAGCAGTCAACGTTCGTGCCCATCGCGATGTGCTCGCCCTGCCAGCGCGGGGAGGCGAGTTCGCGGCGCAGCACCTCGGGGGCGTTCACCTTGACGACGATCTGCGTGTCGAAGCCGATGCCCGTGTCGAGGTCCAGATAGCTGTGCGTGCGACGCGCGAAGCAGTACACGCACGCGTGCGAACAACCCCGGTAGGGGTTCACCGTCCATTCGAACGGCATGCGCGAGGCGCCCGGCACCCGGTTCAGGACCGAGCGGGCCCGGACCTCGTGGAACGTCATTCCGCGGAACTCGGGCGTGTCGAAGGTGCGGGTGGTCACCGCGTCCGCGCCGAACAGGGCGGGGTCGGCCGCCCGGCCGTGCTCGCCGGGCTCCTGGGTGAGGTTCTGCCAGCGCATGACGCCTCCTCGGTAGCACTGGCCACAGAATAGAACACTTGTTCCCATGATCGTGCGCGTGCCGTTTCCGATCGCTTTGGGACCCCCGATTTGGGTGGCCGCCCGGCGGGGTGGTTGGCTTGCCCCGACCCCGAGAAACAGGCCCTGGAGGAACTCATGGCGCAGGTCGAGGCCACCACCGAGCGCGTCGTCGCGGCGGACCCGGAGACGGTGTTCGACACACTCGCCGACTACAGCGGCCCTCGCGCGAAGCTGATGCCCGAACAGTTCAGCGAGTTCGAGGTGCGCGAGGGCGGCGACGGCGAGGGCACGCTCGTGCACTGGAAGCTCCAGGCGACCAAGAAGCGCGTGCGCGACTGCCTCCTGGAGGTCACCGAGCCCACCGACGGCGAGCTCGTCGAGAAGGACCGCAACTCCTCCATGGTCACCGTCTGGCGCGTCACGCCCGCCGGCGAGGGCAGGGCGCGCGTCGTCGTCACCACGACCTGGCAGGGCGCCGGCGGCATCGGCGGCTTCTTCGAGAAGACCTTCGCCCCCAAGGGCCTCGCCCGGATCTACGACGCGCTGCTCGCCAACCTCGCCGCCGAGGTGGAGAAGTAGAACGCCCGGCCCGGCGGACAGGTTCCGCCCGAGCCCCGGCCGTTGATCGAATTCACCGGTTCGAGTGGTTGTTCCCACGAACCCGGTCGGCGCCGTAACTCGTCGCGCTTGCCAGGAGTTGTCGCTTTACGCGGGAATTGTGTGGCAAGTGCGACGAGGGGAGCGGTACGTGGGCGGGATCACCCTGGTGCAGGAGGAGCCGGCGGTCGCGACGGCCCCGCCGGCCGCCGCGCCCCCATCCCCGCGGCAGGACGAGGGGATCAGCCCCCGCCGGGTGCGGCTCGTCTTCGTCGGCCTCATGCTCGCGCTGCTCCTCGCGGCGCTGGAGCAGATGATCGTCGCCACCGCCCTGCCGAAGATCGTCGGCGAACTGCACGGCCTGGACCGGATGTCCTGGGCGATCACCGCCTACCTGCTGACCTCCACCGTCGGCCTGCCCGTCTACGGCAAGCTCGGCGACCTCATCGGCCGCAAGGGCGTCTTCCAGTTCGCGATCGTCGTCTTCGTCGTCGGCTCCGCCCTCGCGGGCCGCGCCCAGACGATGGACCAGCTGATCGCCTTCCGCGCGGTGCAGGGCGTCGGCGCGGGCGGGCTGATGATCGGCGTCCAGGCGATCATCGCGGACATCGTGCCGCCCCGGCAGCGCGGCCGGTACATGGGCCTGATCGGCGCGGCCTTCGGACTCGCCTCCGTCGCGGGCCCCCTGCTCGGCGGCTACTTCACCGACCACCTCTCCTGGCGCTGGTGCTTCTACTTCAACGTCCCCTTCGGACTGGTCACCCTCGCCGTCGTCACCGCCGTCCTCAAACTGCCCCGGCCCGAGGTCCGCCCCCGTTTCGACGTCCTCGGCACGCTGCTGCTCGCCGCCGCCTCCACCTGCCTGGTCCTGCTGACCAGCTGGGGCGGCACCGAGTACGCGTGGGGCTCGCGCACGATCGTCGGCCTCGGCGCGGGCGCCCTCGCCGCGAGCCTGCTCTTCCTGCTCGCCGAGCACCGCGCGGCCGAACCCCTCATCCCGCTGCGGCTGTTCCGGGACTCCGTCTTCAACGTCACCGGGCTCATCGGCCTCGTCGTCGGCGTCGCCCTGTTCGGCGCCGCGAGCTACCTGCCGACGTTCCTCCAGATGGTCGACGGCGCCACCGCCACCGAGTCCGGGCTGCTGATGCTGCCCATGATGGCGGGCATCGTCGTCGCCTCCGTCGTCTCCGGACAGCTCATCAGCCGCACCGGCCGCTACAAGCTCTACCCCCTCCTCGGCGGCGCCCTGTCCACCGCCGGCATGTGGCTGCTGTCCCGCCTGGAGACCGACACGCCCCGGCTGCACTACAGCCTCTGGATGGCCGTCCTCGGCGCCGGCATCGGCCTGGTCATGCCCGTGCTGGTGCTCGCCGTGCAGAACTCCGTGCGCCCCGCCGACCTCGGCACCGCCACCAGCGCCAACAACTACTTCCGGCAGATCGGCGGCAGCGTCGGCGCCGCGATCTTCGGCACCCTCTTCGCGAACCGCCTCACCGACGCGCTGCGCGAGCGCGTCCCCGCGCACGCGGGCCAGGCGCCGCCCGACGCCGAGTCGATCACCCCGCAGCTCGTCCACACGCTGCCCCCGGCCCTGCGCGACGCCTACATCAGCGCCTACGCCGACGCCATGCCGAGGATCTTCCTCTACCTCGTGCCGGTCCTTCTCGTCGGCCTGTTCCTCGCCTTCTTCCTCAAGGAGAAACCCCTCGTGTCCCACAACGAGACGGAGACCGAGCCCCTCGCCCTCCCGTCGGCGCGCGCGACGTACGCGGCCGGGATCGCCGTCTGCGGAACCGTCCAGCACCCCGACGGAACCATCGTCCCGCGCGCCGCACTCACCCTCATCGACGTCGCCGGGCAGCAGATCGGGCGCGGCGCCAGCGGCGACGACGGACGCTACGCGCTCGCCACCCCGGGCTCCGGCGCGTACGTGCTGATCGCCGCGGCGGGCGGGCACCAGCCGCAGGCCGTCTCCGTCACCGTCGGCGAGCGGCCCGTCGACCTCGACATCGTCCTCGGCGGCGCCGGACGCCTCGCCGGGACCGTCGTCACCGCCGACGGCGCCCCCGTGCGGGACGCCACGGTCACCCTCACCAACGTCCACGGCGAGGTCGTCGCCGCCACCCGCAGCGGGCGCGAGGGCGGCTACACCATGACCGAGCTGGTCGCCGGCGAGTACACCCTCGCCGCGAGCGCCCCCGCCTTCCGGCCCGCCGCCCTGCCGGTCACCGTCCAGCAGGCCCGCGAGACCCGCCAGGACATCGAGCTCGCGGGCGGCGCCGTCCTGCGCGGCACCGTGCGCGCGGGCGGCGGACGGCCCGTCGAGGACGCGCGCGTGACGCTCCTCGACGCCGCCGGGAACGTCGTCGACACCCTCACCACCGGCCCCGACGGCGCCTTCCGCTTCGTCGACCTGTCCTCCGGCGAGTACACCGTCATCGCCGCCGGATACCCGCCCGTCGCCACCGTCCTCCAGGTCGCGGGCGGCGGCCGTACGGAACGCGACCTCCAGCTCGGGTACGAGGACTGAGGGACGCGAGGGGCTCGGGGGGCGCGCATGGATCACCGTGACCGGGAGCGGGCCGCCGTACGGCGTGCGCACGCCCCGTCGAGCGCCCTGTGCGCCCGGCGGCGCCCCGGTCGCACCAATTCCAGCATTGCCGCACATCCCGGCCCACCGCCCCCGTACCGTGGTGGCAGCGGGACAGATCTTGTGAAGCTCTGGGGAGAGAGGGCCTGGGCCATGGACCGTGGCACCGAGCGGGACACACCTCCCGGCCCGGGACGCGTCCCGCTGGCCGTCGTCGTGGTCGACGACGCCGGCCTCGTCTCCCACTGGAGCACCGGCGCGCGCAAACTCTTCGGCCTCCCCAAGGAGGAGGCGATCGGACAGCCCGCCCTCGACCTGCTGCCCGTCGCCGGCGCCCTCCCCGACCCCGAGGACACCCCCGAGCCCGCCCCGTACGACGTCCTCGCCGAGTACGACGGCCACGGCACGCCGCTCGACGCGGGACTCGGCTACCCGTCCTCCGGGCGGGCCTGGATCAGCCGCCCCGACGGCGCCCGCGCGGACGTGCTGTGGTGGGCGTACCCGCTGTACGGCTCCGGCGCCGAACGGCTCCTGGTGCTCGCCGCCGACGCGGCCGGACTGCGCGAGGAGCCGGCCCCCGAGAACGGCGACGACGGCGGTGTGAGCGTCGAGCGGATCTCCCCGGCGTTCGCCCGCCACACCGAGTTCCCCGGGGCCGACGACCTCGCGCGCCGGCTTCCCGAGATCCTGCCCAGCATGAGCGTCGGCGAGGGCGCCCGCATCGTCGCCCAGGTCCTCGAACTCGGCTACCCCATCCTGGAGTTCAGCCAGAACGAGAAGGTCCCGGTCACCCCCGACTGGGGCGTCTCCCGGCGCGCCGAGCGCAAGGTCCGCCGCGAACGCGCCGCCCGCGCGCTCGCGCAGGGCCTGCCGGTGCCGGCCGAACTCGCCGACGACGGCGAGGACCTGGAGTACGTCGCCGTACGCGAGCGCCTGGAGTTCCTCAACGAGGTCAGCGGGAAGATCGGTACGTCGCTGGACCTCGCGCGCACGATCGTCGAGGTCAGCCGGGCCGTCGTCCCGCGCTTCACCGACGTCGCCGGGACCTATCTGCGCGAACAGGTCGTCGCCGGCGAGGAGTTCGACGAAGGGGTGCCCGACACGCGCACGATGTGGCACCGCGTCGCCCTCGAACACACCGACGAACCCGGGCGCTGGGACGACGTCGTCCCCGTCGGCGAGGCGATGCCGTTCCCCGCGCACACGCCGTTCTTCCAGTGCATGACCACCGGCGAACCCGTGCTCGTGCCGCGCATCGACGAGCAGCTGGGGCACGCGATCGCCTCGCAGTTCGACAAGCGCGACATCCGCCCCCTGATCACCGGCCGGTCGATGCTCGTCGTGCCGCTCAAGGCGCGCAACGTCGTCCTCGGGTTCATGATCCTGCTGCGGCACCCCGAGCGCACCGAGTTCAACGACATGGACCGCGTCACCGGCGCCGAACTCGCCGCCCGCGCGGGGCTCGTGCTCGACAACGCGCGCATGTACACGTTCCAGGAGGCCGTCGCCGAGACCCTCCAGGACAGCATGCTGCCGCACATCCCCGCGCGCATGGCCGGCTGCGACATCGCCACCCGCTACCTGCCGGGCACTCAGATGGGCCGCATCGGCGGCGACTGGTTCGACGCGGTCAAACTGCCCGGCGCGCGTACCGCGTTCGTCGTCGGCGACGTCATGGGCCACGGGCTCAACTCCGCCGCGAAGATGGGCCAGTTGCGGACCGCGATCCAGACCATGGCCGGCCTCGACCTGCCGCCCGCGCAACTGCTGCGCAACTTCGACGACCTTGCGCAGCGGCTCGGCGGCGACTACCTCGCGACCTGCCTGTACGCCGTGTACGACCCCATCGCGGGCGAGCTGAGCATCGCCAACGCCGGCCACATCCCGCCCGTGCTGGTCCGCGCCGACGGCGCCAGCGAACTCCTCGACCTGCCCACCGGCGCGCCCGTCGGCGTCGGCGGGGTGCCCTTCGAGGCCGTCCGGCTGCGCGTGGAGCCCGGCGACCGGCTCGTCATGTGCACGGACGGGCTCGTCGAGATCCGCGGCGAGGACATCGGTGTCGGGCTGGCGACGCTGTGCGAGTCCGCCGCGCACCCCGCCGCGTCCATGGACGACGCCTGCGACACGATCATCCGGGCGCTCAACCCGCGCGGCGGGCGCAAGGACGACGTCGCGCTCCTCATGGCCCGCCTCAACGGCATCGAGCCCGACGACGTCGCCGAGTGGCGCTTCGCCCCCTCGCCCGCCGAGGTCCGGCGCGCCCGCGCGGCGATCGGGGAGCAACTGCACGAGTGGGGGCTCGCGCGGCTCGTCGACAACGCGGTGCTGATGGTCGGCGAGCTGGTCACCAACGCGGTCCTGCACGCGCCGGGGCGCGGTGTCGTCGTACGGCTCGTGCGCGGGGAGACGCTGCTGTGCGAGGTGGACGACGAGGGGCACGAGCTGCCGACCCTGCTGGACGCCGGCCCGCTGGACGTGGCGGGGCGGGGGCTGCGGGTGGTGAGCACGCTCGCGCGCGAGTGGGGGGCCAGCCGGTCGGGGGCGGGCAAGAGCGTGTGGTTCGAGCTGACGCTGCCCCGGAGGTGAGGCGCGAGCCGGGGGGCGTGCGTGACGGGCGGTGCGCCGGGGGCGTACGCGGGGGGTGGCCGGTTTCGGAGGAGGCGTGAAAGTGCCGGGCCCGTGCTTGTGAGCGCGCGCGGCGCGCGGTAGACCGTACCCGCCCGTCGGCTCACGGCGGCTTGGCGTCGCACCCTGGGGAGACTTGGTCATGAGCGTGACACAGCGGTACCGGGAGTCGTGGGAAGGGTTCTGGACGGAGGCTCCCGACGGCAGGGGAGAGGTGTTCTGGGACGCGGAGCCCGAGGCCGCCGCCGAGTCCCACCTCCCGCTGTTCACCCCCCACCTCCTGGATCCCGGCCTGCCGCTGGTCGACCTGGGCTGCGGCAACGGCACCCAGACCCGGTTCCTCGCCGGACGCTTCCCCCGGGTGATCGGCGTCGACCTTGCCGAGGCCGCCCTCGACCGGGCCCGCCGGGCCGATCCCGAGGGGCGGGCGGCCTACCGGTTCCTGGACGCCGTCGAGGAGGGCGCGGCCGGCGCGCTGCACGCCGAGCTGGGCGACGCCAACGTCTACGTCCGGGGCGTCCTGCATCAGTGCGGGCCCGAGGACCGCCAGCCCCTCGTGGACGCCGTGGCGGCCCTCCTGGGCGCCCGTGGCCGCGCCTTCCTGGTCGAGCCCGCCGAGGACGCCGGAGCGATCCTGGGCGGCCTCGCACGCCGCCCCGAGGGCCCGCCCGCCAAGCTCGCGCCGATCTTCCGGCACGGCATCGCGCCCGGCACCGTCCCGGACGCGGCCGTACCCGACCACCTTGCGGCGGCCGGACTCGCCGTCCTGGCGCTCGGCCGGGCACCCCTGACGACCACCGAGCACCTGCCGGACGGCGCGCCGGTCGTCCTGCCGTCGCAGTGGGTCGTGGCCGGGCGCCCCGCCTGACCTGCCGGGGGAGGGGCGCGCGTGCGCCGGGCGCACGATTGGCCCGCACCGCGCGCGTGATGAGCGCCCTCACCCCGCCCTCCGAGCGCCCGCGGCCCTCTTGTGTGGCATGGATCACCTCCCCGAGAGTGAGTGGTCGGCGGGGGGCGTCTGCGTACACCCGCCCGACGGCCGGACCACGGATGGGAGGATGTGGCCCCATGACCGCCGGGTGGTGCGCGCGCACAGGGAGGGCCGTGATGTTCGCGGCCGTCTGTGTCGTGCTCGCCGCCCTGGGGCACGTCCTGATGTCCGGCGCGGGGCTGCCCCCGTGGGCGCTCGGCGCGGCCTTCGGCGTCACCGCCGCCGCGGGGTGCGCGCTCGCCGGACGGGAGCGCGGGCTGCCCGCGGTCGTCGGGGGCGTCGTCGCCGCCCAGGCCCTGCTCCACCAGGGGTTCTCCGCCGTGCAGCGGACGGACTCCGGCGCGGCCGGCGCGGCCGGCATGGCCGACATGGCGGGGATGCCCGGCATGCACATGGACATGGGGATGCCCCACATGGGCATGTCCCACGCGGGCGGCCACGACGGCATGGGGGCACCCCTCACGGGCGCCTCGACGGCGTCGTACGGGATGCTCCTCGCGCACCTGCTCGCCGCGCTGCTGTGCGGCCTGTGGCTGGCCTACGGGGAGCGCGCCGTGTTCCGGGCCCTGCGGGCCGTCGGCGTGTGGCTGGCGGCCCCGCTGAGGCTCGTGCTGGCCGTCGCCGTGCCGCCGGAGTTCCCGCGCCCCCTGTGGCGGCGCGGACGGCCCGGGCGCACGCCCGTCCAGCGGCTTCTCGTCCACTCGCTCACGTCCAGGGGACCGCCCCGGGGGCGCGCTGCCGTCTGACGGCAGCCGGTGACCCGAGCCGCCCCAGCGCGCCTCGGGACGCGGCCGTACCCGGCCGTACCCCCCTTCACCGGACCGCACGCGCGCGCGTGCGGTCCCGGACGTGACCAGAGAAGGACACACCCGAGTGACTCTCTCCACGCTGCCCTCCCCGCGCGCCGACGCGGACGCCTCGATCACCGCGTGGGCACTGTCCGCGCGCGACGGCGACCCCGTCGCCGTCGACCGATGGGTGCGCGCGCTGTACCGGGACGTGCTGCGGTACGTCATCCACCTGAGCGCCGACCCGCAGGGCGCCGACGACCTCGTCCAGGACACCTTCGTCCGGGCCCTCGGCAGCCTGCACCGCTTCGAGGGGCGCTCCTCCGCGCGCGCGTGGCTGCTGACGATCGCCCGCCGCGCGGTCGTCGACAGCCACCGCCGGGCCGCCGTACGCCCGCGCGTGTGCGACTCCGATGCCTGGGAGACGGTCGCCGTCCCCGGCTTCGAGGACGGTGTCCTCCTGCTCGACCTGCTCGCCGCGCTGCCCCGGGAGCGCCGCGAGGCGTTCGTGCTGACGCAGATCGCGGGCTGGCCCTACGAGGAGGTCGCCGCCCGCAGCGGCTGCCCCGTCGGAACCGTCCGCTCGCGCGTCGCGCGGGCACGCGCCACGCTGGCCGCCCTGCTGGCGGAGCGGCCCACCGAGACGGGTGCGGCCGTGGCGTAACGTGACGCCCCATGAAGATCCTGATCAGTGCTGACATGGAGGGTGCCACCGGGGTCACCTGGCCGGAGGACGTCCGGCCGGGCGCCCCGGAGTGGCAGCGGTGCCGGGAGATGTTCACCTCGGACGTCGACGCGGCCGTCCGCGGCTTCTTCGACGGCGGCGCCGATCACGTATTGATCAATGAAGCCCATGCCACGATGCGCAACCTTCTCCTTGAACGTCTTGACGAACGGGCGGACATGTTGACCGGCCGTCACAAAGACCTGTCCATGGTTGAGGGAGTCCAGTACGGCGACGTGGACGGCATCGCGTTCGTCGGGTACCACGGCGGCGCCGGCATGGAGGGCGTCCTCGCCCACACCTACCTCGCCAACACGATCACCGGCGTCTGGCTGAACGGCGTCCGCGCCAGCGAGGGCCTCCTCAACGCCCGTGTCGCCGCCGAGTACGGGGTACCCGTGATCCTCGTGACGGGCGACGACATCACCTGCGAGGACGCCCTCGGATACGCGCCCGAGGCGCACAAGGTCGCCGTCAAGGACCACGTCTCGCGGTACGCGGCGATCTGCCGCACGCCCGCGCGCACGGCCGCCGACATCCGCGCGGCGGCCCGCGAGGCGACGGCGCTCGCGGTACGGCACGACCCGTCCGGCACCGGCCCGTACACGGTCGCCGTCGAGTTCGACGCGGAGCACCTCGCGGGAGCCGTGACGGTGATCCCCGGCGTGGCGCGGACCGGGGAGCGCAAGGTCGCGTACACGACGGACCGCATGTACGACGCGATCCGGGTGTTCAAGGCGGTCACCACGGTCGCCGCGTCCGCGATGGAGGAGAACTATGGCTGACCGGCAGGCGTACGACGAGGTCGTGCGGTTCACGTCCGACCTGATCCGCTGCGACACCACCAACCGGGGAGGCGGCGACTGCCGCGAGCGCCCCGCCGCCGAGTACGCGGCGCGGCAGCTCGCCGACATCGGCCTGGAACCCACACTGCTGGAGCGCACGCCGGGCCGCACCAACGTCGTCGCCCGCATCGAGGGCACCGACCCGTCGGCGGACGCGCTGCTCGTCCACGGCCACCTCGACGTCGTCCCCGCCGAGGCCGCCGACTGGAGCGTGCACCCCTTCTCCGGCGAGGTCCGCGACGGGGTCGTGTGGGGGCGCGGCGCCGTCGACATGAAGAACATGGACGCGATGGTCCTCGCCGTCGCCCGCTCCTGGGCCCGCGAAGGCGTACGCCCGCGCCGGGACGTCGTCATCGCGTTCACCGCCGACGAGGAGGCGAGCGCCGAGGACGGCGCCGGGTTCCTCGCCGACGAGCACCCCGGCCTCTTCGAGGGCTGCACCGAAGGCATCAGCGAGTCCGGCGCGTTCACCTTCCACGACGGCACCGGACGCGAGATCTACCCCATCGCCGCCGGCGAACGCGGCACCGCCTGGCTGAAGTTGACCGCGCGGGGCCGCGCCGGGCACGGCTCGAAGGTGAACCGCGAGAACGCCGTCACCCGCCTCGCCGCAGCGATCACCCGCATCGGCGAGCACGAGTGGCCCGCCCGCCTGACCCCCACGGTCGCCGCCGCCCTCACCGAACTCGCCGCGCTCTACGGCATCGAGGCCGACCTCGACGACGTGGACGGGCTGCTCACCAAGCTCGGCCCGGCGGCCAAGCTCGTCGAGTCGACCGTCCGCAACAGCGCCAACCCGACGATGCTGGACGCCGGTTACAAGGTCAACGTCATCCCCGGCGAGGCCGTCGCCTACGTCGACGGACGCTATCTCGCGGGCGCGGAGGACGAGTTCAGGGCGACGCTCGACAAGCTGACCGGACCTGACGTCAGCTGGGAGTTCCAGCACCACTCCGTCGCGCTCCAGGCACCTCTGGACACCCCGACGTACGCCGGACTCCGCGCCGCCGTACGGGAGTTCGCGCCCCAGGGGTACACCGTCCCGTACTGCATGTCGGGCGGCACCGACGCCAAGCAGTTCTCCCGGATCGGCGTCGTCACCTACGGCTTCACCCCGCTCAGAATGCCCGAAGGGCTCGACTACCAGGCCCTGTTCCACGGCGTCGACGAACGCGTCCCCGTCGACGCGCTGCACTTCGGCGTCGACGTCCTCGACCGCTTCCTGCGCACCGCGTGAACCGCGCCCTGCCGTACGGCGATTGGCCATCGCCGATCACCGCGGACCTCGCCGCCGCGCACGACGGACGCCCCGAGTACGTCGGGTTCGTCGGCGACGAGGTCTGGTGGACGGCGCCCCGGCCCGCCGAGGGAGGCCGCCGCACCCTCGTCCGCCGCCGCGCCGACGGCACCGAGGAAGCGGTCCTGGCCGCGCCCTGGAACGTCCGCAGCCGCGTCCACGAGTACGGCGGCTGCCCCTGGGCGGGGACCGTGCACGAGGGCCGGCTCCTCGTGGTGTTCGTCCACTTCGCGGACCAGCGCCTCTACCGGTACGACGGCGACGGCGGACCCCGGCCCCTCACCCCCGTCTCCGGGGTGGGCGGCGGGCTGCGCTGGGCCGACCCGGTGCTGCTGCCCGAACGGGGCGAAGTCTGGTGCGTGAAGGAGGAGTTCACCGGCGAGGCACCCACCGACGTACGGCGCGTCCTGGCCGCCGTACCGCTCGACGGGTCCGGTGCCGTGCGTGAACTCACCGACGACCGGCGGAGGTTCGTCACCGGGCCGAAGCTGTCGCCGGACCGGCGCAGGATGGCGTGGATCGCCTGGGACCACCCCCGGATGCCGTGGGACGGGACCGAGCTGCTGGTCGCCGAAGTCACCGAAGCCGACGAAGCCGACGAAGCCGGGGAGCCTCACGTCGTCGCGGGCGGACCCCGGGAGTCGGTCGTCCAGGTCGAATGGGCGGCGGACGGCGGGCTGTTGTACGTGTCCGACCGGAGCGGCTGGTGGAACCTCTACCGCGACGGACGGCAACTCTGCCCGCGCGCAGAGGAGTTCGGCGGGGCACTGTGGAAGCTGGGGCAGCGGTGGTGCGCGCCGCTGGAGGACGGGCGGATCGCCGTCGTCCACGGGCGGGGCGCCGCCGCACTCGGCGTGCTCGACCCCGGTACCGGAGAGCTCGCCGAACTGACCGGGCCCTGGACCGAGTTCGGGGCCACGCTCGCCGTGCGCGGGGAACGGGTCGTCGGGGTCGGGGCCGGGCCGTACAGCGGGTACGAGGTCGTCGAACTGGACGCGGGGAGCGGGGGCGTGCGGGTCGTCGGGGCCGCGCACGCCGACGCCGTGGACCCGGCGTACTACCCGCGGCCGGTCACGCGGACCTTCGCCGGGCCGGGCGGACGGGAGATCCACGCGCAGGTGTATCCGCCGCGCAACCCTCAACACACGGGACCCGAAGGGGAGTTGCCGCCGTACGTCGTGTGGGCGCACGGCGGGCCCACCGACCGGGCGCCACTCGTCCTCGACCTGGAGATCGCGTACTTCACCTCGCGGGGGATCGGCGTCGTCGAGGTCGACTACGGTGGGTCCACCGGGTACGGGAGGGCGTATCGCGAGCGGCTGCGCGGGAGTTGGGGCGTCGTGGACGTCGAGGACTGCGCCGCCGTCGCGCTGGCGCTCGTCGCGGAAGGGGCCGCCGACCGGAGGCGGCTCGCCATCCGGGGCGGCAGCGCGGGGGGTTGGACCGCCGCCGTGTCGCTGACCCGTACGGACGTCTACGCCTGCGCCGTGATCCGCTATCCCGTTCTCGATCCCGTGAGCTGGGCGGACGGCGGGACGCACGACCTGGAATCCCGCTACCTCGACGGGCTGATCGGGCCGGCCGAGCGGTTCGCGCGGCGGTCGCCGGTCGAGCACGCGGACCGCGTCAGCGTGCCGTTCCTGCTGCTCCAGGGGCTGGACGACGTGATCTGTCCGCCCGCGCAGTGCGAACGGTTCCTGGAGCGGGTCGGCGTGCCGTACACGTATCTCACCTTCGAGGGCGAGGGGCACGGGTTCCGCGAGGCGGCCACGACCGTGCGAGCGCTGGAGGCCGAACTCGCCCTGTATGCCGAGGTGTTCGGACTGCATCCCGGGAAAGAGCTGATCCTGTGAACGAGTTGACCCGTCCCCGGCGCCTCGCGCCCGGCGCCCGCGTCGCGATCGTCGCCCCCAGCGGGCCCGTACCCGAGGAGCGGCTCCAGGGCGGCCTCGACATCCTGCGCGGCTGGGGACTCGAACCCGTCGTCGCGCCCCATGTCCTCGACCGGCACCGGGAGTTCCCCTACCTCGCGGGCGCCGACGCCGACCGGGCCGCCGACCTCCAGCACGCCTGGTGCGACCCGTCCGTCGACGCCGTGCTGTGCGCGCGGGGTGGCTACGGCGTCCAGCGCATGGCCGACCTGCTCGACTGGGACGCGCTGCGGGCGGCCGGGCCCAAGGTCCTCGTCGGCTACAGCGACATCACCGCGCTGCACGAGGCGTTCGCGAACCGGCTCGGGCTCGTCACCCTGCACGGGCCGATGGCCGCGAGCGTGGACTTCCTCAAGAACGCCGCCGCCCAGCGCCATCTCCGGGCGACCCTCATGGAACCCGAGTCCGTCCAGACCGTCACAGCGACCGGCGGGGGCGCGCTGGTCGGCGGGCGGGCCCGGGGCGTCCTGCTCGGCGGCTGCCTGTGCCTGCTCGCCGCGGAACTGGGCACCCCGTACGCGCGAGCCTCCGCGCGCGGGGGCCTGCTGTGCCTGGAGGACGTGGGCGAGGAGACGTACCGTCTCGACCGCTACCTCACCCAGCTGCTGCGCGCCGGGTGGCTCGACGGGGTGCGGGGCGTGCTCCTCGGGTCCTGGGCGCAGTGCGACGACTATCCCCTCGTACGGGCCATGCTCGCCGACCGGCTCGGCGGGCTCGGGGTGCCGGTCGTCGAGGAGTTCGGGTTCGGGCACGGGGCGGGGGCGCTGACGGTGCCCTTCGGGGTGGCGGCGGTGCTGGACGCGGACGCGGGGACGCTGGTGCTGGAGGAACCGGCGCTGCGGTGAGGTCTCGCCGTGCGGATCCGCCGACGCGGGCGCACGCTGGTCGCATGAGCGCGAAGACGACTTCCGAGAGCGGGGCGAAGAAGGGGGCGAGTCTGCTCACGCCGGGGCGGATCGCCGTTGCCGTACTGGGGGTGCTCGCCCTCGTCTTCATCTTCGAGAACACCCGTGCGACCAAGATCCGGCTGCTGATCCCCGAGGTCACGATGCCGCTGTGGACGGCGTTGCTGGCGACACTGGTGGTGGGGGCGTTGTGCGGGGCGTACTTCGTCCGGCGGCGGAGGTGACGGGGCGCCTCATGGGGTGCCGGGTTCTGTGGTCGGGCGGGGCGCGGCGCCATCGTGGTTGTTCGCGCAGTTCCCCGCGCCCCTGAAGGGGCGATGCCCAGCGGTTCGTCCCGAGAACCCGTCGTACGCTGGTCCGATGCCTCATGCCCAGCGTTATCTCGCCGAAGGCCCCCGCGTGGGGATACGTCACTTCACCTACGCCGACGCGGGCGAGTTCACCGCTCGGGTCCGGGAGAGCAAGGAGTTGCATCAGCCCTGGCTGTATCCGCCGGACAACGTTGATGCGTACACCTCGTACGCGTCAACATTGATCGAGGATCCGGCCAAGGCCGGGTTTCTCGTGTGCACCAAGGATGACGGGGCCATTGGTGGATACATCAATATCAACAACATCGTCCAGGGGGCTTTCCAGTGCGGGGCGCTCGGGTACGGCGCCTTCGCGCACTCCGCCGGGCGCGGGCTGATGCGGGAGGCGCTCGATCTGGTCGTCGGGTACGCCTTCGGGCCCATGCGGCTGCACCGGCTGGAGATCAACGTCCAGCCGGGCAACACGGCGTCCATCGCGCTCGCGCGGGGTGCCGGGTTCCGGCTGGAGGGGCTGTCGCCGAAGATGCTCTACGTCGACGGCGACTGGCGCGACCACGAGCGGTGGGCGATCACCGCCGAGATGCGCGCTTGACGTTGATCTTCATGGTGTCGAGGTCGGTGACCTTCGACTTCAGGCCGGTGAAACCGTGTGAGAGCGCTTTCAGCGCCGTTTCCGCCCGGTCCTCCGCGATTGCCGCGGCCATCTCCTCGCCGTCCGCCGCGTCCGACACCACCACGTACCGCATCGAGAAGTGCTTCAGGGGGCTCGCCTCGTAGGTCAGCGAGCCCTCCTCGGTGAACCGCATGCTGGACAGGCCGTGGTCGGCGGCCTCGGCGAGCAGCCTCTCCCGGGACTCGTCGGTCAGGGCGTCCCAGGTGCCTCGGACGATGACCCGGTACGTGTGCTGCTCGCTCATCGGCTTCTTTCCGTCTCTGGGTGCGGGGCGCGTCGACTCTACGGCGGTGCCGACGGCCCGCACACGGAATTTCCCGCCGCGGCGCTCACCGCCAGGCCCCGGCCACGCCGTTCCCCGGGCACCGCCGCTCCCGGTCCCTGCCCCGTCACTTCCGGCAGAGGATCTCCCCGTGCAGGACGGCGAACCAGCCGTCCTCCTGCCGCCCCCACTCCCGCCACGCCTCGGACACGGCCGCCAGCTCCTCCCGGGTCGCGTGCCCGCCCTCGGTCGCGCGGTCGGCGTACGCGGAGGCCAGCGTGCGGTCCGCCCACAGGCCGCTCCACCAGGCCCGCTCCTGAGGCGTCGAGAACGTCCAGTTCGCGGACGTCGCCGTGATGTCGGTGAACCCGGCCGCCAGCGCCCACGACTTCAGCCGCCGCCCGGCGTCCGGCTCGCCCCCGTTCGCGCGCGCGACGCGCCGGTACAGGTCGGACCAGGCGTCCATGCCGGCCGAGGCCGGGTACCAGATCATGCCCGCGTAGTCCGAATCGCGGACGGCGACGAAACCGTTCGGCTTGGTCACCCGGCGCATCTCGCGCAGCGCCTGTACGGGGTCGCCGACGTGCTGGAGGACCTGGTGGGCGTGGACGACGCAGAACGTGTCGTCCGGATAGTCCAGATCATGGACGTCGGCGACCGCGAAGTCGACGTTCGTCAGGCCGCGCCCGGCGGCGGTGGCGGCGGCCTGCTCCAGGATGCCCGGCGCGTGGTCGACGCCGGTGACGTGGCCGTCCGGGACCAGCGCGGCGAGGTCGGCGGTGATCGTGCCCGGACCGCAGCCGATGTCCAGGACCTTCATGTGTGGCTTGAGCGAACTCAGCAGGTATGCCGCGGAGTTGGCGGCGGTCCGCCAGGTGTGCGAGCGCAGGACGGACTCGTGGTGGCCGTGTGTGTAGACGGCTGTCTCCCGTGCTTCCGGCATGGCTGTGCCCCTTCGCGTCGTCGGGTCGGTGCGGATTTCACCGTAACGCCTCTGATCGCATGATGAGACTGAGCGTTTCGGCATGTGGACTGACGACTCGTCAGGCAGTGCCCTCGATAACGGTTTGCCGTGCAGGTCGCCGGACCGGAGAATGCGTTTCCATGGGACATCTGGAAGCCGCGCACCTCGAGTACTACCTCCCCGACGGGAGGGCGTTGCTCGGCGACGTGTCCTTCCGCGTCGGAGAAGGGGCGGTCGTCGCCCTGGTCGGCCCCAACGGGGCGGGCAAGACGACCCTGCTGCGGCTGATCTCCGGCGAGCTGAAGCCGCACGGCGGCACCGTCACCGTCAGCGGCGGGCTCGGCGTGATGCGCCAGTTCGTGGGCTCCGTACGGGACGAGACGACCGTCCGCGACCTGCTCGTCTCCGTCGCCCCGCCGGAGATCCGTACGGCCGCGGGCGCCGTCGACCGCGCCGAGCACGCGCTGATGACCGTCGACGACGAGGCCGCGCAGCTCCAGTACGCGCAGGCGCTCTCCGACTGGGCCGAGGTGCGCGGGTACGAGGCCGAGACGCTGTGGGACATGTGCACGACCGCCGCGCTCGGCGTGCCGTACGAGCGGGCCCAGTGGCGGCAGGTGAGCACGCTGTCCGGGGGCGAGCAGAAGCGGCTCGTGCTGGAGGCGCTGCTGCGCGGGAGCGACGAGGTGCTGCTCCTCGACGAGCCCGACAACTACCTCGACGTACCCGGCAAGCGGTGGCTGGAGGAGCGGCTCAAGGAGACGCGCAAGACCGTCCTGTTCGTCTCCCACGACCGTGAACTCCTCGCGCGGGCCGCGGAGAAGATCGTGTCCGTGGAGCCCGGGCCGGCCGGCGCCGACGCGTGGGTGCACGGCGGTGGGTTCGGGACGTATCACGAGGCCCGGCGTGAACGGTTCGCCCGCTTCGAGGAGTTGCGGCGGCGGTGGGACGAGAAGCACGCGCAGCTGAAGAAGCTTGTGCTGACGCTCCGTCAAGCCGCTTCCATCAGCCATGAGTTGGCGTCCCGGTACGCGGCGGCGCAGACCCGGCTGCGGAAGTTCGAGGAGGCCGGGCCGCCGCCGGAGCCGCCGCGCGAGCAGGACATCAGGATGCGGCTCAAGGGCGGGCGTACGGGCGTACGGGCCGTCACCTGCAAGGGACTTGAGCTGAGCGGGCTGATGAAGCCCTTCGACCTCGAAGTGTTCTACGGCGAGCGCGTCGCCGTCCTCGGGTCCAACGGGTCGGGGAAATCGCACTTCTTGAGGCTCCTCGCGGGGGAGGGGGTCGCGCACACCGGTGAGTGGAAGCTCGGCGCGCGCGTCGTGCCCGGGCACTTCGCGCAGACCCACGCCCACCCCGAACTCCTCGGCCGCACCCTCCTCGACATCCTGTGGACCGAGCACTCCCAGGACCGCGGCGCCGCCATGTCCCGCCTGCGGCGGTACGAGTTGACCAACCAGGCCGAGCAGACCTTCGACCGCCTCTCCGGCGGCCAGCAGGCCCGCTTCCAGATCCTCCTCCTCGAACTCCGGGGCTGCACGGCCCTGTTGCTCGACGAACCGACCGACAACCTCGACCTGGAATCCGCCGAGGCACTCCAGGAAGGTCTTGAGGCCTTCGACGGAACCGTCCTCACGGTCACCCACGACCGCTGGTTCGCCAAGACCTTCGACCGGTACCTGGTCTTCGGCAGCGACGGGAAGGTACGGGAGACCGCGGAGCCGGTGTGGGACGAGCGGAGGGTGGAGCGGGCGCGGTAGGGGCGGGCGCCGGTCCTGCGCGCGGGGTTGAGGGGGCCGGCGTCGTGGAGGCGGGCCTGTGCCGGATGTCGTGATCGTCCGGCGGGGCGTTCGGCGGGTCTGGTGCGTCTCCGTTCTCGGCGCCTGGCAGGGCGTACCCGGCCGCGTTCGGCCAGGTCAGACCCCTTTGGGGTTTGCGGGGCGGGTGCCGGGGCAGGCGGACTGGCGTGCTTCGGACCGGAGGCACTCGGTGGGAGGGCTCCGGCGGCCTGCGGCAGATCGTTCGCCGCGCGGGGCGTGCTCATCGGTGAACCGTCCAACCCAGAGCACCCGCAAGGGAGTGGCGACGCACCATGCGAAATCAAGTGAGCGTGACGCACCACCCGCACGATGACGCCCCCGACACAGCCGAAGCTTTCCGCAAGCTCGCCGACATGCCCGAGGGGCCCGATCACGACACGCTGCGCGGCGAGATCGTCGAGGCGTGGCTGCCGATGGCCGACCGCCTCGCGGGCCGCTTCCGCAGCCGGGGCGAGAGCCTGGAGGACCTGCGCCAGGTCGCGGCCCTCGGCCTCGTGAAGGCCGTCGACCGGTACGACCCGGACCGCGGCAACGCCTTCGAGAGCTACGCCGTACCGACGGTGACCGGCGAGATCAAGCGGCACTTCCGTGACCACCTGTGGACCCTGCACGTGCCGAGGCGGGTCCAGGACCTGCGCAACCGGGTCCGCTTCGCCTGCCAGGACCTCGCCCAGAACGGCGGCCGGCAGCCGACCGTCGCCGAGATCGCCGAGCGCGCGCAGCTCAGCGAGGACGACGTACGCGCCGGCCTGGAGGCCCTGGACAGCTTCACCGCCCTCTCGCTGGACGCCGAGTTGCCCGGCGGCGAGGACGGCTACTCCCTCGGCGACGTCCTCGGCGCGCCCGACCCCGCGCTGGACGTCGTCGTCGACCGCGAAGCCGTACGCGGGCGCCTGGCGGCGCTGCCGGAGCGGGAGCGGGCGATCCTGTACATGCGGTTCTTCGGCGACATGACGCAGAGCCGGATCGCCGAGCGGCTCGGGATCTCCCAGATGCACGTCTCCCGGCTGATCAGCCGCTGCTGCGAACGGGTCCGCGACCAGGTCCTCCAGGACGCCGCCTGAGGCGTGGTTCACCCGGTCGGGTGGAGTCGCTGCCGCCGAACGAGGGCGCACGCGCGCGTGTCGGCATGCGGCGGGCTGTGATGGGTGTACGTCCACCGCAGCCGTCGCACGCCGCACCGAGGAGTCCCATGCGTCGCAGCGCCCGTGTCCTGTCCGCCTCGTTCCTGGTCTGCGGGGTGCTCGCCGTGACACCGGCCGCCGCGGCCGACCCCTCCGCCGAGGTCACCCCGGCGAGCGTCTCGCCCGGTTCCACGGTCACCGTGACGGTTTCCTGCGACCCCGTCACGGGTACGGCGCCGGCGACGCTGGAGGCGACGTCCCTCGCGTTCGCCGAGGACACGGTGAGCCTCCAGCAGGTGCCCGGCAGCGGTCCGGGCCCCGTCTACCGGGGGTCCGCCCGGATCGCGGGCCCGGGCGAGTTCACGGGCCTGGAGGGCACCGGAACCGACTCCGCGTGGACGGTCGACGGCACCTGCCCGGCGGCCCGGGGCACCCAGGGGCGCGCCTGGAGCGCCACCTTCGACGTCTCGCGCGCGGGCGGCGGCGGCCCGGCCCCCTGCACCCGGCCCCCGCAGCAGCCCTGGCCCGACTCCTGCCCCGGCCCCACGGTCCAGCACGGCGTCAAGGCGGGCACCGGCGGCACGTTCACCGACTCCGTCCCCGCACTGGTCGCGGGCGCCCTGTTCATCACAGGCGCGTTCGCCGCAGCCGGCCACCGGCTCTGGCGCCGGGGCACGGCGGCGGGCGGTTGAGGCCGCCGTGGGGAGGGCGGACGGCGAAGGAACGGACGACGGCGCGGCGGCCGACGCGGCTGACGGCCGGGGTGGCGAGGACGCCGGGGTGAGGCGAGCACGGAAGGACGATCCCGCACCGCGCCCCCGCGCGCTGGCGGGAGAGGTCCGGCGTGACGGTTCGCCTCAGGCTCCGGACTCGCGCTCTCGTGCGCAGGCGGGAGAGGCCCGGCGTGACGGTTCGCCTCAGGCCCCGGACCCGCGCTCCCGCGCGCACGCAGGAGAGCCCCCGCGCGACCGGTCGTCCCACCCGGCGGACCCACACCCCCGCGCCCCCGAACCGCTCCCCGCCGCTGCCCGCCCCGAGGATCACGGCCCCGTCCGGTACGGGCCGCCCCTCCCCGCCGACGGGGTTCCCGTCCTGCCGTTTCTCGCCGATGCCCTGGCCTCCGTGGCCTCGCGCGCGGGTGCGGAGCCGGTGGGAGGCGGTGCCGGGATACGGGAAGCGGCGTGCGGGTACTGGGCCCGGCGGGGCGTCGACGCCGACCCCGCGCGCGTGGCTGTTGCTCCCGGCGCGCCCGCGCTGCTGCTGGCGTTGACCGCGGCCCTCGGCGGGGACGTACTGGTGCCGAGGCCCTGTGCCGCCTGGTGGGCGCCGTACGCGCGGCTGCTGGGGCGGCCGGTGTTCCATGTCGCGACGCCCGCCGAGTGCGGGGGAGTGCCGGACCCGTACGCGCTGCTGGAGACCGTCCGGCGGGTGCGTGAGGAGGGCGGGGAGCCGCGGCTGCTCGTGCTGTCGCCGGCCGACGACCCCACGGCGACCGTTGCACCCCCGGAGGCCGTGCACGAGGCCGTGGAGGCCGCCGAGGGGGCCGGCCTGCACCTCGTCAGCGACGAGACCTGGCGCGACACCGTCCACGCGCCGCACGACACGGTGTTCGTCAGCCCCGCCGAGATGCTCCCGGACAAGGTCACCGTCGTCAGCGACCTCGCGGGCGCGCTCCTGCCGTCCGGCTGGCCCGCGGCGACGGCCCGCTTCCCCGCCGGAACCGACCTCCACGCGCGCGTGCTGGACGTCCTCACCGCGCTCGGCGCCCGCGTCGCCACCCCGGTCGCGGCAGCCGCCGCCCGCGCGCTGGAGGAGCCCGACGAGGTCACCGCGCGCGTCCAGGCCGTCGTACGCCTGCACGCGCGCGTGGCCGACGCCGTGCACCGCACCGCAGTCACGGCGGGCGCGCTGTCCCGGCCCCCGCGCGCGGGGCGCCATGTGTACGTCGATCTGGGCCCCCTGCGTGCCGCGCTCGCCGCGCGCGGGGTCGGTGACGCCCAGGAACTGGAGGACCACCTCACCGGACGGCTCGGCATGCCCGCGCCCGGCGGACACCGGTTCGGCGACGACCTGGGCGCCCTGCGCGTACGCCTGTCCACGGGCGCCCTGCTGGGCGCGACGGACGCCGAGCGGGCGGAATGTCTCACGTCACCCTCGCCGTTGGAACTGCCACACGTGCACCGCGCGTTGACCCTCGTGAGGTCGGTGTTCGACGGCCTCCGGAGCGACGCTCAGCGATGGGAGCCTCGATGACGCAGCAGTCCGAGTCGACAGCGGCCACGACCACGCGGGACACCACGGTCCCGGCGGACCCCTCCTCCCTCGCGCCCCCGTCCCCGCCGCTCGCCGAACCCCGGCCGCTGGGCGAGCGCAGGGTGTGGCCGCGGGCGTTCCACGACCGGCTGACCGCGCCGCTGCCCGGCCTCAAGGCGATGGCCCGCTTCGCCCGCGAGGGCTCCGTGCGCCCCGGCAGAGAGGGTCTCGCGGACGTCGCCAGGCTGCCCGTCACCCCCGGCGCGCCACCGCGCGTGGACGCCGGCACCGTCGCCGTCACCTGGGCGGGACACGCCAGCTGGGTGGTGAGCGTCGGCGGGCTCACCGTCCTCACCGACCCGGTCTGGTCGCGCCGCATCCTCGGCACGCCCGCGCGGATCACCCCCGTCGGCGTCCCCTGGGAGACGCTCCCGACGGTCGACGCCGTCGTCATCAGCCACAACCACTACGACCACCTCGACGCCCCCACCCTGCGCCGCCTCCCGCGCGACACGCCCGTGTTCGTGCCCGCGGGGCTCGCCGTCTGGTTCCGGCGGCGCCGCTTCACGCGCGTGACGGAACTCGACTGGTGGGAGGCCGCCGAACTCTCCGGCGTGCGCTTCGACTTCGTGCCCGCCCACCACTGGTCCAAGCGCACCCTCACCGACACCTGCCAGTCCCTGTGGGGCGGCTGGGTCCTCACCGCGCCCGACGGCGGGCGCGTCTACTTCGCCGGGGACACCGGCTACGGCCACTGGTTCTCCCGCATCGGCCGGCGCTACCCCGGCATCGACCTCGCCCTGCTCCCGATCGGCGCCTACGACCCGCGCTGGTGGCTCAGCGACGTCCACTGCGACCCCGAGGAGGCCGTACGCGCCGCGCTGGACGTCGGCGCGCGCAGGATGGCGCCGATGCACTGGGGGACGTTCGTCCTGTCGGCGGAACCCGTCCTGGAACCCCTCACGCGTGTGCGCGCCGCCTGGGAGGCGGCGGGGCTCGACCGGGACGACCTGTGGGACCTGCCGATCGGAGGATCACGCATCCTGGACTAGGCGGACCCCGACCCGCCCTGATGGGCCCGCGACGGCCCCCGCAGCCGCCGCCACAGCACCGGCGCCGCGCTGATCGCCAGGGTCAGCGCGACCGCCGCGACGACACCCTCCCAGGGCTCCGGGAACAGCGAACCGCCCAGGATGCCGATCAGCTGGTAGGTCACCGCCCACGCGAGACAGGCCGGCAGGTTGCCCCGCACGAACCGCCGCAGCGGCCAGTCCGCGAGGAGACACGCCAGCATCACCGGGAGCCGCCCGGCGGGCACGAGCCGGGACAGGACGAGGACGGCGACGTTGTGCTCGGCGAGCCGCTCCTGCGCCTGCGCCAGCTTCTCCTCCGGCGCCCGCGCGCGGATCGCCGCCAGCCACCGCGAGCCGTTCTTCGACCTCATCCCGCGCCGCCCCAGCCAGTACAGCGCCGCGTCCCCGCAGAACGCCGCGAAGGACGCCGTCACGAACACCAGCGCCAGCGCGAACGGCGCCGTCTGATGGAACGCCACCACGGCCGCCGAACTCACCAGCGCCCCCGTCGGCACCACCGGCACCAGCGCCCCGAGCAGCACCAGCAGGAACAGCGTCGGATACCCGATCGCCTGCTGCGTCGACTCGGTGGCCCCGGTCGACGCGCCCGCCGCCAGCCACCCCCAGCTCACCGGGCGACCTCCGGGCGCACGCTCTGCCCGTGCGCCAGTTTGTGCACCGCGACCTGAGGCGCGCGCTCGGCGGCCAGGCGCACGAACTCGTCACCCGGCGCATGGAACTCATGGGGGCGCACGGCGTCCATCCCGATCGGCCAGTACGTGCCGTAGTGCACCGGAACGGCGCTGCGCGGCCCCAGCAGCGCGAGCGCCTCGGCCGCGCGCCCCGCGTCCAGATGCCCCTCCCCGAGGTACGGGCCCCAGCCGCCCACCGGCAGCAGCGCCACGTCGACCGGCCCGACCTCCTTCGCCATCCCCTCGAACAGCCCCGTGTCCCCGGCGAAGTACGTCCGCGCCGCGCCCTGGACGACGTACCCCAGCGCGGGCGCGCGCTGCGGGCCCACCGGCAGCCGCCGGCCGTCGTGCCGCGCCGGGACCGCGCGCACGCGCACCGGCCCGACAGCCGTCTCGTCACCCGGCGCGACCTCGGTGACGTCCAGGTGGGACAGGCGCCGCAGACCCGGGACGGCGCGCGGAGCGCCCCGGGGCACCAGCAGGCGCGTGCCCGGCGCGAGCCGCGCCAGCGAGGGAATGTGCAGATGATCGGAGTGCAGGTGCGAGACGAGCACCGCGTCCGCGCGCGCCGCCTCCTCGGGGGGTGTCGCGCCGCGCCGCCGCCTCAGGTGCGCGAGCCTGCGCGCGAACAGGGGGTCGGTCAACAGGCGCACGTTCGAATCCTCGACCGTGCAGGTGGCGTGACCCCACCAGGTGATCTCCACCGGCACCCCTTTGCCTCCTTCGCGCGACTCCCCCGAAGCCTACGGGCAGGAGTAGGGTCGGCGGCGAAACCCAGAGGTGAGGGGGCGCCATGGGACCGGTGCGCGTCACGGCGATCGCGAGTCTGACGCCGCTTCAGGAGCTCGACGACGACCCCTTCCTCGTGGACTCCCGCACCCAGCACGCCATCTGCGCCCGCTGGGCCGAGGAGCACGGCTACACCGTCGTCCGCGAACTCGTCGTCAGCGGACTGCGCGCCGACCACTGCGTCCTGTGGGACGGCGTCCGCCCCGGTGCCGACCTGTTCGTCGCGCCCAGCGCGCGCGTGCTGGCCAGCGCCCTGTCCTCCGTCGAGGAGTTCACCGCCGAATGCGAACGCCGCGGGGTGCGGGTGGAGACCGTGGGCGGCGCGGAACCCGCCTACGACGCACAGATGAAAGCCCGCGTCCACCGCAGGCTGTCCATGCCGACGGCCGGGTACGACGGCCGATAGGCCCTGTCGGCGTCCGGACGGCGTTGTCAGTGGCGTGTGACAGGGTGGAGCCGTGAAAAGCGGAGGGCATTGGCGGCGGATCGCCAGTCAGGCAGGGCGCAGCATCACGGTGTGGGCGGCGTCCACGCTCACGATGCTCGTCCTCGCCGGGATCCTGCCCGACTTCCGGCTCACCTCGAACGACGGCGACAGCGCCACCCGCATCGCCGTCACCGCAGGCGCCGGAGCCGGCGTGTTCGGTGTCCTCTCCGCCCTGGTGTGGCCCGTCCTCGTCCGCCTGCTGCTGCTCGTGCCCGCGCTCGTCCTCGGCCTGCTGGTGTTCGCGCTCAACGGCTCGCTGCTGCTGGTCGCGCTGCGCGTCAACCCGTCCGCGCAGGGCGCCGCCGCCCCCGAGACCGCCGTGATCGTCGCCGCCGTCATGTCCGCCGTCGCCTCGGCGACCGGCGGCGCCCTCGCCGTCCGCGACGACGACGCCTACCGCCGCCGCCTCTACCGCCTCGCCGACCGCCGCCGGCGCGGCGGCCCCGCGAGCCCTCAGACGCCCGGGACGGTCTTCCTCCAGTTCGACGGCGTCGGCCACGACCTCCTGCACACCGCCGCGCACACGGGCCTCATGCCGACCGTCGCCCGCTGGCTCGACAAGGACGGCGGCAGCCACCGCCTCACCCCCTGGCGCACCGACTGGTCCAGCCAGACCGGCGCCAGCCAGCTCGGCATCCTGCACGGCTCCAACCACGACGTCCCCGCCTTCCGCTGGTACGAGAAGGACACCCGGGAGGTCATGGTCTGCAACCGCCCCACCAGCGCCGCCGAACTCCAGCGCCGCGCGGTCGAGCGCACCCGCGACAGCGGCCTGCTGTCCGCCGACGGCGCGAGCCGCGGCAACCTCTTCGGCGGCGGCGCCGACGAACAGGCCCTCGTGCTGTCCGTCGCCGCCCGCCGCAGGCGCGAGAACCGCTCCCGCGCCGGGTACTTCGCCTACTTCTCCGACCCCGCCAACGCCGTCCGCACGGTGCTGTCGTTCGTCGCCGAGGTCGGCCGCGAGATCGGCCAGTCCACCCGCGCGCGGGTACGGCGTAAGCGCCCGCGCGTGAAGCGCGGCGGCCTCTACCCGCTGGTGCGCGCGTTCGCGACGGTCGTCGAGCGGGACGTCGTGGTCGCCGCCGTCATGGGCGACATGCTCGCCGGGCGTACGTCGGTGTACGCCGACCTCGTCGCCTACGACGAGGTCGCCCACCACTCCGGGCCGCTCAGCCGCGACGCCGAGAAGGTCCTCGCCCGCCTCGACCGCTCCCTCGCGCTGATCGAGAAGGTCGCCGAGCACGCGCCGCGCCCGTACCGGATCGTCGTCCTGTCCGACCACGGCCAGAGCCCCGGAGAGACCTTCCGGGCGCGCTACGGCCTCACCCTGGGCGACCTGGTCCGCGCCGGCTGCGGCCTGCCCGTGCCGCGCCGCGCCGAGCGCACGCACAGCGGCGCCGAGGCGCGGGCCGCCGTCCGCGCGGCGCTGCGCCGGCCCGTCGAGGAGCGCGGCGAGCGCCACCGGCCCTCGCGCCGCTCCGAACCGGTCGTGCTGGCCTCCGGGAACCTCGGCCTGATCTCCTTCCCCGACGTCCCGCACCGGATGACGAAGGAGGAGATCGACGCCCGCCACCCCGCGCTGCTGACGACCCTCGCCAACCACCCCGGCGTCGGCTTCCTGCTGGTGGCCAGCGCCGAGCACGGCGGGGTCGTCCTCGGCGCGTACGGCGCGGAGATTCCCGTCGCCGAACTCACCGACGGCCAGGGCCCGTTGGCACCCTTCGGGCGGGGCGCCGCCGACGCCGTACGCCGGACGCACGGCTTCCCGCACACCGCCGACGTGATGGTCAACTCCTTCCACGAACCGGCCGACGGGGAGGTGCTCGCGTTCGAGGAGCAGATCGGGTCGCACGGAGGGCTCGGAGGCGCCCAGGGGAAGCCGTTCCTGCTGTCCCCGCGCGCGTTGTCGGAGCCCGTCGGGGAGGGGGAGGAACTGGTGGGCGCGGAGCAGGTGCACCAGGTGCTGCGGCGGTGGCTGGGCGAGGCGAACGGGCCGCAGGTGCCGGTGCAGGACACGGACGAGGACCGGCAGGCGGCATAGGCGCGGGGGTGCGGTACGCAGAGTGAGCGGTACGCAGAGCGAGTCGTAGTCGTACAAGCCGAAAATGAGCTGCGAACCTTCACAGCGCCCACCCACACTGTCCCCGTGCAAGCAGCCGTCACCATCACCCCCGCCCGCCTCCCCGAACTCCTCCTCGGCCTCGCCACCGTGCGGCCGGTGTTCGTGTGGGGTGCGCCAGGCATCGGAAAGTCCTCCCTGGTACGGGAGTTCGCCGCCTCGCTGGGCCTGGAGTGCGTGAGCCTGCTCGGGACACAGCTCGCCCCGGAGGACCTGATCGGCGTGCCGCAGATCCGGGACGGCCGCTCGGTGTTCTGCCCGCCGGAGACGATCGCCCGCGACGAGCCGTACTGCCTGTTCCTGGACGAGCTGAACGCGGCCACCCCCGACGTGCAGAAGGCGTTCTACTCGCTGATCCTCGACCGCCGCATCGGCACCTACGAACTTCCCGAGGGGGCGATCGTCGTCGGCGCCGGGAACCGCGCCACCGACAACGCGCTCGCCCGCCCCATCGCGTCCGCGCTGGTCAACCGCCTCGCGCACGTCCACCTGGAGGTGTCGGCGAAGGACTGGCTGGCCTGGGCGGCGGGCGCCGGCATCCACCCGTGGATCCTCGACCACCTCACCGACCGCCCCGACCACCTCTGGTCCAAGCCCCCGAAGACCGAGGAGCCGTTCTCCACGCCCCGCTCCTGGCACATGCTCTCCGACGCCCTGCACTCCTTCGGCCAGGGCCTCGACGAGCAGACCCTCAAGGTCCTCGCGCACGGCACGCTGACGCCCGCGCACGCGACCGCGTTCTGCGGGTACGTCAAGATCGTGCGCAGCCGCTTCGGCATCGAGGCCGTGCTGCGCGGCGACGCCCGCTGGCCGCACCGGGTCGAGGACCGCGACCTGCTGTACTTCCTCGCCGAGTCGTTCCGCGAGCGCCTCGTGAAGGAACTCCCCGCGAACAAGGAGCACATGTCGGCGAACGGCCGCCAGACCGCGTACCGCGCGAAGGCGCTGCTCGTCCAACTCGCCGAGATCTCCGTGGAGATCGCCCAGGGCGTCATCGCCTCCGACGCCGACGGCAACCCGCTCCTGCCGTCCTGGTTCCTCGTCGAGGCGGCCCGCGACATGCCCCGGCTCGTCGAGGCGCGCCAGTGAGCCGGGGCGGGCGGCAGAAGAAGAAGCGGGACGTCGCCGGGGAGGCGTTCGCCGAGGGGATGCGGCTGATGCGGGCCAACCCGGCGCTCGACTCCGTGCCGCTCAGCACCTGTCGGCACGAGGACTGCCTACTCGCGCCCCACGACGGCCTGTTGCGCGTCCTGTCCGACGGCGTCGCCCACGCCCACCCCGCCCGGCACGCCGAACCCGCCGACTGGGCTTGGGCATTGGCGCACGCCGCCCTCCACCTCGGCTTCGGGCACGTGCCCGCCGAGCGCGGCGAACGCGTCCAGCCCGACCGCTTCGACCTCGCCGCGCGCTGCGCCGTCGTCAACCGGTTCCTGCTCACGTTCCCCGTCGGCCGCACACCCGAGGACCTTCCGCCCTCCTATCCCGACGGAGACGAGGAGCAACTCGCCGCGCGCTGGCGGCGCGAGGGGATCCCACCCGCCTACGACCGCCTCGGCACGGCCGGCTCAGAAGCCGATCAGGCGCTCGTCACCTGGGGCGACAAGTACCGGCAACCCCCGGACTGGCAGCCGGAGTTCGCGCAGGCCCTCACCCGTACGATGAGCGCCGCCCTGGACGTCGCGGGCGGGCGGCGCGACAGCGTCACCGGCGAGCGGGAACCCCTGCGGCCCTGGCACCGCGCGCTGAGCTGGTTCGTCTCCTCCTACCCCCTGCTCGGCGGCATCGCCTCCGGCATCACCCTCGTCGCCGACGCCGAACTCGCCCGCGCCCACGGCATATCCGTCGCAGCCGTCGACGCCGGGGCCGGGGAGATCTACGTCAACCCGCTGTGCCAACTGGACGACGAGGAATGGCGGTTCGTCCTCGCGCACGAGATGCTGCACGCCGCCCTGCGCCACGGCGACCGGTGCGGGCCCCGCGACCCGTACCTCTTCAACGTCGCCTGCGACTACGTCGTCAACGCCTGGCTGCGCGAGATGCAGGTCGGCGTCATGCCCGAAGGGAGCCTGTACGACGCCGGGTTGGCCGGGCTGTCCGCCGAGGAGGTGTACGACCGGATCGCCGGCGACCTGCGGCGGATGCGGCGCCTGGGGACCCTGCGCGGGAAAGGGCTCGGCGACATGCTCGGCGGGCCCCTCGGGGCGCCCCGCGACCACGTCGACCTCGACGAGTTCTACCGGCGCGGCCTGTGCCAGGGCTTCGAACTCCACGACCGGCAGCAACGCGGCTTCCTGCCCGCCGGGTTGGTCGAGGAGATCCGGGCGCTCAGCCAGCCGCCGCTGCCGTGGGACGCGCGACTCGCCCGCTGGTTCGACGAGTTCGTGCCACGGCCCGAACCCCTGCGGACGTACTCCCGGCCCTCCCGGCGGCAGGCCGCCACCCCGGACATCCCGCGCGCCGGACGGTACTTCCCGCCCGAGGAGGTCGCCCGCTGCACGTTCGGCGTCGTCCTCGACACCTCCGGCTCCATGGAGCGGACGCTGCTCGGGAAGGCGCTCGGCGCCATCGCCTCGTACGCCGAGGCCCGGGACGTGCCCGCCGCACGCGTCGTGTTCTGCGACGCCGCGCCCTACGACGCCGGGTACCTGCCCGTCGCCGAGATCGGCGGACGGGTTCGCGTGAGAGGGCGCGGAGGGACCGAACTCCAGCCCGGGATCGACCTGTTGACCCGTGCCGGGGACTTCCCGAAGGGGGCGCCCGTACTCGTCGTCACCGACGGCTGGTGCGACGTACTGCGCGTGCGACAGGAGCACGCCTACCTCCTTCCACAAGGGCGTCGCCTGCCGTTCACCCCACGAGGGCCGGTCTTCCACATGCGGTGAACCGGAGTGTGATCGGATAGGGGTACGCGGCCCCGGTACCGGGACCGATGTGACAGCGAAAGGGATTCAACGTGGCCACCACGCGCACCGCACACACCGTCTGGGAAGGCAACCTGGTCGAGGGGAACGGCACCGTCGCCTTCGACTCCTCCGGCATCGGCTCGCAGGCCGTGTCGTGGCCGTCGCGCGCGGAGGCCGCGAACGGGAAGACGAGCCCCGAGGAGCTGATCGCCGCCGCGCACTCCAGCTGCTTCTCCATGGCGCTCTCGCACGGCCTCACCGGCGCCGGGACCCCTCCCACCCGGCTGGAGACCAAGGCCGACGTCACGTTCCAGCCCGGCACCGGGATCACCGGGATCCACCTCACCGTCCGCGGTGAGGTGCCCGGCCTCGATGCCGAGGGCTTCGCCGCGGCGGCCGAGGACGCGAAGAAGAACTGCCCGGTGAGCCAGGCGCTCGCGGGGACGACGATCACGCTGACGGTCGAGTCGGCCTGAAACAGGGCGTAAGCGGTTACTGCCGTTCGCCGGCGCGCGGGATTCCTTCGGGACCCGCGCGCTTCGTCGTACGGAGACAAGGCCCCCTTGACAACCCTCCGCTCAAGTTTTGTGCTGGAGAGTCCGAGGCACCCGGACGGAAGGGGACGGCGATGGGACGGCCGGTCGGGATCGATCTGGGCACCACCAACTCTGTGGTGGCCGTGCTGGAGGGTGGGGAGCCGACCGTCGTCGCCAATGCCGAGGGGGCGCGGACCACGCCTTCCGTGGTCTCCTTCGCCAAGAACGGGGAGGTGCTGGTCGGGGAAGTCGCCAAGCGGCAGGCCGTCACCAACGTCGACCGGACCGCACGGTCCGTCAAGCGGCATATGGGGGACGGGAGTTGGCGGTTCCCTGAGCAGGGCGACATCGACGGGACGCGGCTGCGGGCCCAGGAGCTCTCCGCCCGGGTGTTGCAGAAGCTCAAGCGGGACGCGGAGGCCTACCTCGGCGAGGACGTGACCGACGCCGTCATCACCGTGCCCGCCTACTTCGACGACGCGCAGCGGCAGGCGACCAAGGAGGCCGGGGAGATCGCCGGGCTGAAGGTGCTGCGGATCATCAACGAGCCCACCGCCGCCGCCCTCGCGTACGGGCTCGACCGCGGCGACGAACAGACCGTGCTCGTCTTCGACCTCGGCGGCGGCACGTTCGACGTCTCCCTGCTGGAGATGGGCGACGGCGTCATCGAGGTCAAGGCCACCAACGGCGACACGCTGCTCGGCGGGGACGACTGGGACCAGCGGATCGTGGAGCACCTCGTCAAGCGGTTCACGAGCCAGTACGGCGTGGACCTCGGCAAGGACCGGATGGCCGTCCAACGCCTGCGCGAGGCCGCCGAGAAGGCGAAGATCGAGCTGTCGTCGTCGACCGAGACCACCGTCAACCTGCCGTACATCACCGCGTCGGCGGAGGGCCCGCTCCACCTGGACGAGAAACTGACGCGGACTCAGTTCCAGGAGCTCACCGCCGACTTGCTCGACCGCTGCCGCACGCCGTTCCACCAGGCCGTCAAGGACGCGAAGGTGCGGCTCTCGGCGGTCGACCACGTCATCCTGGTCGGCGGATCGACGCGGATGCCCGCGGTGACGGACCTGGTGCGGGAGTTGACCGGCAAGGACCCGCACAAGGGCGTCAACCCGGACGAGGTCGTCGCGCTCGGCGCCTCGCTCCAGGCCGGCGTGATCCGCGGCGACGTGAAGGACGTCCTCCTCCTCGACGTCACCCCGCTGTCCCTCGGCATCGAGACCAAGGGCGGCATCATGACGAAGCTCATCGAGCGCAACACCACGATCCCCACCCGGCGTTCGGAGATCTTCACGACCGCCGCCGACAACCAGCCCTCCGTCGGGATCCAGGTCTACCAGGGCGAACGCGAGATCGCCGCGTACAACAAGAAGCTCGGCGTCTTCGACCTCACCGGCCTGCCGCCCGCCCCGCGCGGAGTCCCGCAGATCGAGGTCGCGTTCGACATCGACGCCGACGGGATCATGCACGTCTCGGCGAAGGACCTCGCGACCGGCCGCGAGCAGAAGATGACCGTCACCGGAGGCTCGGCGCTGCCCAAGGACGCCATCGACCGGATGATGCGCGACGCCGAACAGTACGCCGACGACGACCGCAAGCGGCGCGAGTCCGTCGAGACCCGCAACCAGGCCGAGCAACTCGTGTACCAGACCGAGAAGTTCGTCCGGGAGAACGAGCGAAACGTCCCTGCGGAGACCCGCGCGGAGGTGACCGCCGCGATCGACGAGGTGAAGACGCTGCTCCAGGGGGAGCCGGACACCGCCGAGTTGAGGGCCGGCGTGGAGAAGCTGTCCGCCGTGAGCCAGCGGATGGGGCAGGCGATGTACGCGCGCGCCCAGGAGACGGACGGGCCGCCGCCCCGGCCGGAGGACGAGGGCGTGGTGGACGCCGAGATCGTCGACGACGAACGGGACGGGAAGGGCGGAGCCGCTTAGCGAAGACACGGGTGGGGAAAGTGCCCCGCACCTGCGTACAGTGGCCGAAAGAGGTACGGACAGGGGGAGTGGTCATGGCCACCAGAGAGCAGGCCGGCGCCGAACAGATGATCGCGGAGGCGCGCAAGGCGTTCTTCGTGATGTTCGCCTTCGTGGCCGTCGTCTGGGCGATCCAGCTCGCCAACTTCGCCGACGACTACGGCCTCTCCCGCGACTACGGCATCGTCTCCGGCGACGCGGGCTCCCTCACGCACATCCTCACCGCGCCGTTCCTGCACTGGAACTGGGCCCACCTGGAGAGCAACTCGGGCCCGCTGTTCGTCTTCGGGTTCCTCGCCGCCTACCGGGGCGTCGCCAAGTTCCTCGTGCTGTCCGGGCTGGTCGCCGTGGTCAGCGGCATGACCGTCTGGCTCTTCGAGGCCGACCGGGTGTCCACCGTCGGCGCGAGCGGGCTCATCTTCGGTTACTTCGGGTACGTCGTCGTACGCGGCCTCTTCGACCGGCACCTGATCGACAGCCTGATCGGCGTCGTCATGGGCGCGTCGTTCGCCTACCTCCTCACGGTCGCCGTCCCCGGCACGCCCGGCGTGAGCTGGCTCGGCCACCTCGGAGGGCTCGTCGGCGGGCTGCTGGGGGCGTGGCTGCTGCGCGACCGCAGGGCCAAGGCGCCCAAGAGCGGGCCGGGCGCTCCCGCGACCCCCTCGGTGACCGGCGGGAGCGGCGCCAAGGGCGAACTCCCGGCGTCGCCGGCCGACGGCTCACGGGCCGACCTGCACAAGGAGCTCAAGGACCTCGGGCTGTTGTAGCAACCGGTTGCGGCAACGGCACGGCAACCGGTTGCTGCACCGTTGCCACGCCATTGCCGCGCCGTCTCCACGGTCAGTAACTGTCGCGGATCTCGCGCAGGATGTCCTGCGTACGCTGCGCCGACGCCGCGTGCGTCGTCATGTGGTCCAGGACTTCGAGGTGCGCCGAGACCTCCTTGCGGGAGTCCAGGTACAGCGCGCCCGTCAGGTACTCGGTGACGACCATGTCGGGGAGTTCCGGTTCGGCGAAGCGGAACAGGGAGAACGGCGCGTACGTCCCCGGATGGGGGCCCGCCGCGAACTCGGAGACCTGGAGCGTGACCCGGTCGCGCCGGCTGAACTCCAGGAGCTTGTCGAGCTGTTCGCGCATGACCGAGCCGTCGGTGCTGACCGGGCGGCGCAGCACCGTCTCGTCCATGACGCACCACAGGTGCGGCGGGTTGTCGCGGTCCAGGAGGGACTGGCGGGCGATCCGCAGCGTGACGTGCCGCTCGATGGTCTCCGGGGTGGTCTGCCCGACCGTCCCCGCCTCCAGGACGGCGCGCGCGTACCGCTCGGTCTGGAGGAGGCCCGGCACGAAGTGCGGCTCGTAGGAGCGGATCATCCGCGCCGCGCCCTCCAGGCTGACGTAGAGGCTGAACCACTCGGGCAGCACGTCGTGGAAGCGCTGCCACCAGCCGGGCCGGTTGGCGTCCTCGGCGAGCATGACGAACGCCGCCGCCTCGTCGCTCGGCACCCCGTACGTCTCCAGCAGGACCTGGACGTACGGGATCTTGAGGGCCACCTCGGCGGTCTCCATGCGGCGGACGGTGGCGGGCGCCACCCGCAGGGCGCGGGCCGCCTCCTCCCGGCCGAGGCCGGCCGTCTCCCGCAGCTCCTGGAGCCGTCTGCCGAGTACCACCTGGCCCACGGTGGGCGCGGGTCGCCGCTCACTCACGCCACGTCTCCCCTACGCGTCGAGAACTGTGTGCAGTGTGTCATGTTCCGGTGTGCGTCTCACGGGTGCGAAGAGAGAAACAAGGGCGAGACTGTGGGTGCATGATGTGTGACATATCGTACGCCTCTCGGGTGGCCTGTGACATGTCACGGACCGTGGTTTTACCTTTCCGGTGCCTGTCCATGTCTTGACGGACCATCAGGAACCTATCTCCTGAAGGTACTTAGCGGTCGCCGGGTCGGCCGGCAGGAGCGTTTCCACGGCCAGTTCGGCGACCGTCACGTCCGTCGGGGTGTTGAACGTGGAGATCGACGACACGAACGACAGGGTCCGGCCCTCGTGCGTGATCCGCAAGGGCAGCGCGAACACCGGGGTGTCCGGGGCGGGTTCGGTGTCCCGGGGTTCTTGGGGCGCCGGGTACGCGGCGACCTCGTCGTACAACTCCCGGAGTTCCGGCGAGCGTTGCAGGGCCAGCTGGCGTTCCATCTGGTGCAGGAGGTGGGCGCGCCACTCGGGGAGGTTGCGGATGCGCGGCGCGAGGCCCTCCGGGTGCAGGGTCAGGCGCATCGCGTTGAGCGGGGGAGCCAGGAGGGTGTCCGCGACGCCGTCCAGGAGCATCGTGATGCCCCGGTTCGCGGCGACGACCGTGTAGGCGCCGTCCACCACCAGGGCCGGGTACGGCTCGTAGCCCCGCAGGAGCCGCTCCAGGCCCGCGCGGACTCCGGCGAGCGCCGGGTCGTCGAGCGGGGTCTGCGCGTAGCGCGGGGCGTAACCCGCCGCCAGCAGCAGGGCGTTGCGCTCGCGCACCGGAACCTCCAGGTGCTCGGCGAGCCGCAGCACCATGTCCTCGCTCGGCCTCGAACGCCCCGTCTCCACGAAGCTGATGTGCCGCGCCGAGGAGTCCGCGCGCAGCGCCAGCTCCAGCTGGCTGACCCTGCGGTACTCCCGCCAGGCGCGCAGCAGAGGCCCGACGCCCTGCCCGGGGGTGGCGGAAGGGGGCTCGGTGCCGCTCGCGACAAGGGTCATGCGGATGACCGTATCCGAACGGCCGTACGGGGAAACCGGTTGCGCGAAAAGGGTGAGCGCACCCGTCGGCAACCGGTTGCTGCTGGCAGGCTGGGAGGACGCCGTACGTCCACGCGAGGGAGTCCGCCATGCCCGCCGAACCGCTGTCCGAGAAGGAGATCGAGGAGCAGCTCGCCGCACTGCCCGGCTGGGCCGTCGAGGGCGGTGCGCTCGGCTGCCGCTACCGGTTCTCCTCCCACTTCGCCGCCACCGCCTTCGTCGTCCATGTCGCCCGTATCCAGGACGAGTTGAACCATCACTCCGACCTCACCCTCGGATACGACACGGTCACCCTGGCCGTCCGCACCCACGACGCCGGGGGCGCTCTCACCGCCCTCGACTTCCAGCTCGCCCGGCGGGTGCGGGAGTCGGCGGTCGCTCACGAGGCGCGCTGAATTGCTCGACTACGACAAGGAGGCCGAGCGGTACGACGCGTTGCGCGGCGGGGAGCCCCGGGCGCGGGCGGCTGCCGGTGCCGCGCTCGGACTGATCCCCCGAGAGGCCCGCTCCCTCCTCGACCTGGGGTGCGGAACCGGCATCGTCACCCGCCGGCTCGCCGCCTCCCGGCCCGGGCTGAGGGTGACCGGCGCGGATCTCACCTACGGGATGGCGCGGCACGCGGCGGCCCGCCTCCCCGGCGCGATCGTGCTCGCGGACAGCCGCCGACTGCCTTTCGGGCAAGCCCGGTTCGACGCGGTCACCAGCATCTGGCTGCTCCATCTGCTCCCCGCCCCCGACGACGTCCGCCGTACCGTCGCCGAGTGCGCGCGGCTGCTGCGGCCCGGCGGGGTGTACGTCACCACGGTCGACAAAGGACCCTCGCACAATGTGGGCAGTGACATCGACGCCGTCCTCGCCGGGCGTCCCGCGTCGCCGGTGCCGGACCGGGCCGAGGTGGTCGAGGGGTACGCAGCCGAGGCGGGGCTCACCGCGGTGGGCGAGGCGAGGTTCACCGGGCGGGGGCAGGGGCGCAGCCCGCGCCGGACCATCGCCGACCTCAGGCGGGGCTGGTTCATGACCCTGCCGCCGGGCCACCCCCTCGCGGCCGGCTTCGAGGAGCGGCTCGCCGCCCTGCCGGACCAGGAAAGGCCGCGCCCCGACCCGGAGTTCACGCTGAGGGCGTTCAGGAAAACCCGCTAGGACCCGGCAACTCCCGTACCCCCGGCGGCGACTGACACCAGAAGCCGTCCGTCCTTCCGGGAGGTACCCCCACCATGCAGCACCCGCACCGAAGGAACCACACCCCCACGCACACCCCCCGCCTCAGACACCGCCTCGCCCTCCTCACCGCAACAGCCCTCGCCGCCACGGGACTTGTCACCCTCGCCCCCCACCCGGCCACCGCCGCCACCGCCCGTCAGGTCGAGGCCCTCGACCGAGGCGTGGTCAGTGTCCACACCGACGCCGGGAACCTCGTCAGCTGGCGGTGGCTCGGCACCGACCCGGGCGACGTCTCGTTCAACGTCTACCGTGCCGGAACCAAGGTCAACTCCAGCCCGGTCACCGGCTCGACGAACTACTTCCACGCCGGGGCGCCCGACCAGGCCGACTACACGGTCCGCGCGATCGTCGGCGGCGTGGAACAGGCCGACTCCGTGCACGCGGTGCAGTTCCGCACCGGCTACAAGGACGTTCCGATCACCCCGCCCGCAGGCGGCACGACCCCCGACGGCGTGGCCTACACCTACGAGGCGAACGACGCGTCCGTGGGCGACCTCGACGGCGACGGCGCGCTGGACCTCGTCCTCAAGTGGCAGCCGACGAACGCGAAGGACAACTCCCAGTCCGGGTACACCGGGAACACGATCCTGGACGGCGTGAAACTCGACGGCACCCGCCTGTGGCGTATCGACCTGGGCCGCAACATCCGTTCCGGCGCGCACTACACGCAGTTCCAGGTGTACGACTACGACGGCGACCGCAAGGCCGAGGTCGCCGTGAAGACGGCCGACGGCACGGTCGACGGCGGCGGCACGGTGATCGGCAACTCCGGCGCGGACCACCGGAATTCGAGCGGGTACGTGCTGTCGGGGCCGGAGTACCTGACGATGTTCAACGGCCGGACCGGACGCGCGATGCAGACCGTCGACTACGTCCCGGGGCGCGGCACGGTCTCGTCCTGGGGCGACTCGTACGGCAACCGGGCGGACCGCTTCCTCGCGGGCACCGCCTACCTGGACGGCGCCCGGCCCTCGCTGATCATGGCGCGCGGCTACTACACGCGCACGGTCATCGCGGCCTGGGACTGGCGCGGCGGCGCCTTCACGCGCCGGTGGACCTTCGACACCACCTCGTCCACCAACTCCGGCAAGGGGTACGACGGCCAGGGCTCGCACAGCCTCTCCGTCGGGGACGTCGACAACGACGGCCGGGACGAGATCGTGTACGGCGCGATGGCCGTCGACGACAACGGCAGCGGGCTGTGGACCACGCGGACCGGCCACGGCGACGCGCAGCACCTCGGCGACCTCGACCCCTCGCACCCGGGCCTGGAGTACTTCAAGGTCTCCGAGTCGACGTCCCAGCCCGCCGAGCTGTACATCAACCCCGCGAACGGCACGGTCGACTGGCGGCTCGCCGCCTGCTGCGACAACGGGCGCGGTGTCGCCGGCGACATCTGGGCCGGCAACGACGGCGCCGAGGTCTGGTCGGCCTCGGACACCTCGATCCGCGACGAGGCGGGCGCAGCGAAGGGCCGCGAGCCGTCCTCCGTCAACTTCCTGTCCTGGTGGGACGGCGACCCCGTCCGCGAGCTCCTCGACGGCACCCGCATCGACAAGTACGGCACCTCGTCGGACACGCGGCTGCTGACGGGCTCCGGCGTCCACTCCAACAACGGCACGAAGGCGACCCCCGCGCTGTCCGGCGACATCCTCGGCGACTGGCGCGAGGAAGTCGTCTGGGCGACCTCCGACAACCGGGCCCTGCGGATCTACTCGACGCCGTACGAGACGTCCACGAAGATCACGACGCTGCTCCACGACACCATGTACCGCACGGGGCTCGCCTGGCAGAACACCGCCTACAACCAGCCCCCGCACCCCAGCTTCTTCATCGGCGACAAGATGCCGACGGCGCCGAGGCCGACGGTGTACACGCCGTGACCCCGCGCTAGTCCGGCACCTGTGCCGAGGCGGGCCGCTCCCACGAGAAGCGGCCCGCCTCTTCACAGTCCTGCAAAAGCTCACTGCACCGAAGGCGCCGGAATTTCCTTGCCGTTCTCGTCCAGCGTCCGCGTCTGCCAGTACGTGTCCCACTTGTCCCCGACCTTCTCGGGAACCTTCCCCTCCGGGTAGCGCGCATAGCCCTTGTCGGGCTCCTTGCCGTCCGCGAAGCAGGCGCTGCCCGCGCCGCTCACGGCCAGGGCCGGGTACTCGCCGTCGGAGCAGATCGACTCCTCGATGGAGCAGCCGGTCAGCAGGGTGCCGGCCAGCCCGGCGAGGACGAGCAGCGGCAGAAGGCGGTGGCGTGACATGGCGGGCTCCCTGGTCGGTGGATGCGACCAGCCTGCCAAAGACGCCACCGCCCTCTCATGAGTAGCCGTACTCATCCGTGATGGGCGATCAGACCACCGTGCAGTTCTGGTCCCCCACCTTGAAGGCGGCCGGTTTCCCGTTCGTCCCCGACCAGCTCCCCGTGAACCCGAAGCTCACGGACGACCCGGCGGCGACCCCGCCGTTCCAGCCGACGTTCTTCGCGGTGACCGCCGCCCCCGACTGCGTGTACTCGGCGTTCCACATCGCCGAGACGGCCTGGGAGTTGGGGAACGACCACCCCAGCGCCCACGAAGTCCACGCCGACGTACCGGTGTTGGTGAGTTTCACGTCCGCCTGGAAGCCGCCGGACCACTGGCCGGTGATCGTGTAGGCGACCGAACAGGCCCCGGCGGGTTCGGGATCGCCGCCCCCGCCGCCGCCCCCGCCCGTGTCGGACGTGTCTCCGTAGATCACGCCCCGCCCGTTGGTGGACACGTACACCCGCCCGTACACCCGGGGATCACCGGTGATCGCCGCCCCGGTCCAACCCCACTGGTGCGCGTCGTCGTTGACCCGGACCCAGCTCGCCCCCTTGTCCGTGGACCGGAAGATGCCCCGCACCCCGCCGATCTTCGCGCTGGTGAAGAGCGTCTGGTACGAGGCCCCGCTCGCCGCCTTCCCGAACCCGATGGTGTCGGCCTGTTCGACGTTCGACAGCTTCGTGAAGGTCGCCCCGGAGTCGGTGGAGTGCCACAGCCCGTACGCCGAGCCGGCCGCGCCGCCCGCCAGCCAGATGTCGCCCTTCACGCCGGGCACCGCCTTGAAGCGGACGCTGTCACCGGCGGGCAGGCCGGTCGCGGCGGACGCCGTGAAGGTCGCGCCGCCGTCCGAACTGACGTAGAACGTGCCCGACTTGAAGCCGTAGAACGTCCGCGCGTCGACGCGGTCCGATTCGACGATCGCGCCGGCCGGGATACCGCCGGCCGCCTGCCAGGACGTACCGAACCCGGTCGTGTACTGCACGCCGGTGCCCGCCGGGGACCACACGAAGCGGCTGCCGTCGGAGGACGCCGCGACCGTGCCGCCGCCGCTCACGCCCGAAGGGTCCGTCCCGGCGAACCAGTTGGCGCCGTTGTCGGTCGAGAAGGCCACGTGCGGACCGGAGTCGAGGTCCCCGACGCGCACGAACGTGTTCGGGTTGGTCTCGGCGAAGTCGAGGCTCGTGGTCGTCGTGAAGTTCGGCTGCGTGAACATCATCGGCGGTACGGCCGTCAGGCTCGTGTGCCGGAACCCGCCGATGTCACCGAGCGCGCTGACCAGCGGGGCGCCGGACGGTGGCGAGGCGAGGTCGTTGACGGCCGTCTCCTCCAGGCCCCGCGCCATCGGCTTGACGGTGAACTGGCCGCCGCTGTCCCAGTTCCCGAGGTTCTCCGTGCCGTAGACCGTCGCGCCCGTCCCGTACATCATCCGCGCCGAGTCGAACGGGTCGATCTCCAGCGCCTCGGTCATCCAGCCCAGTTTGGGCGTCTGCTCGGGCGGCGCCGGGTTCGCGCCCCAGGTCAGCCACGGTGACGAGGAGACGTCCATGGTGAAGCGGTTCGCGCGGTTCGGGTACGACGTGTAGTCCCACGCCTTCGTCCAGGTCGCCCCGGAGTCCGTCGAACGGAAGATCTGCGTGTCCGGCCACCAGGAGCTGTACGCGGTCGCCATGACCGTACCCGGCTTCTGCCGGTCGACGGTCAGGCCGCTGAAGCCGTAGTAGGTGTCGGCCTCGGCGACGGGGCTGATGTCCGTCCAGGTGCCGGTGGCCGTCGCGTACCGCATCAGCCGGCCCTTGCCGCCGTCGTACGGGCCGCCCTTGTCGCTGTACGCGAGGTACAGGCTGCCGTTCGCCAGCACGCCTTTGTGGGGGAGGTAGCCGGTCGGCTGGCCGGTGAGGCGGGACCAGGTGGCGCCCGCGTCCGTGGAGCGGTAGACGGCGTTGTCCTTGTCGGCGACGCCCACGTAGATCGTGCGGGTCGCGTTGCCGGCCGTGCCCGTCGACTCGTCGAACGTGACCCAGACGACGCCCTGGTTGTCGCTCGCGTACCCGCTGGTGTCGGTCGGATCCTGCACGTAGTTGCCGGCGTTGGGGAACGCCGTCACCTGCGACCAGGTCACCCCCGAGTCCGTCGAACGCCACAGCCCCTTGCCGCTCGGCGCCGCGAGGTACAGGACGCTGTTGCGGTTCGGGTCGACGGCGAGCCGCTCGCCCATGCCGCGGCCCGGCATGTTGCCGCCCAGCTTGAACGGCAGGTCGGTCTTCTGCCAGGTCGCGCCCCGGTCGCCGGAGCGCAGCACCGCCCCGTTGCCGGGGTCCCAGCTGTTCGTGTACGTCCCTACGGCCGCGTACACCTTGTTCGCGTCGACCGGGTCCGCCGCGATGCTCGCGACCCCGGTGTGGCCCCAGTCCGTCCAGCCGACCGAGTCCAGCAGCGGCGTCCAGCTCTTCGACGACTCCTGCCAGCGGTAGGCGCCGCCGATGTCGGTGCGCGCGTAGGCCAGGTTCTTCTCCTTGCGGCTGAACACGATCCCGGGGACGAAACCGCCCCCGTCGATGCGCGCGTTCTTCCAGGTGTACGACTCCGCCGCGAGCGCAGGCTCGGCGTCGGGGGCGGTGGCGAGGGCGGGTGGGGCGCCCGCGAGCAGTCCGGCGCCGAGCGCCAGCACAGTCGTGAGGATGCGGGTTCTTCGCACGGTGGGGGTTCCTTCCTCGTGCTGCCATGTGCGGGAAGAAAACAGGTACGACCGGGCGACCCCCTGTGCGGGTGGGGGTCGCCCGGTGTTGATACACGGAGCCTCAGCGGGGACTTATTCGAGCAGCTCCGCGTACGAACCCAGGGCCAGTGCGATGTCGGCCTGGGCCCAGAACCGGTGGTAGGTGAACGTCGGCGCGGCTCCACCCGCGAGATAGGCCTCGATCTTCGACCAGTTGGGGTCGTCCTCGTAGAAGGAGCGCAACGAGGCGAACGTCGAGGAGGAGTTGATGGTGTCGCCGTTGGGCATCTTGCCGGTCCAGCCGCTCGGGACGTACACGCTGTCGTCGAAGCGGTTGTAGTCGGCCCGGGTCTCCGGGAGCGCGATGCCGAGGCTGTCCTGGTAGTGCGACCACATGCCGTCCAGCAGCGCCTTGGCGACCGTCTTGGCCTCCGTGTCACCGGACTTGGCGGCGTAGTAGGTCAACGCCCGTGCGTACGCGCCCGCCACGCCGACGTCGTTGGTGTAGTCGACGACGTTGACGTGAAGTCCCGTGTTGGCGCCCGGACTCGACGCGTTCCAGGTGTCGGGCTGGCCGGACCAGGCGAGCGTGGCCGGGAACCGGTAGGTGCCGTCGGGGTTGACGGTGGTCTGCGACAGCGCCCAGTCCACCCACTTGTCGAGGACGGCCTTGGCCTGCGCGTTGCCGGTCTGCTGGTAGTACTCGGCGACCCGCTCCATGGACCACGCCTGGAACCCGAACCACTGGTTGGACGGCGGGTCGTGGTAGACGGGCTGCTGGTCGTAGTACATGCCGTAGAAGGTCGACTTCCCGGCCGGGGGAGTGGCGTACCGCCCCGCCCAGCTGTTCGTCGCGCCACCGGCGATGGCGCCCTCGTCCGACTGGAGCCAGCGGTAGAACTCCAGCTGGCGGGTGAGCGAGGTCGCCCAGTCCGCCGACCCCGTCGCCGACTTGGGCTTCAGCGGCGCGTACGAGCTGAGCGCGTACGCGGCCAGGGGGTTCTGGTAGCCGCTGTGGCTGTGGCTGGAGCCGATCCGCCAGGCCCAGCCCGCCGAGGTGTCGGTCGCGCCGCCCCAGGCGTAGTACCAGGACATCAGATAGGCCGAGGAGTTCTTGCCGGACCCGGCCGGGCAGGCCGACGGACCGACACAGTTGCCGATCTTCTTGAAGTACTTGTCGTACATCGAGTACCGCAGATAGTCGCCCATCTTCGCGGCCTTGCCGACGGCCGCCGAGACGTCGGCGCCCTTGCCCTGCTGCTTGGCCCAGACGTCCGCCCAGTACGCGGCCTGCACGGCGCGCGCGTCGGCGTCGGGGGCGTTGGTGAACTTCCACTGCTTCGCGTAGGAGTTGTCACCGGTGAACAGGTCCAGGTACCCGTTCGTGCCGCCGTACTTGAACTGGTCGCAGGTCGGCTGCGGGATCGTCTCCCACACCGATTCCTGCGCGCCGCGCTGGAAGGTGTTGATGTACGAGGGACCCGTGTCGGCGGGACCGGCCTCGCACTTGCCGGGCGCGTTGCCGTAGCCGTAGACGTTGTCCACGTCCTGGAGCCAGTGCATGCCATAGATGTCGTCCGTGCCGTACGCGGACTTCAGCTCGGCCGCGATCGGGTCCTGGCCCACCGAGACGGACGTGTCCAGGCGCGCCGGGTACTCGTTCGGGGTGTCCAGCTCGGGCGCGTAGGTCGCCGGCTTGGACGCGTTGTAGAACGAGTTGGTCGGCTGGTCGGCGTGGGTGGGGATCATGTACTTCTCCATGAGGTCCCACGCGCCGTTGAACTTCGACCAGTCACCGGTGATCCTGCCGTACGTCGCCTGGAGCCACAGCAGGTAGCTGTACGCCTCGGACGTCGTCTCGTGGCCCTGGTCCGGCGCCTCGACGATCAGCGTCTCCACCGAGTGGTACGGGATGCCCTCCGGCGAGAAGTAGCCGTTCGCCGGGTTGGTGATCTTCCCGTACAGCTCCAGGAACCGGGCGTCGTACGTCTTCTGCCCGGCGATCTGGGTCGCCGTGACCGTCGCCTTCGCGAGGCCCGTCGCCGTCGAGTCGAACGCCGCCGCGCCGGTGCCGGTCGCGTTGCCGGTGATCGTCACCGTCTGCGGGGTGTTCCAGTTCGACGGGGTGAAGGTGAGCGAGGCGCCGCCGGTCACCGTCAGGCCGGTGTTGCCGGAGACGCGCGCGGTCGACACCGTCACGTTCGACGAGGGCTGCGTCGACAGCCGCAGCGTGTAGGTGCCCGTCTTGCCCTGCTGGACGGCGAGCTGGGTCACCGACGCGACGACCGCCGGGCCCGAGGCCACGGTGATGCCGACCGGCGTCGAGGTCCCGGCCGCGCCCAGGCTGTCGTACGCCTTCGCGACCAGGGAGTGGGAGCCGACGGCGAGGCCCGTCGCGGAGAACGTGTACGGCGCGGTGGTGTCCGTGCCGAGCAGGGTCGTGTCGTCGTAGAACTCGACCTTGCTGATCGTCGCGTTGTCCGCGGCGGCGGCCGTCGCCGCGAGCGGTACGGCCGTGCCCTGCGTGTAGATCGCGCCCGCGGTCGGGCTGGTCAGCACGGTGATCGGCGGCTGGTGCGCGCCGACGCAGGAGGTGCCGTTGATGGTGAAGTTCGTCGGCGCCGCGTTCGTGCCGCTGTACGTGAACTGGGCGCCCGTGCTCACGGCTGCGCCCGCCGCGATGTTCGCGTTGTACGTGGCGCTCTGCACGGAGACCGTGCTGCCGGACTGCGTCCAGGTGCCGTTCCAGCCGTTCGACAGCCTCTGGTTGCCGCTGTAGGAGTAGCCCAGCGTCCAGCCGTTGATGGGGTCGGTGCCCCGGTTGGTGATCGTGAGGTCGGCGGTGAAACCGCTGCCCCAGTCGTTCGTCTTGTAGTCGACGCTGCACTGGAGTGCCGCCGCCTGGGCGGTACTGGTGAGCGTACTCAGGGTGGCCAGCGGGAGCGCGAGGGCCGCCACGGCGGCGGTCCACAGGCGCCGCGTCCTTCGGCGTCTGCGTCGTGGGTCCATGTGCTGGTTCCTCCTTGCGGCTCGGGGAGTGCTCGGCGGAAGAAGTGGGGGAGGAGCAACAAGCCTTGAACCAGTGGGAGCGCTCCCATAGTGAGGATGGGGTTGTCGGGGGTCAAGGCTCTTGAAGAGTCGAAAAGATTCGACGGCCGTTGTTGAGGGAAAGTCAGTGACTCCCCTGTTCTTTACCGGGTCTTGCCGCTAGCTTCGTTGACACCAGTGGGAGCGATTCCATCAGTCGGTGCGTCCGTCTTGGCGTGCCTGAGCTGCAAGGAGTCGCTCATGCGACACCCCTCGCGTTCAGTACTTTTAGCCGTGGTCGAACCCGCCCCTCTCCGGATGCCGACCGCGCACGCCTGCTCCGGCGCACCGAACCTGATCGACGCGGTATGCGAAACACCCGCACCCCCGAAGAGAAGGAACCCGCACTCATGAGCCGTAGCAGAACAGCGATGCTCGCCGCCCTGGCGCTCGTCGCCGGCGCCTCCGGGACCGCGCTGGCGATGGTCCCGGACGCCGGTTCGATCGCCGCGATCCCGTGCACCGTCGACTACAAGGTCCAGAACGAGTGGAGCACCGGCTTCACCGCCAACGTCACCGTCACCAACAACTCGGCCGCCAAGTCGAGTTGGGCCGTGAAGTGGTCGTACGGCGGCAACCAGCAGGTCACCAGTGGCTGGAACGCGAAGGTCACCCAGTCCGGGACGGCCGTCACCGCCGCCAACGAGACGTACAACGGGTCCCTGCCGACCGGCGGTTCGGTGAGCTTCGGGTTCCAGGCGTCCTACAGCGGCGGCAACGCGCTGCCCGCGACGTTCACGCTCGACGGCGTCACCTGCAACGTCGACAGCGGCACCGGCGGCCCGACCGACCCCGGCACCCCCGGACCCGGCACCGGATCGCGCGTCGACAACCCGTACGCGGGCGCCAAGGTGTACGTCAACCCGGACTGGTCGGCCAAGGCGGCGGCCGAACCCGGCGGTTCGCGGGTCGCCAACCAGCCGACCGGCATCTGGCTCGACCGGATCGCCGCCATCACCGGCACGAGCACCGGCCGCGGCCTGCGCGCCCACCTCGACACCGCGCTCACCCAGAAGGGCAGCGGCGAACTCGTCGTCCAGCTCGTCGTCTACGACCTCCCCGGCCGCGACTGCTCGGCGCTCGCCTCCAACGGCGAGCTCGGCCCGACGGAGATCGACAAGTACAAGACGCAGTTCATCGACCCGATCGCCGCGATCCTCGCCGACCCCAAGTACGCCTCGCTGCGGATCGTCACCGCCGTCGAGATCGACTCGCTGCCCAACCTCGTCACCAACACGGGCAGCAGGCCCACCGCCGTCCCGGCCTGCGACGTCATGAAGGCCAACGGCAACTACGTCAAGGGCGTCGGCTACGCGCTCGACAAGCTCGGCGCGATCCCCAACGTCTACAACTACGTGGACGCCGGTCACCACGGCTGGCTCGGCTGGGACGACAACTTCGCCCCCACCGCCCAGATCCTCCACCAGGCCGCGACCTCCGAGGGCGCGACCGTCGACGACGTCCACGGCTTCATCACCAACACGGCCAACTACAGCGCCCTGAAGGAGAACAACTTCTCCATCAACGACAACGTCGCCGGCAAGTCGGTGCGCGAGTCGAAGTGGGTCGACTGGAACCGCTACACGGACGAGCAGTCGTACGCACTGGCCCTGCGCAACCAGCTGGTCACCGCCGGGTTCCGGTCCAACATCGGCATGCTGATCGACACCTCCCGCAACGGCTGGGGCGGCAGCGCGCGGCCGGCCGGACCCGGCCCGCAGACCAGCGTGGACGCCTACGTCGACGGCGGACGCTACGACCGCCGTATCCACGTCGGGAACTGGTGCAACCAGTCCGGTGCCGGGCTCGGCGAACGCCCGAAGGCCGCTCCCGCCGCCGGGCTCGACGCGTACGTGTGGATGAAGCCGCCGGGTGAGTCCGACGGCGCCTCCTCGGCGATCCCGAACGACGAGGGCAAGGGCTTCGACCGCATGTGCGACCCGACGTACACCGGCAACCCGCGCAACAACAACAACATGTCCGGCGCCCTGCCCAACTCGCCGCTGTCCGGGCACTGGTTCTCCGCCCAGTTCCAGCAGCTGATGCAGAACGCCTACCCGCCGCTCAGCTGACCTTCCCCGTCCCGTGCCCGCCGGACCCCGGCGGGCGCGGGACCCCAGCCGAGCCGGTTTTGCCGGTACGGCAATTTTTTGCGGTACCGGCAAGAGAAGTGGCCCTCTCCCGGTGCGGCGGCGCACGCTGTCGCCACCACCGAGGAGAGGGTGACCGACATGGCACACCAGCACCAGCATCACAAGAACGGGCACGCGCACGACCACGGCACCGACGGCGACACCGGCATCGACTGGGCCGCGATGTCCCAGCACCTGGAGTCCCAGGCCGAGTTGTACGCCCCCTGGTACGAGCGGGCACTCGCCTGGCTCGGCAAGGAGATCACCGAGCCCGGCCTGATCGTGGACGTCGGCAGCGGCCCCGGCGTCGTCACCGGCCTGTTCGCCGAGACGTTCCCCGGCGCCCGCGTCATCGCCGCCGACGGCTCGCAGCCGCTCCTCGACCGGGCCCGCGAGCGCGCCGAGCGCCTCGGGTACGCCGACCGGTTCGCCACCCTCGTCGGTGAACTCCCCGGCAGCCTCGCCGAGTTGGACTACCCCGCCGACCTGGTCTGGGCCGGCCGCAGCCTCCACCACCTCGGCGACCAGCGCGCCGCCCTCGCCGCCTGCGCGCAGCGCCTCGCACCCGGCGGCACCCTCGCGCTGATGGAGGGCGGCCTCTCCCCCCGCTATCTCCCCCGCGACCTCGGCTTCGGCCGCCCCGGTCTGGAGTCCCGCATCGAGGCGCTCAGCGCGGACTGGTTCGCCCGGATGCGCGCGGACCTGCCGGGCGCGGTGGCGGAACGCGAGGACTGGGCCGCCCTGCTGGCCTCGGCGGGCCTCCAGCACACCCGCGCCCGCAGCTTCCTCCTCGACCTCCCCGCCCCCGCCTCCGACCGTGCCCGCGCCTACGTCGTCGAACAGTTCACCCGCGTCCGCGACGGCATCGGCGAACACCTCGACGCGCAGGATCGGGAGACGGTCGACCGTTTGCTGGATCCGCAGGATCCGGGGAGCATCCAGCGCCGCCCGGACCTGTACGTGCTCGCGGCCCACACGGTGCACACGGCGGTGCGGCCGGCCTGACCGGCTTGACTTCGAGAGCGCTCGAAATGGTGAACTCCCTCTCGTTCACGCACCACACAGGGGGTACACCATGACTCGCGTAGCTCTCATCACCGGCGGCGGCAGCGGCATCGGCGCGGCCGTCGCCCGCCAGCTCCTCGCCAAGGACTGGAAGGTCGCCGTCACCGGCCGGGGCGAGGAGCGCCTCGCCGCCTTCGCGAAGGAACTCGGCGACCCGGAGGGCCTGTTGACGCTCCCTGGCAGCGCGGCCGAGTACGCCGACGTCCAGCACGCCGTCGCCAAGACCCTTGAGGTGTACGGCCGTCTGGACGCGGCCGTCGCCAACGCCGGTACGGCCACGCACGATTCCGTCGCCGAGGGCGACCCGGCCGGCTGGCCGGAGATGATCCTCACCAACGTGCTGGGCCCGGCCCTGCTGATCCGCGCCTCGATCGACGCCCTGAAGGAGACGAAGGGCAGGATCGTGCTGGTCGGCAGTGTCGCCGGGTTCGTCCACGGCCCCGGCAACCTGTACGGGGCGACGAAGTGGGCGATCACCGGACTGGCCGAGAACACCCGCCGCCAGGTCACGGAGTGGGGCGTGGGCGTCACCCACATCGCGCCGGGCCGCACCGAGACGCCGTTCTGGGACAGCTACGGGAGCCTGCCGCCCGGCCACCTCCTGACGGCGGACCAGATCGCCGACTCGGTGGTCTGGGCGCTGCACCAGCCCGAGGGCGTCGACGTCAACACCGTCGTCGTCCGGCCGGTCGGGCAGCCCGTCTGACGCGAAAGGGGCGGGACGCCGAACGTCCCGCCCCTCACGTCGCCCCAGGTCAGGCGAGGTTGAACTCCGCCGGGTCCGGGCCGATGCGCCGGTCCTCGTTCAGGGCGCTGATCGCCGCCAGGTCCTCGTCGTCCAGGGAGAAGTCGAACACCTCGATGTTCTCCTTGATCCGCGACGGGGTCACCGACTTGGGGATCACGACGTTCCCGAGCTGGAGGTGCCAGCGGATGACGACCTGCGCCGGGGTGCGCCCGTGCTTCTGGGCGATCGCGACGATCGCCGGGACCTCCAGGAGGCCCTTGCCCTGGCCGAGCGGCGACCACGCCTCGGTGGCGATGCCCTGCCGCGCGTGCACCTCGCGCAGCGCGTGCTGCTGGAGGTGGGGGTGCAGCTCGATCTGGTTGACCGCCGGGATCACCGAGGTCTCGGCGATGAGCCGCTCCAGGTGCTCGGCGGGGAAGTTGGAGACGCCGATCGCCTTGACGCGGCCGTCCGCGTACAGCTTCTCGAACGCCTTGTACGTGTCGAGGTACAGGTCCCGCGCCGGGGTCGGCCAGTGGATCAGGTACAGGTCGACGTAGTCGAGGCCCAGCTTGCCGAGGGACTCGTCGAACGCGCGCAGCGTCGAGTCGTAGCCCTGCTCGGTGTTCCACAGCTTCGTCGTGACGAAGAGGTCCTCGCGGGCCACGCCGGAGGCGGCGACCGCCTTGCCGGTGCCTTCCTCGTTGCCGTAGATCGCGGCGGTGTCGATGGAGCGGTAGCCGGCCTCCAGGGCGGTGGCGACCGCGCGCTCCGCCTCGTCGTCCGGCACCTGCCACACGCCGAAGCCCAGCTGGGGCATCTCGACGCCGTTGTTCAGGATGATCGGGGGGACCTTGCTGCTCACGCGCTCTCGATCCTTCGGTTGTCCGTCATGGGTGCTTCCATAGTCAACGATCACGGTACGCGGCGCATTCCTCGCGCCCGAAGCCGGAACCCGGCTCAGGACCGGTACAGCGCCTCGACCTCTTTCGCGTAGGCGTTCTCGATCGCCTTGCGCTTCAGCTTCAGGGACGGCGTCAGCAGGCCGTGCTCCTCGGTGAAGGGCTGCGCGAGGATGCGGAACGTACGGATCTGCTCGGCCTGCGAGACCAGCGTGTTCGCGGCGACGACGGCCCGGCGCACCTCGGCCTCCAGGTCGGCGTCGCGCACGAGTTCGGTGGGGGACAGGCCGGGTTTGTCGCGCATCCGCAGCCAGTGCTCGACGCCCTCCGGGTCCAGGGTGACCAGGGCGGCGACGAAGGGCCGGTCGTTGCCGACGAGGATGCACTGGCCGACCAGCGGATGGTCGCGCACCCGCTCCTCCAGCGGGCCGGGCGAGACGCTCTTGCCGCCGGAGGTGACCAGGATCTCCTTCTTGCGGCCGGTGATCGTCAGGTAGCCGTCGCCGTCGAGGGAGCCGAGGTCGCCGGTGGCGAGCCAGCCGTCGTGCAGGGCCTGGTCGGTGGCCTTCGGGTTGTTGAGGTAGGCGGGGAAGACGTTCTCGCCGCGCAGCCAGATCTCCCCGTCGTCCGCGATGTGCACGGTCATGCCGGGGATGGGCCGGCCGACCGTGCCGTAGCGGGTGCGGCCGGGCGGGTTCGCGGTGGCGGCTGCCGTCGTCTCCGTCAGCCCGTACCCCTCGTAGATCTGCACGCCCGCGCCCGCGAAGAACAGGCCGAGCCGCCGGTCCATCGCCGAGCCCCCGGACACCGCCTGCCGGACCCGGCCGCCCATCGCGGCGCGGACCTTCGCGTACACCAGCTTGTCGTAGATCTGGTGCTGCATCCGCAGCCCGGCGGACGGCCCGGGGCCCGTCCCCCACGCCTTCGCCTCCACGGCCTCCGCGTACGCGACGGCGATGTCCACGGCCTTCTCGAACGGCCCCGACCTGCCCTCGCGCTCCGCCTTGCGGCGGGCGGCGGAGAAGACCTTCTCGAAGATGTACGGCACGGCCAGGAAGAACGTCGGCCGGAACGCGGCGAGGTCGGGCAGCAGGACGGCCGCCTGCATCTGCGGCTGGTGCCCGAAGCGGACCTTGGCCCGGAGCGCGGCGACCTGCACCATCCGCCCGAAGACGTGCGCCAGCGGCAGGAACAGCAGCGTCGCCGGCTCGTCGCCGCGCCGGGAGCGGAAGATCGGCTCCCAGTAGCGGATCACCGTGTCCGCCTCGAACATCAGGTTGCCGTGCGTGATCACGCAGCCCTTGGGGCGGCCCGTCGTCCCCGAGGTGTAGATGACGCTCGCCACCGCCTGCGGGGTGACGGCCTCGCGGTGGCGGTGGACCACCTCGTCGTCGAGGTGCGCGCCGCCGTCGTACAGCTCCCGTACGACCCCCGTGTCGAGCTGCCACAGCTCGCGCAGGCGCGGGAGGCGGTCGATGACGGTGGCGATCGTCATCGCGTGGTCCTCGTGCTCGACGACGGCGGCGACGCATTCACTGTCGTAGAGCATCCAGAAGCACTGGTCGGCGGACGACGTCGGGTACACCGGCACCACGTGCGCGCCGATCGTCCACAGGGCGTAGTCGAACAGGGTCCACTCGTAGCGGGTGCGGGACATGATCGCGACGCGGTCGCCGAAGCGGATACCGCGCGCGAGCAGGCCCTTGGCCAGCGCGAGGACCTCGTCGCGGAACTCGGCGGCGGTGACGTCCCGCCACTCACCCCCCTCGTCGCGGCGTCCCAGCGCGATGTGCCGGGGGTCGTCCTCGGCGTACCGGAACACGGAATCGGCGAGGCCGCCGACGGGCGGGGGCAGCGCCAACGCAGGGCTGGTGAACTCGCGCAACCTCACACCCCGCTTCTTCCCGGCCGTTTTGCGCGGTGAAAGCTACCCCACGGGGACGAAGGGCGGGAGGGGGCCGAAAGCGGAGTGATGCTCCGATACGGGGTGGTCGGGGCGGGAGAAAGGTGCACACAGGGGAAGAGAACGGACAGAAAACTGACGGTTCGGTAAGTTTCGGCGCCGCAATCTCCACGGAATCTGCGCGCGGCCGATCACTGTCGGTGCAGGCGGACACCGCCCGCGAGGATCGCCGCCGCCAGCGCGTCCGCCGCCTGAGTCGCCGGGGGCCTGCTCCGGCCGTGCACCAGCACGAAGTCCACCGGGCCCAGCTCCGGCAGCCCGAACCGGTCCGGTACGCGGACCAGGCCCGGCGGCATCACCGTCCGCGAGTGCGCCATCACCCCGAGCCCCGCCCGCGCCGCCGCGACCAGCCCGCTCAGGCTGCCGCTCGTGCACACGATCCGCCACGCCCGGCCCTGCCGCTCCAGCGCCTCCAGCGCGAGCGCGCGCGTGATGCCGGGCGGCGGGTAGACGATCAGCGGTACGGGGCGCTCCGGGTCGAGCCTGAGCCGCTCGGCGCCGATCCACACCAGCTCGTCGCGCCAGACCAGCTCACCCCGCGGGTCCTCCAGGCGCCGCTTGGCGAGGACCAGGTCCAGCTTCCCGGCGGCCAGCCGCTCGTGCAGGGTGCCGGACAGCTCGACCGTCAGCTCCAGGTCCACCTCGGGATGTTCGTACCGGAACCCCTCCAGGATCTCCGGCAGCCGGGTCAGCACGAAGTCCTCCGACGCGCCGAACCTGAGCCGGCCCCGCAGCCGCGTGCCCGTGAAGAACGCGGTCGCCTGTTCGTGCACCGCGAGGATGCGCCGCGCGAAGCCGAGCATCGCCTCGCCGTCCTCCGTCAGCTCGACGGAATGCGTGTCCCGGCTGAACAGGGTGCGGCCGACCGCGTCCTCCAGACGGCGTACGTGCTGGCTGACGGTCGACTGACGCAGCCCGAGCCGCCGGGCGGCCTGCGTGAAGCTGAGGGTTTGCGAGACGGTGAGAAAGGTACGCAGGTGGGACGGGTCGTACATGGGGTCCAGGGTAGTGGTTATCGCCGGACGCGATAACAGTGAGTGCCGTATGGCGGATTCCCGATCACGGGCGGAGGGAGCAGCATGGAGAGGGGCGGTTGCGCCCTCGTTCTCTGTACGGACAGCACCTACGAACGCGCACGTGGAGCACAGTGAAACGCCTGCGATGGCCCAGCCGGATGCCGATCGACCCCTACATCCTTCTCCTCCTGGGGACCGTGGGCCTCGCGGCGCTGCTCCCGGCCCGCGGAACGGCCGCCGACACGGTCTCCGGCTTCTCCACCGGCGCCATCGCCTTCCTCTTCTTCCTGTACGGCGCCCGCCTCTCGACCCGCGAGGCGCTGGACGGCCTGCGGCACTGGCGGCTGCACGGCACCGTCCTGGCCTGTACGTTCGTGATCTTCCCGCTGCTGGGCCTCGCGACCGGCGCGCTCGTCCCGACGATCCTGACGCACCCCCTCTACCAGGGCGTCCTCTTCCTCACCCTGGTCCCCTCGACGATCCAGTCCTCCATCGCCTTCACCTCGATGGCCCGCGGCAACGTCCCGGCGGCCATCTGCGCGGGCTCCTTCTCCTCCCTGATCGGCATCGTCCTGACGCCCGTGCTGGCGGCCACCCTGCTGGGCAGCGCGGGCGGCGGCTTCTCGGCGGACTCCCTGCTGGAGATCGTCCTCCAGCTCCTCGTGCCGTTCCTCGCCGGGCAGCTGACCCGGCGCTGGATCGGGGGGTTCATCACGCGGCACAAGAAGGTCCTCGGACTCGTCGACCGGGGCTCGATCCTGCTGGTCGTCTACTCCGCGTTCAGCGAGGGCATGGTCCGGGGCATCTGGCACCAGGTGAGCCCCGGGCGGCTCGGGGCGCTGCTCGTCGTCGAGGCCGTGATCCTCGCGGTGATGCTGGCGCTCACCTGGTACGGCGGCAAAGCGCTCGGCTTCGGCCGCGCGGACCGGATCGCGATCCAGTTCGCGGGCTCCAAGAAGTCCCTGGCGTCGGGGCTGCCCATGGCCAGCGTGCTGTTCGGGGCGCAGGCATCCCTCGCCGTGCTGCCGTTGATGCTGTTCCATCAGATGCAGCTGATGGTGTGCGCGGTGATCGCCAAGCGGCGGTCCAGGGACGAGGTCGCGGACGAGGTCGCGGAGGAGGCTCCGGAGGAGAGCGCGGTCGTGTCGTCCGATCGCGCCCGGCCCCGGATCGAGGCGCGGTAGGGCTATGACAGGTGCGCGACGCCCGCCGTCTCGACCCGTTCCGCCCCCGCGTACACGTTCATGGACTTCCCCCGCAGGAACCCGACCAGCGTCAGCCCCGTCTCCTCGGCCAGATCCACCGCCAGGGAAGAAGGCGCCGAAACCGCCGCCAGCACCGGGATCCCCGCCATCACCGCCTTCTGCGCCAGCTCGAACGACGCGCGCCCCGAGACCAGCAGAACACTGCGGGACAGCGGCAGACCGCCGTTCTGGAGGGCGCGTCCCACCAGTTTGTCGACCGCGTTGTGCCGGCCCACGTCCTCGCGGACGTCCAGGAGTTCACCCTGGTCGCTGAAGAGGGCGGCGGCGTGCAGACCGCCCGTGCGGTCGAAGACCCGCTGGGCCTCCCGCAGCCGGTCGGGCAGCGCGGCCAGCAGGTCGACGCCGATCCGGACCGGCGGGTCGTCGGAGATGGGCCAGCGCGCGGTCGTCCGTACCGCGTCGAGGCTGGCCTTCCCGCACAGGCCGCACGACGACGTCGTGTAGACGTTCCGTTCGAGCGTGATGTCCGGTACGACGACCTGGGGGGTGGTGCGGACGTCGACGACGTTGTACGAATTGCCGCCGTCGACGGTCGCGCCCGCGCAGTACACGATGTTCTGGAGATCCCCCGCGTGCGCCAGGACGCCCTCGCTCACCAGGAAACCCGCGGCCAGCGCGAAATCGTCGCCCGGGGTGCGCATGGTGATCGCCAGGGGCTTGCCGTCGAGGCGGATCTCCAGCGGCTCCTCCGCCACCAGCGTGTCTGCGCGCGTGGACACGGCCCCGTCCCGGATACGGACCACTCTGCGGCGTTCGGTGACTCGTCCCATGCCGTTCATTGTCCCGCAGGGCCCCCGCGGGGCGGAACGATCGGTCCGACCGTTCGGCGCTCGGTGCATACCGCTCACCGCATACGGTCGACTCAGTGCCTTCTCAAGTGGCCGGAAGATTCCTACGGTTCCGGATTCATGAGTCCCCCCATCGCGCCGCCCGGCTGGAGCCGCTGGCTCGTTCCCCCGGCCGCCCTCTCCGTACACCTCTCGATCGGCCAGGCGTACGCCTGGAGCGTGTTCAAGCCGGCGCTGGAGTCCGCGCTGGACCTCAGCGGGACACAGAGCGCGCTGCCGTTCCAGCTCGCCATCGTGATGCTGGGCCTGTCCGCCGCGTTCGGCGGCACCCTCGTCGAACGCAACGGGCCGCGCTGGGCGATGACCGTCGCGCTGGTCTGCTTCTCGACGGGGTTCCTGGTCTCCGCGCTGGGCGCCGCGACCGAGCAGTACTGGCTGATCGTGTTCGGGTACGGGTTCATCGGCGGGATCGGGCTCGGCATCGGCTACATCTCCCCGGTGTCGACGCTGATCAAGTGGTTCCCGGACCGGCCGGGCATGGCGACGGGCATCGCCATCATGGGCTTCGGCGGCGGCGCGCTGATCGCCTCGCCCTGGTCGGCGCAGATGCTGGAGTCGTTCGGCAGGGACAGCGAGGGCATCGCGCTCGCGTTCCTCGTCCACGGGCTGACGTACGCGGTGTTCATGACGCTCGGCGTGCTGCTCGTACGGGTGCCGAGGCCGGCGGAGACGGCGTCGGCGGTCTCCGTCGCTGTCTCGGGGCCGCAGGTTTCCGCGAGCAGCGCTGTGCGGACCCCGCAGTTCTGGTGCCTGTGGGTCGTCCTGTGCATGAACGTGACCGCCGGGATCGGCATCCTGGAGAAGGCCGCGCCCATGATCACGGACTTCTTCGCGAACACCTCGCAGACGGTCACCGCCACGGCCGCCGCCGGGTTCGTGGCGCTGCTGTCGGCCGCGAACATGGCGGGCCGCATCGGCTGGTCGTCGGCGTCCGACCTGATCGGCCGCAAGAACATCTACCGCGTGTACCTGGGCGCCGGCGCGCTGATGTACGCCCTGATCGCGACGTTCGGCGACTCCTCGAAGCCGCTGTTCGTGGTCTGCGCGCTGGTCATCCTCTCCTTCTACGGCGGCGGGTTCGCCACGATCCCCGCGTACCTGAAGGACCTGTTCGGCACCTACCAGGTCGGCGCGATCCACGGGCGGCTGCTCACCGCCTGGTCGACGGCCGGCGTCCTCGGTCCGCTGATCGTCAACTGGATCGCCGACCGGCAGGAGGAGGCCGGCAAGGACGGCGCCTCCCTCTACACCGTCTCCCTGTTCATCATGATCGGCCTGCTCGCCGTCGGCTTCGTCGCCAACGAGCTGGTCCGCCCCGTCCACCCCCGTCACCATGTGACGGCCGCTCCCAAGGAGGCCGCCGATGTCCGAGCAGAGTCCGCCTGACCGGCGTCCGCTGATCGTCTTCGCCTGGGTGTGGGTGGGGGCGCCGCTGGCCTATGGCCTGTACGAGCTGGTACAGAAGGCCACGAAGCTGTTTACCGGCTAGTAGAGCCTTGGGGCGCCGCAGTTGTGAGGGAAGCTGACAACAGGTGCGCCCGTTTCCTGTCGCTTCACCTGCCCGCCTACCCGTGAGTCACTGACCAGACTGGGGAATCCCGCTACCCAAGGCCACGAGGGGACCCCAGATGAACGGCTCTCGCATCGCCGCCGTCGGTCACTATCAGCCCGCCAGGCTGCTCACGAACGCGGAGCTGGCGGGCATGGTCGACACCAGTGACGAATGGATCTCGTCACGGGTGGGCATCCGCACCCGCCATATCGCCGGCCCCGACGAACCCGTCGACGAACTCGCCGCGCACGCCGCCGCCAAGGCCCTCGCCGCCGCCGGGCTCGGCCCGGGCGACATCGACCTCGTGCTCGTCGCGACGTCCACGGCCGTCGACCGCTCGCCCAACATGGCCGCCCGGGTCGCCGCCCGCCTCGGCATCCCCGGGCCCGCCGCGATGGACCTCAACGTCGTGTGCGCCGGGTTCACCCACACGCTGGCCACCGCCGACCACATCGTGCGCGGCGGTGGCGCGAGCCGGGCGCTGGTCATCGGCGCCGACAAGATGTCCGAGGTCACCGACTGGACCGACCGCACGACCTGCGTCCTCGTCGGGGACGGGGCGGGCGCCGCCGTCGTCGAGCGGTCCGAGGAGGCCGGGATCTCGCCGGTGCTGTGGGGGTCGGTGCCGGAGATGGGGCACGCCGTGCGCATCGAGGGGCAGCCCGCGCGGTTCGCGCAGGAGGGGCAGAGCGTCTACCGGTGGGCCACGACCCAGCTGCCGCCGCTCGCCCGGCAGGCCTGCGAACGCGCCGGGCTCGCGCCGGCCGACCTCGCGGCCGTCGTGCTGCACCAGGCCAACCTGCGCATCATCGAGCCGCTCGCGGAGAAGATCGGGGCGGTGAACGCGGTGGTCGCGCGGGACGTCGTCGAGTCCGGGAACACGTCCGCCGCGAGCATTCCGCTGGCGTTCTCGAAGCTGGTGGAGCGGGGGGAGATCTCCAGCGGGGATCCGGTGCTGCTGTTCGGGTTCGGGGGGAACCTGTCGTACGCGGGGCAGGTGGTGCGGTGCCCGTAGGGGGGTGGTGCCTGTGGGGTGCGGTGCCCGTAGCGGGTGCCTGATGGGTGCTCGTGGCGGGTTCGCGGCCTCGGGGCGGGCCGTTTCGCGCCGTAGACTGTAGACGAAAGACAATCGATACTGGCTCTCCGATGCAGGCGCGTGATGCTTGGGGCGCTGCCCAGGAGGGGACGCGATGTTGACGTCTGGACTGCCGCACGGTTCGGTGCCCCGGCTGGAGCGGCCCGGGCCCCTGCGGGACCGCGTCTACGAGGCGCTGCTCGAACTGATCATCACGCGCGCGCTGCGGCCCGGCCAGCACCTCGTCGAGAGCGAACTCGCCGGGCACCTCGGGGTCTCGCGCCAGCCCGTGCGGGAGGCGTTGCAGCGGCTGAACACCGAGGGGTGGGTGGACCTGCGGCCCGCGCAAGGGGCGTTCGTGCACGAGCCCACGGAGGAGGAGGCCGACCAACTCCTCACGGTACGCACGCTGCTGGAGGCCGAGGCGGCCCGGCTCGCCGCCGCGCAGCCGACCGACGCGGGGCTCGCGGAGCTGCGGGACATCCACGAACAGGGCCTCGACGCGGTCGCCCGCGACGACGTGGACGCGGCCGTCGCCCTCAACGCCCGCTTCCACGCGGTCATCATGGACCTGGCCGGCAACACGGTCCTCGCGGGGCTCGCGGCGCAGGTCGACCGGCGGGTGCGGTGGTACTACACGCCGATAGCGCGGCAGCGGGGGCGCAAGTCCTGGGACGAACACCGGGAGTTGATCGCGGCGATCGCGGAGCGGGACGAGGAGCGGGCCACGCGGTTGATGCGGGAGCACACGGAGCACACGCGGCGGTCGTACCACGAGCGGGAGAAGTAGGGGCGCGGGGAAAGGGCCGGGGCGCGGGGAAGGGACCGGGGCGGCCGGGCGGGGCCGGGGGTGGCTACTCCTCGCGCGTGCTGGCCAGTTGGACCCACACGCCCATCTCCTGCTGCTCCACCCTGGTCACCGCCGCCGCCAACCGCCGGTCCCTGGACGCCGGTTCGTCGTACGGTTCGCCGCCCGTCCGGTACAGCCTGCGCTCCGCCTCGATCGCCTCGCGGGCCTGGCTGAAGCGCAGGAAGTCGTCCTGCCAGTGGAAGACCGAGCGCAGCCCGGTGAGGACGACGACCAGCCCGCCCAGGACCGCGGGGACCTTGGCGTCGCCGGGGGAGAGGACGGCCGCCACGGGGATCGCGGCGCCGAACACGATCTGGAGGCACTCGGAGATCCGGTAGTACTTCCGGGCCTTCGTGGCGGCCTCGCGGTACCAGTCGTACGACGCGTTCGCCAGCGCCATCGCGTACCCCGGCTCCTCGCCCGTCCCCTGCGTCATGCGCGCGCCCCCTGTATGTGATGGGCCATCAGCTGTATGCGATGGGCCATCAGCGTAGCCAACTCCCCGGACATTTCCCCCTCTTCGGAACCGGCGGACGATCTCGCACCGATCTTTGTCCTGTGAGTGGAGAAAGTCGGCGGTAATTCCCGCACAACTTCTTCCCAGCTTCGGCGCCCGCTGCTACGTTCCCTTCGAAAGCACGAACGGACGGCCGACGTGAGGCGGGGAGGGGCACGTGAGACGGATGACGGCACGGCCCGCGAACGCCCATCAGGCCAGGCTGCTGCACCTGTTGCGGGACGGCGGCCAGAGCTCCCGGGCCCAGCTCGGCGACCAGGTCGACCTCTCCCGGTCGAAGCTGGCCGTGGAGGTGGACCGGCTCCTGGAGACCGGACTGGTCGTCGCCGACGGCCTCGCTGCCTCCCGGGGCGGACGGCGCTCGCACAACGTGCGCCTCAACCCCGAACTGCGCTTCCTGGGCGTCGACATCGGCGCGACCTCGGTCGACGTCGCCGTCACCAACGCCGAGCTGGAGACGCTCGGTCACCTCAACCAACCGCTCGACGTCCGCGAGGGACCCGTCGCGGTCTTCGAGCAAGTCCTCGCCATGACCGCCAAGTTGAGGGCCACCGGCCTCGCCGACGGCATCGACGGCGCGGGCATCGGCGTCCCCGGCCCGGTCCGCTTCCCCGAGGGCGTCCCCGTGGCGCCGCCGATCATGCCGGGCTGGGACGGCTTCCCCGTACGGGAGGCGCTCAGCCAGGAACTCGGCTGCCCGGTGATGGTCGACAACGACGTGAACCTGATGGCGATGGGGGAGCAGCACGCCGGGGTCGCCCGGTCCGTCGCCGACTTCCTCTGCGTCAAGATCGGCACCGGCATCGGCTGCGGCATCGTCGTCGGCGGCCAGGTCTACCGCGGTACGACCGGCAGCGCCGGCGACATCGGTCACATCCGGGCCGTACCGGACGGCAGGCCCTGCGCCTGCGGGAACCGGGGCTGCCTGGAGGCCCACTTCAGCGGCGCGGCGCTGGCCCGGGACGCGATGGAGGCGGCGCGGCAGGGGCTGTCCGCCGAACTCGCCGAGCGGCTCGCGGTGAGCGGCACGCTGACCGGCGCGGACGTCGCCGCGGCGGCGGTCGCCGGGGACACCACCGCGCTCGACCTGATCCGTGAAGGGGGGAGCCAGGTGGGGCAGGTCATCGCCGGGCTCGTCTCCTTCTTCAACCCCGGCCTGGTGGTGATCGGCGGCGGGGTGACCGGCCTCGGCCACAACCTGCTCGCCGCGATCCGTACCCAGGTCTACCGCCAGTCGCTGCCCCTGGCGACCGGCAACCTGCCCATCGTCCTGGGGGAGTTGGGTCCCGCCGCCGGAGTCATCGGCGCGGCCCGGCTGATCAGCGACCACCTGTTCTCTCCCGCGTAGGCGGCGTCCGCCGCCCCTCTGCACAGCGCCGCTCCCGTTCTGCCGTGACCACTCCGCCGTAATCGCTCAACCGGCATGTCCAGTAACGGAGTTCACCCGTCCGGGAGTTCCGCCACGCCCTGACACCGGCCCGCACCGCCCGCCGAGGGGATCCACCATGGCACCTCAAGCACCGCTGCTCAGCATGTCCGGCATCACCAAGTCGTTCCCCGGCGTCCGGGCCCTGGACGGCGTCGACCTCGACGTCCAGGCCGGTGAAGTGCACTGTCTGCTCGGCCAGAACGGCGCGGGGAAGTCCACGCTCATCAAGATCCTGGCCGGCGCCCACCAGCCCGACGGCGGCACGATCCGCTGGCGCGGCGAGGAGGTCACGCTGCGCTCCCCGATCGCCGCGATGCGCCTCGGCATCGCGACCATCTACCAGGAACTCGACCTCGTCGAGCACCTGTCGGTGGCCGAGAACGTCTACCTGGGCCACGAGCCGACGGCCGCCGGGTTCGTCGTCCGCTCCAGGTCGGCGAAAGCGGCGACCGCCGCCCTGCTCAAGCGACTTGGCCATCCGGAGGTCCAGCCGGGGAAGCTGGTCGGGGAGTTGTCGGCGGCCCAGCGGCAGATCGTGTCGATGGCCCGGGCCCTCTCGCACGACGTACGGCTCATCGTGATGGACGAGCCGTCCGCCGCGCTCGACCCGGACGAGGTCGACAACCTGTTCCGGATCGTCGCCGACCTCACCGCCGACGGGGTCGCCGTCGTCTACATCTCGCACCGGCTGGAGGAGATCCGCCGGATCGGGGACCGGGTGACCGTCCTCAAGGACGGCCGCGCGGTCGCCGGAGGGCTGCCCGCCGAGTCGACGCCCACGAGTGACGTGGTCGCGCTGATGACCGGCCGCAACGTCGAATACGTCTTTCCCGAACGGCCCGTTGACGCACCGTCAGGGACTCCGGTGCTCGAAGTGCGCGGGCTCGCCCGGGACGGCGAGTTCGAGCCCGTCGACTTCGAGGTGCGGGCCGGGGAGATCCTCGGACTCGCGGGCCTGGTCGGCTCCGGGCGCTCCGAGATCCTGGAGACCGTGTACGGCGCCCGCAAACCGACGGCCGGTCACGTCCTCGTCGAAGGCAGGCAGTTGAGGCCGGGCAGCGTACCCGCCGCCGTCCGCGCCGGGCTCGGGCTCGCCCCCGAGGAACGCAAGGCGCAGGCCCTGCTGATGCTCCAGTCCGTCACCCGCAACGTCTCCGTCTCCACCCTCTCCCGCTTCGCGCGGGCCGGCTGGATCGACCGCACCGCCGAACAGGGCGCCGCCCGCGCCGCGACCCGCGAACTCTCCCTGCGCCCCGACAACCCGTCCGCCGCCGTGCGCACCCTCTCCGGCGGCAACCAGCAGAAAGCGGTCCTCGCCCGCTGGCTGCTGCGCGGCTGCAAGGTACTCCTCCTCGACGAGCCGACCCGCGGCGTCGACGTCGGAGCGCGCGCCGAACTCTACGCCGTCGTACGGCGGTTGGCCGACGAAGGGCTCGCCGTGCTGCTCGTCTCCAGCGAGGTGCCCGAAGTCCTCGGCCTCGCCGACCGCGTCCTGGTCCTGCGCGAGGGCCGGGTCGTGCACACCGCCCCCGCCCGCGAACTCGACGAACACCGTGTCCTCGACCTCGTCATGGAAGGAAGCCCCGCGTCATGACGCAGCCCGTCTCCCCGCCGCGGGACAGCGCCGACAAGGTGCCCGCACTCGATCAACACCCCGGCTGGCGCGCCGTGTTGGTCCGCGCGGACGTCCGTACGCTCTCCCTGGTCGGCGTCCTCGCCGTCCTGATCGCCATCGGCGGGATCACCAAGCCCGACGAGTTCCTCGACACCCGCAACCTCCAACTCGTCCTCACCCAGGCGTCGGTGATCGGTGTCGTCACCGTCGGCATGACCTTCGTCATCATCTCCGGCGGCATCGACCTGTCCGTCGGCGCGATCGTCGCCCTCTCCTCGGTGTGGGCGACCACCGTCGCCACCCAGGAGTACGGCTTCGCCGGCGTCCTGTTCACCGCCGTCCTCGTCGGCCTCGGCTGCGGACTCGTCAACGGGGTGCTCATCGCCTACGGCGGGATGGTGCCGTTCATCGCGACCCTCGCCATGCTCGCCTCGGCGCGCGGACTCGCCCTCCAGATCACCGACGGGCAGACCCAGATCGTCACCATCTCCGGCATCCTCGACCTCGGCGAACGCGACTCCTACGTCCTCGGCATTCCGCCGCTCGTCCTGGTGTTCGCGTTCGTGACGGTCGTCGGCTGGCTGCTGCTGAACCGGACCACGTTCGGGCGCCGGGCCGTCGCCGTCGGCGGGAACCCCGAGGCCGCGCGGCTCGCCGGCATCGACGTACGGCGCCAGCGCCTCTACCTCTACCTGCTGTCCGGGCTGTGCTGCGGGATCGCCGCGTTCCTGCTGATCATCCTGTCCGGCTCCGGCCAGAACACCAACGGCAACCTGTACGAGCTCGACGCCATCGCCGCCGCCATCATCGGCGGAACCCTGCTCAGCGGGGGGCGTGGCACCATCGTCGGCTCCGTCCTCGGCGTCCTGATCTTCACCACGATCACCAACATTTTCGCCCTGAACAACCTCCAGACCGACGTCCAGCAGATCGCCAAGGGCGCGATCATCGTCGCCGCAGTCCTCGTCCAGCGCCGAACCGCGAACGCGACCTGAGGAAAGGTTCTCACCGCCATGGCACACATCCCCAGCCGCAGAGGGCTGCTCCTCGGGAGCGCCGCCGTCTCGGCCGCCGCCGTCCTCACCGCTTGCACCAGCAACGAGGCGAGCGACGACAAGGACCAGGCCGCTGACAGCGGACAGCCCGCCGCCGACGACAAGCCCGGCAAACAGGTCACCGTCGGCTTCGCCGGGCCCCAGGCCGACCACGGCTGGCTCAACGCGATCAACGACCAGGCCAAGAAGCGCGCCCAGAAGTACTCCGACGTCACGCTGGAGATCACCGAGGGCTCCAACGACACCGCCCAGCAGATCGGGCAGATCGAGACCCTCATCAACAAGAAGGTCGACGTCCTCGTCATCCTGCCCGCCGACGGCAAGGCCCTCACCCAGGTCGGCCTCAAGGCGATGCGCGCCGGGATCCCCGTCGTCAACCTCGACCGGATCTTCAACACCCCCCAGGCGTACCGCTGCTGGATCGGCGGCGACAACTACGGCATGGGCTTCAACGCCGGCCGCTACATCGGCGAGAAACTCAAGGGCAAGGCGAACGCGAAGGTCGTCGAACTCGCCGGCATCGACAACCTGGAGCTGACCCGCCAGCGCACCCAGGGCTTCGACGACGCCCTGAAGAACTATCCGGGCATCCGCAAGGTGGCCCGCCAGGCGGCCGACTTCACCGTCGAGTCCGGACAGGCCAAGATGGCCCAACTCCTCCAGGCCCAGCCCCAGTTCGACGCCCTGTGGAACCACGACGACGACCAGGGCGTGGGCGCCCTGCGCGCCGTCTCGCAGGCCGGGCGCGACGACTTCCTCATGGTCGGCGGCGCGGGCGCGCTCTCCGCGATGCAGGCCATCAAGCAGGACAACGGCGTCCTCAAGGCGACCGTCCTGTACCCGCCGACGATGGCCGCCTCCGCGATCGACCTCGCCCGCGCCCTCGGCCAGGGCAAGGGCGTCGGCGGACTCGCCGAGTTCGAGATCCCCGCCTCGATCACCCTGTACTCCGCCGTCGTCGACAAGACCAACGTCGACCAGTACCTGCCCACCGGCTTCAGGTGACAGAACCGGCCGGGCCCAGGGGAGCGGCCCGGCCCGCATCCCCCCACCGCGCGCACCACGACGAGGAGGACCACCGCATGGAACAGCCGCAGGAGCCGAGGGAGTCGGCCGCGGAACCGGGGAAGCCGCCGCTGCGCGTCGGCATGGTCGGCTACGCCTTCATGGGCGCCGCCCACTCCCAGGGCTGGCGCACCGTCGGCCGGGTCTTCGACCTCCCCCTCACCCCGGTCCTCGCCGCGATCTGCGGGCGCGACCCGGACGCGGTACGCCAGGCCGCGGACCGGCACGGCTGGGAGTCCGCCGAGACCGACTGGCGCGAGCTGATCGCCCGCGACGACATCGACCTCGTCGACATCTGCACCCCCGGCGACAGCCACGCCGAGATCGCCCTCGCGGCCCTCGCGGCCGGCAAGCACGTGCTGTGCGAGAAGCCCCTCGCGAACACCGTCGAAGAGGCCGAGGGCATGGTCCGCGCCGCCGAAGAGGCGTACGGGCGCGGGCAGTTGGCCATGGTCGGGTTCAACTACCGCCGGGTTCCCGCGACCGCGTTCGCCCGGCAGCTGGTGGACGCGGGCCGGCTCGGCAGGCTGCGCCACCTGCGGGTGACGTACCTTCAGGACTGGCTCGTCGACCCGGAGTTCCCGCTCACCTGGCGGTTGCGGAAGGAGCTGGCCGGGTCGGGGGCGCTGGGGGACCTCGGTGCCCATATCGTCGATCTCGCCCAGTACTTGGCGGGGGAGCGGCTCGCCGGGGTGTCGGCGCTGACCGAGACGTTCGTCCGGGAACGTCCGCTGCCGGGTGGCGCCACGAGCGGCCTGTCCGCCGGGGGCACTTCCTCGGGCACGGGGACCGTCACCGTCGACGACGCCGCCCTGTTCACCGGGCGGTTCGCCTCCGGTGCCCTCGCCTCCTTCGAGGCCACCCGCTACGCCACCGGCCGCAAGAACGCCCTGCGCATCGAACTCAACGGCGAGAAGGGCTCGTTGTGGTTCGACCTGGAGCGGCTCAACGAACTCTGGTTCCACGACGGCACGCTGCCCGACACCGAGGGCGGCTTCCGCCGCATCCTCGTCACCGAACCCGACCACCCCTACCTCGGCGCCTGGTGGCCCCCGGGACACGGACTGGGCTACGAGCACACCTTCGTCCACCAGGCCCGCGACCTCGTCCACGCCGTCGCCGAACTCCGCGCCCCCGAACCGTCGTTCGCCGACGGGCTCCAGGTGCAGCGGGTGCTCGCGGCGGTCGAGGAGAGCGCCGAGAAGAACTCCGTCTACACCCCGGTCAACTGAGGAGGCCCGAGCATGCCGCGCCCGTTCACCCTGTTCACCGGACAGTGGGCCGACCTTCCCCTGGAGGAGGTCTGCCGGCTCGCCCGCGACTTCGGCTACGACGGACTCGAACTCGCCTGCTGGGGCGACCACTTCGAGGTCGACAAGGCCCTCGCCGATCCCTCGTACATCGAGTCCCGGCGCCAACTCCTCGACAAATACGGCCTGAAGTGCTGGGCCGTCTCCAACCACCTGGTCGGGCAGGCCGTCTGCGACGCCATCATCGACGAGCGGCACCAGGCGATCCTGCCCGGCGACGTGTGGGGGGACGGCGACCCCGAGGGCGTACGGCAGCGGGCCGCCGAGCGGATGCGGGACACGGCGCGGGCCGCCGCCGCGTTCGGGGTCGACACCGTCATCGGGTTCACCGGGTCCGCGATCTGGCACCTCGTCGCCATGTTCCCGCCCGCGTCCGAGGCGATGATCGAGCGGGGGTACGAGGACTTCGCCGCGCGGTGGAACCCGATCCTGGACGTCTTCGACGCGGAAGGGGTGCGGTTCGCGCACGAGGTGCACCCCAGTGAGATCGCCTACGACTACTGGACCACCCATCGCGCGCTGGAGGCCGTCGGGCACCGGGCCGCGTTCGGGCTCAACTTCGACCCCTCGCACTTCGTGTGGCAGGACCTCGATCCCGTCGGGTTCCTCTGGGACTTCCGGGACCGGATCTACCACGTGGATTGCAAGGAGGCGCGCAAGCGGCTGGACGGGCGCAACGGGCGGCTCGGGTCGCACCTGCCGTGGGGCGACCCCCGGCGTGGGTGGGACTTCGTGTCGGCCGGGCACGGGGACGTTCCCTGGGAGGACGTGTTCCGGATGCTGCGGTCCATCGACTATCAGGGGCCGATCTCCGTCGAGTGGGAGGACGCCGGGATGGACCGGCTCCAGGGGGCGCCGGAGGCGCTGGCCCGCTTGAAGGGGTTCGACTTCGAGCCGCCGTCGAGTTCGTTCGATGCGGCGTTCTCCAGCTGAGGGGGGTGAGGTGGGCTGGGTGGAGGGGGGCGGTGGCTGAGCCATTTGGCCACTGAGCCACTCGGCCAGCGAGCCACCGCACCGGCAGGAGTGGCTGAGCCACTCGGCCACCGAGCCACCGCACCGGCAGGAGTGGCTGAGCCACTCGACCAGCGAGCCACTCAGCCACTCACCCACCGATCCACCGATCCACTCGTCTTGTCCGGGCCGGCCGCGTCACCCCGCAGCCGGCCCCGCACTCCCCGCTCCGGGATGACGGCGCATCCCGGCGTACGCACCCGCCCGCACCACCCTGGAGGCACCCGTGCACGGGAACGACCCCACCAACCGCACCCCGAGAAGACGTACCGCGCTGCGCAAAGCCGTCGCGCTGGCGACCGGCGCCCTGCTCGCGGGGGCGTCGCTCAGCCTGACCTCACCCGTCGCCGGCGCAGCCGTCGCCCACGACCCCGCCCCGGCACCGTCCGCCGCCGAGGACTTCCAGCAGGTCACCCTCGCGAAGGGCGAGGCGGAGGTCGGTGAGCCGATGTCGCTCGCCGTCCTGCCGGACCGTTCTGTCCTGCACACCTCCCGCGACGGCGAACTGCGCCTCACGGACGCGGCCGGCAACACCCGCCTGAGCGGCAAGCTCGACGTCTACTCCCACGACGAGGAGGGCCTCCAAGGCATCGGCGTCGACCCGCAGTTCAGCACGAACCGCTTCATCTACCTCTACTACGCACCCAAGTTGAACACCCCGGCCGGCGACGCCCCCGAGACCGGCACCGCCGCCGACTTCGCGCCCTTCGACGGGGTCAACCGCCTCTCCCGGTTCACGCTGAACGCGGACGGCACCCTGAACACGGCCAGCGAGAAGCAGATCCTGGACGTCCCCACCACACGCGGCCTGTGCTGCCACGTCGGCGGCGACATCGACTTCGACGCGGCCGGCAACCTGTACCTGTCGACGGGCGACGACACGAACCCCTTCCAGTCCGACGGGTTCACCCCCATCGACCAGCGCGAGGGCCGCAACCCCGGCTTCGACGCCCGGCGTTCGGCCGGCAGCACCAACGACCTGCGCGGCAAGATCCTGCGTATCAAGGTGAACGCGGACGGCTCGTACACGGTCCCCGACGGCAACCTGTTCGCGCCCGGCACGGCCAAGACGCGGCCCGAGATCTACGCGATGGGCCTGCGCAACCCGTTCCGCTTCAGCGTCGACAAGGCCACCGGGTACCTCTACATCGGCGACTACGGCCCCGACGCGGGCGCCGCCGACCCGAACCGGGGTCCGGCCGGGCAGGTCGAGTTCAACCGCGTCACCGGCCCCGGCAACTTCGGCTGGCCGTACTGCACGGGCGCGAACGACGCGTACAAGCAGTACGACTTCGCCACGAAGACCTCCGGCGCGGCCTTCGACTGCAACGCCCCGAAGAACACCTCCCCGCACAACACGGGCCTCGTCGACCTGCCCCCGGCGCAGCCCGCGTGGATTCCCTACGACGGCGCCTCCGTACCGGAGTTCGGCGACGGATCCGAGTCCCCGATGGGCGGCCCGGTCTACCACTACGACGCGAACCTCGACTCGCCGGTCAAGTTCCCCGAGGCGTACGACGGGGACTTCTTCGCCGGGGAGTTCGGCCGCCGCTGGATCAAGCGCATCTCCAGCGACGCGAACGGCACGGTCCAGTCCATCAAGGACATCCCCTGGTCCGGCACCCAGGTGATGGACATGGCGTTCGGCCCCGACGGCGCGCTGTACGTCCTCGACTACGGCCTCTCCTGGTTCGGCGGCGACGAGCACTCCGCGCTGTACCGCATCGAGAACGCGACCGACGGCCACTCGCCCGTGGCCCAGGCAGCCGCCAACAGGACATCGGGGCAAGCCCCGTTGAAGGTGAGGTTCTCCTCGGCCGGGACGTCCGACCAGGACGGCGACGCGCTCACCTACCGCTGGGACTTCGGCGACGGCGCGACCTCGACGTCCGCGAACCCGTCGCACACGTACCGCAAGAACGGCACGTACACGGCGACGTTGACCGCGAAGGACCCCGACGGCCGTACCGGCAGCGCGAGCGTCCAGGTCATCGTCGGCAACACCGCGCCCACCGTCGTCATCCAAACCCCCCAGGACGGGCAGCTGTTCAGCTTCGGTGACGCGATCCCGTTCACGGTGAAGGTCACCGACCCCGAGGACGGCAAGGCGATCGACTGCTCCAAGGTCACCGTCCGCTTCATCCTCGGCCACGACAGCCACGGCCACCCGATCACCTCCGCGACCGGCTGCACCGGCACCCTCCAGACCAGCGCCGACGGCGGCCACGACCCGAACGCCAACATCTTCGGGGTGCTCGACGCCGAGTACACGGACAACGGGGGCGGCGGCCAGGCCGCGCTCACCTCGCACGACCGCAACGTCCTCCAGCCCCGGCACCGGCAGGCCGAGCACTACGGCAACTCCAGTGGGGTGACGGTGACTTCGCGGACGTCCGCGAACGGCGCGAAGACCGTCGGCGCCATCGAGAACGGCGACTGGATCTCGTTCACGCCGTACGCGCTGCGGGGCGCGAAGTCGGTCACGGCGAGGGTCGCCTCCGCCGGAGCCGGCGGCACTCTGGAGATCCGTGCGGGATCGGCCAGGGGCACCCTCCTCGGGAAAGCCAAGGTGCCGGTGACCGGCGGCTGGGAGACCTACCAGGACGTCACCGCGAAGCTGTCCAGGGCACCGCGCGGGACCACCGCCCTCTACCTCGTCTTCAAGGGCCGCAGCGGTCAACCCCTGTACGAGATCGACGACTTCACCTTCACCACCAACTGAGAGGCACGCCCCCATGATGCGCGCACTGAGCGCGGTCGCGGGCGCCACCCTGCTCCTCGGCGCTCTCGCCGAACCAACTGCCCTGGCCCGCCCGGACGATACGGCGCCCCGCGTCCTCGTCTTCTCCAAGACGGCCGGCTTCCGGCACGACTCCATCCCCGACGGCATCAACGCGATCCGTGAACTCGGCGCCTCCAGCGGCGAGTTCAGGGTCGACGCGACAGAGGACGCGAGCGCCTTCAGCGCCGCGAACCTCCGCCGCTACGCCGCCGTCGTCTTCCTCTCCACCACCGGGAACGTCCTCGACGAACCCCAACAGGCTGCGTTCGAGCGGTACATACACAAAGGAGGTGCCTACGTAGGCGTCCACGCAGCCGCCGACACCGAGTACGACTGGGCGTTCTACGGCGGCCTCGTCGGCGCCTACTTCCGCGGCCACCCGGCGATCCAGCCGGCCGACATGGTCGTCGAGGACCACGCCCACCCGGCGACGTCCGGTCTCCCGCCGACCTGGCACCGCACCGACGAATGGTACGACTACCGCTCCAACCCCCGTTCGTCCGTACGGGTGTTGGCATCCCTGGACGAGTCGTCCTACACCGGCGGCGGCATGAACGGCGATCACCCGATCGCCTGGTGCCAGACCTACCAGGGAGGCCGCGCCTTCTACACCGGCGCCGGACACACCAAGGAGTCGTACACGGACCCGGGTTACCGGGCGCACCTGCTCGGCGGGATCCGGTACGCGATCGGCGCGGCCCAGGCCGACTGCCGTCCGGAGAGCGGCTACACGAGCCTCACCGACGGCGACTGGAGGCAGGCCGGCCCCGGCTCCTTCACCCGCTCCACGGACGGGACCTGGACCTCGTCCGGCGGGATGGGGCTCCTCTGGTACGCGGGGCGTGCCCTCTCCGCGTACTCGCTGAAGCTCGACTGGAAGGTGACCGGCGACTCCAACTCCGGTGTGTTCGTGGGGTTTCCGGCCTCCGACGACCCCTGGTCGGCCGTCGATCACGGGTACGAGGTGCAGATCGACGCCACCGACGTGCCCTCGCGGACGACCGGCGCCGTGTACGGGTTCAAGTCCGCCGACCTGAGGAAGCGCGACCGCGCGCTGAATCCGCCGGGGGAGTGGAACACGTACGAGATCCGGGTGGAGGGCGAGCGGCTGCGCGTCTGGCTCAACGGCGTGCGGATCAACGACTACACCAATCGTGACCCCGCGCGCAGCCTGCGCGACGGACACATCGGGCTCCAGAACCACGGGCCCGCCGACGAGGTGTCGTTCCGCGACATCCGCGTCAAGGAACTGCCCGCCGAGGGCCGTTGAACGGCGGCGGGCGGGAGACGCCGGACTCCCGCCCGCCGTCCCTCGCAACTCACGTACACCGCAAGGAGGTTGCCATGCCCGACGTAGGCGTCTGGCTGATCGGCGCACGCGGCTCCGTCGCCACCACCGCCGTCGCGGGCTGCGCGGCCGTGACCGCCGGACTGCGTCCCCCGACCGGACTCGTCACGGAGAAACCGGAGTTCACGGACTCGGGCCTGCCGCCGCTGACGTCACTGGTCTTCGGGGGCCACGACATCTCGGACACCCCCCTCGTGAAACGGGCGGAGGAACTGGCGGCGGAGGGGGTGCTGCCGACGGGGCTCGCGGCGGCGGTGGAAGCCGAACTGGCTGCCGCTGAGCGGGAGATCAGGATGGGGCGGGGTCGGGGGGAGGCTGGTGCTGGTGCTGGTGGCGATGCCGGTCGTGGTGGCGGTGGTGGCGTGGATGCCGTACGTGTCGACGCCGGTGGCGGGTACGAGGCGGGGGAGCCGTCGGTTCCCGGTGACGGCGTCGCCGGTGGTGGAGGTCCTTCCGGGCTGCTGGAGAGCGACGAGGCGTGCGTTGCCGCTCTCGCCGCTGACATCCAGGAGTTCGTACGGCGCAGGGGGCTCGCCCGCGCGGTCGTCGTGAACGTCGCCTCCACCGAGGCGGCTCCCGACGGCGCTGCCCTGCCGCCGAGTTCGCTGTACGCGGCGGCGGCTCTGCGCGCCGGCTGCCCCTACGTCAACTTCACGCCCTCCACGGGGCTGCACCACCCCGCGCTCGCGGGGCTCGCGGAGGCGCGCGGGCTGCCGTATGCCGGGCGGGACGGGAAGACCGGGCAGACCCTGCTGCGCTCCGTCCTCGGTCCGATGTTCAACCGGCGTGCGCTGGAGGTCCGTTCCTGGTCCGGCGTCAACCTCCTCGGCGGTGGGGACGGTGCCGCGCTGGCCGATCCCGGTGCCGCCGCCGCGAAGAACGCGGGCAAGGAGAGGGTCCTCGCCGACACGCTGGGTACGACCCCCGAGGGCCGCGTCCACATCGACGACGTACCCGCCCTCGGCGACTGGAAGACCGCGTGGGACCACATCGCCTTCGACGGCTTCCTCGGCACGCGGATGACCCTCCAGACGACCTGGCAGGGCTGCGACTCCGCCCTCGCCGCACCTCTGGTCCTCGACCTCGCCCGTCTCGCGCTACGCGCCCACGAACGCGGCCTCTCCGGCCCACTGCCCGCCCTGGCGTTCTTCTTCAAGGACCCGGTGGGGGAGGCGGCTGCGGGGCTGGAGGAGCAGTGGGGGGAACTGGTGCGGTTCGCGGGTGAGTTGGGGGCGGAGGGGGATGGTGCCGGGAGGGGGTTCGTGGCGGAGGGGATGGATGGTGATGGTGCCGGGCGGGGGGCTGTGGGTGCGGGTGCGGGTGCGGATGGCGATGGTGCCGGGCAGGGGGTCGCGGGTGCGGAGGCGGGTGCGGGTGCGGGTGCGGGTGCGGATGGTGATGCTGTCGGGCAGGGAGCCATGGCGGCGGGTGCGGATGGTGATGCCGCTAGACGGGGGGCCGTGAGGACGGGAGTGGATGGCAGTGCTGTCGGGCGGGGGTCCGAAGCAGGGGGTGAGGGAGCGTGAGCGGGGTTGGGGGGCGTGGGGCTGTGGTTGGTGTGCGAGGGGCGGGGAGGGGCGGTGTGCGCGAGGGCGCGCTCGGGGTGGCCGGTGGCTGTGGGGGCAGGCGCGGGGCTAGGCCGGCCGATGGCCGCGTGCCCGAGGGCGAGGCCCAGGCGGAGGGTCGTGACCTCCCCAGTGCCCGGGCCGAGTCGGGCAGTGGGGCGTACGGTGCCGAGGAACTGGTGAGTGGAGCGCCGCAGGCGGGAAGCGATCACCTTTCCGCGTCCCACTGCGAGCCGGGTTTCCGCACCTCCGGGTCTCCCAGCGAGCTGGGCGACCCCTTCTCCGTGTCCCGCAGTGAGCCGGGTTTCCGCTCCCCAGGGGCTCTCAGCGAGCCGGGCTCCTGTTCTTCCGTGTTCCGCTCTTCCGCGTCCCGCAGCGAGCTGGGCGACCGCTCTTCCGCGTCCCGCAGCGAGCTGGGCGACCGCTCCTCTGCGTCCCGCAGTGAGCAGGGCTCCGGCTCCTCCGGGTCTCCCCGCGAGCCGGGTTCCCGTTCTTCCGTGTCCCGCTCCTTTGCGTCCCGCAACGCGCCGGGTTCCCGCTCCTCCGAGTCCCGTCCCGCGCCGCACGCCTCCCTCCAGGCCCGGCCCCCGGCCCCTCACCCCCTCCGCTTCGGCTACGGCACCAACGGTCTCGCCGACCTCAGGCTCGACGACGCTCTCGCCCTCCTCGCCGACCTCGGCTACGACGGGCTCGGCCTGACGCTCGACCACATGCACCTCGACCCCCTGGCGCCGGACCTGATGACCCGTACCCGGCGGCTGGCTCGCCGGCTCGACGTGCTCGGGCTGGCCGTGACCGTGGAGACGGGGGCCCGCTACGTCCTGGACCCGCGCCGCAAGCATGGCCCCTCGCTGGTCGACGCCGACCCACAGGACCGTGCCCGCCGGACCGACCTGCTGATCCGCGCGGTGGACGTCGCAGAGGAGCTGGGCGCGGAGGCCGTGCACTGCTTCAGCGGCGTACCCCCTGAGGCCACCCCGGACGACACGGCGTGGAAGCGGCTCACGGAGAGCCTCGCGCCCGTCCTGGAGCGGAGCGCCACCGCCGGTGTCCCCCTCGCGATCGAACCCGAACCGGGCCATCTGCTCGCCACCCTCGCCGACTTCCACCACCTGCGCGGCCTCCTGGACGACCCCGCCGACCTGGGTCTGACCCTGGACATCGGCCACTGCCAGTGCCTGGAACCCCTCCCGCCCGCCGACTGCGTCCGGGAAGCCGCACCTTGGCTGCGGCACGTCCAGATCGAGGACATGCGGCGCGGCGTCCACGAGCACCTCCCCTTCGGTGAGGGCGAGATCGACTTCCCGTCCGTCCTCGCGGCCCTCGCCGCGAGTGGCTACCGGGGCCTGACGGTCGTCGAACTCCCCCGCCACTCCCACGAGGGCCCTCACCAGGCCATCCGCTCCCTCCCCTTCCTCGAATCCGCGGCCACTCCCTGAAGGAGGCCCCCCGATGCCCCACCCGCGCCGCCCGTCGTCCCCACGGGCCTCCGAGAACACCCCCACCCCCCACCCGGCGACCACTGAAGCCGCCCCACGCCCGGGCGCGGTACCCCCTGGCGCAGGGCTCTCCGCTGCCGAAGAAACGCCCCCCGCCCCCCGAGCCGAAGCGAAACCCCCCGAACCCGACCCCCACCCGGCCACCGAACTCCCCACCGCAGCCGACCCCCGCGAGCCTGCAAACCTCCATGTCGCAAGCGAACCCCGCGACCCCGCAAACCTCCCCACCGCCACCGAACCACCCGTACCCGGCACCCCCACCGCCGCCGAACCAACCGCCCCCGCACACCCCCTCACCCCCGACCCCCCGTCCCCCGCCCACACCCCTCCCCCCACGCTCCACGACCACCTCCGCACCCACCTGCCCCCCACCCCCTTCGCCTGGCTGAACCAAGCCCTCACCCAACTCCCCTCCTGGGAACGCCACTTCACCGAGGCCGCCCGCCGCTGCGGCCCCCGGTACGCCGACGCCGCCCGGGTCCTCCTCCTGCACGCGGCCCACCCCGACACCCCCGCCCTGACCCGCCTGTACGCCCACGCCACCCCGCCCGAACGCCGCGCGATCCTGCACGCGCTCCCGCACCTCACCGTCACCCCCGACGCCCTCCCCCTGGTCGAGGACGCCCTGCGGACCAACGACACGACCCTCGTCGCCGCCGCGCTGGGCCCGTACGCCGCCCGCCACCTCGACGCGCACGCCTGGCGCCACGCCGTACTGAAGTGCCTGTTCACCGGCGTCCCCGTGGACGAGGTGGCCGGCCTGGAGGACCGCGCCCGGGGTGACACGGAGCTCGCGCGGATGCTCCGCGACCAGGCGGCGGAACGCACCGCGGCGGGCCGCCCGGTCCAACCGGACCTGCGCAGGGTCCTCGCCCTGGCCGAGACCCCGAGGCCCGGCCCCGAACAGCCACGGCACCCGGCAGGGCCGGCACCGAAGACCGAAACCCCGGCGCCGAAACGAGAGCCCACCCCACCGAAGCCCTCGACACAAGCACCGAACCTCCCGCCGCAGCCCGCGACACAAGCACCGAACCTCCCGCCGCAGCCCGCGGCGGAAGCGCCGAACCTCCCGCCGCAGCCCGCGGCGGAAGCGCCGAACCTCCCGCCGAACCCCCCACCGCAGCCCCCGGCCCAAGCACCGACCCCCCCGGCCCAAGCCCCCCGACGGACGGAGCCGTGATGCGCCTCTTCGACCCCCACATCCACATGACGTCCCGCACGACGGACGACTACGAGGCCATGCACGCGGCCGGCGTCCGCGCCCTCGTCGAACCCGCCTTCTGGCTCGGCCAGCCCCGAACCTCCCCCCAGACCTTCTACGACTACTTCGACGCCCTCCTCGGCTGGGAACCCTTCCGCGCGGCCCAGTACGGCATAGCCCACCACTGCACGATCGCCCTGAACCCGAAGGAGGCGAACGATCCGCGCTGCACCCCCGTCCTGGACGAACTGCCCCGCTACCTCGCGAAGGACCACGTCGTCGCGGTCGGTGAGATCGGCTACGACAGCATGACCCCCGCCGAGGACACCGCCCTCGCCGCGCAGCTCCAGCTCGCCGCCGACCACGGCCTGCCCGCCCTCGTCCACACCCCGCACCGCGACAAGCTCGCGGGCCTGCACCGCACCCTCGACGTCCTGCGTGAATCCGAACTCCCCCCGGAGCGCGTCCTGTTGGACCATCTGAACGAGACGACGGTCACCGCGGCCCTGGACAGCGGCTGCTGGCTCGGCTTCTCCGTCTACCCGGACACGAAGATGGACGAGAAGCGCACGGTCACCCTCCTGCGCCGCCACGGCCTCGACAGGATGCTCGTCAACTCGGCGGCGGACTGGGGGAGGAGCGACCCCCTCAAGACGCGCGCGGTCGCCGACCTGATGCTCGGGGAGGGGTTCACCGAGGACGACGTGGACCGCGTCCTGTGGCGCAACCCCGTCGCGTTCTACGGCGCGAGCGGCCGGCTCGACCTGGACGCCGGCGCCCCCGAGCCCACCCACGAGGGCAACTCCGTGCTGCGCGGAGGGGAGTGACCGATGCGCTTCCGCCACCCCGACGGCTCCACCGTCCACCTCGCGTACTGCACGAACGTCCACCCCGCCGAGACCCTCGACGGCGTCCTCGCGCAACTGCGCGACCACTGCGAGCCCGTACGGCGCCGCCTCGGCCGCGACCGCCTCGGGATCGGCCTGTGGCTCGCGCGGGACGCCGCGCACACCCTGGACACCGACCCGTCCGCCCTGCGCACCCTGCGCACCGCCCTCGACCGGCGGGGCCTGGAGGTCGTCACCCTCAACGGCTTCCCGTACGACGGGTTCGGCACCGGCGAGGTCAAGTACCGCGTGTACCAGCCGGACTGGGCCGACCCCGAACGCCTCGACCACACCACCGCCCTCGCGCGGGTCCTCGCCGGCCTGCTGCCCGACGACGTCACCGAGGGCAGCGTCTCCACCCTGCCGCTGGCCTGGCGCACCCGCCTGGACGAGGAACGCGGCGACAAGGCGTACACCGCGCTGCGCACGCTCGCCGAACGCCTCGACGCGCTGGAGGACCTGACGGGCCGGTCCGTACGCGTCGGACTCGAACCCGAGCCCGGCTGCGTCGTCGAGACCACCGCCGACGCCCTCGCCCCGCTCGCCGCGATCGCGCACCCCCGCATCGGGATCTGCGTCGACACCTGCCATCTCGCCACCTCCTTCGAAGATCCGCACACCGCCCTGGACGCCCTGGCCGCGGCCCGCGTCCCCGTCGTCAAGTCCCAGCTCTCCGCCGCCCTGCACGCCGAGCGGCCCGACCTCCCCGCCGTCCGCGAGGCCCTCGCCGCCTTCGCGGAACCCCGCTACCTGCACCAGACCCGCACGGTCACCGAGGCCGGCCTGCTCACCGGCACCGACGACCTCGCGGAAGCGCTCACCACCGACGCCCTGTCCCGTACGGCGCCCTGGCGCGCGCACTTCCACGTCCCGCTGCACGCGACGCCCGCCGCGCCCCTCACCTCCACGCTCCCCGTCCTGCGCGCCGCGCTGACCCGCCTCGTCGGCGGCCCGCACCCGCTCACCCGGCATCTCGAAGTCGAGACCTACACCTGGCAGACCCTCCCTCCCGCGCTGCGGCCCCGCACCCGCGCCCAGCTCGCCGACGGCATCGCCGCCGAACTGGCCCTGGCCCGCGACCTCCTGACCGGCCTGGGCCTCAAGGAACTCCCCTGAGACCTGCTGAGACCCGGGCCGAGCCCCGGCAGCCGACCCGTTCGACCGCCGTGACTCAACGTAACCACACGCCACTGACAACGGGGTCCGCCGACCGTCGGGCAGCCCCCGCCCTCCGCCGGACGAACCCCAGGTCACCGGCCGGAGAACCGATACGTCACCCCCCGTCGGACAGTCCGCACCACCGACCCGAGAGCGACCCGGAACCGACCCGAAAACCGACCCGAAAGCGAGACACCGTGACCGCGTTCAACGACGAATCCGGCACCGCCGAGGCCCTGCGCCGCACCCTCGGCATCGGCCGCCGCCGCTTCCTCAGCACCTGCACCGCCGCCGCGGGCGCCGCGATAGCCGCCCCCGTCCTCGGCGCCGCGCCGGCCGCCGCCCAGAACCTCGACAGAGGCCAGGGACACGGCCACGGCCACGGCCGTGACGCCCTCGTGCCCGCCAACCGGCGCGGCCTCATCCTGTACACCGTCCGCGACGCCACCGGCCGCGACCCGCTCGCCTCCGACCTGCCCTCCGGGTTCCGCGAGGTCTTCAAGCAGCTCTCCCGGTTCGGCTACCGGCAGGTCGAGTTCGCCGGGTACGGGCAGCACGCGAACGCGCCCGGCGGGGCGAACCTGGAGTCCGTGCAGGGGGCGCGGCTGCTGCGGTCCTGGCTCGACGAGTACGGGCTGCGGGCCCGCGGCAACCACGGGTACATCCCGCCGTCCTGGCCGCTCGTGCCCGCCGAACTGGACACGTTCAAGAAGCACCTGGAGATCGCGAACATCCTCGGCCTGGGGCACATGGGCACCGGCGCCGACCCCACGAGCAGCTCCCACAAGGCCGACTGGGACGTCGCCGCCGACAAGTGGAACGCCCTCGGCGCGATCGCCCGGCGCGCGGGCGTCAAGCTGTACACGCACAACCACGACGCCGCCTACGGCTTCCTCCTCGACTCCGGCCCCCTCGACGCGCAGGGCAGGCCGACCCGCAGCTCCGGCATCCGCAGACTGGAGTACTTCCTCAAGGCCACCGACCCCCGGCTCGTCTGGCTGGAGCTGGACGTCTTCTGGGCCCACGTCGCCCAGTACAAGTTCCACACGTACACCGCCCCCGACGGCTCCACCCGCGAGAAGGTCTTCGACCCGGCGGCCCTGGTCGCCCGCAACAGCCGCCGCTACCCCCTCTTCCACGCCAAGGACGGCACCGTCAACACCACCAACGGCATGGGTTACGACATGGTCCCCTTCGGCACCGGCGACATCGACTACACGACGTTCTTCTCCCGCATCGGCGACCCCGCCTACCGCAACCCCATGGTCGAACAGGACAACGCCCCCAGCACCACCGACCCCGCCCAGTCCCTGACGTACGCCCGCATCGGCTACGACAACCTGGCCTCCCTCAGACGCTGCCGCTGACACACACGCACGCGCGCGTGGACGGCGGAAACGGCCTCCACGCGCGCGTGCTGTCCACCGGCCCGCTCTCAGCCGACCCCGCTCGGTGCGGCGGCCCGGCCCGGCTGCCGCAGCAGCAGGGCGATCACCGCCGCCACCATCGACACGCCTCCCGCGAGCGCGTACGCCCCGTCGTAGCCCCAGGAGGCGACGACGAGGGAGCCGAGGCCGCCCCCGAACAGCCCGCTGATCAGCTTGCCGCTGTACACCAGGCCGTAGTTGGTCGCGTTGTAGTTCTCGCCGAAGTAGTCGGGGGTGAGGGCGGCGAACAGCGGGTAGAACGCGCCCCCGCCGAACCCGGAGAGGAACGCGAAGAACAGGAACAGGGCCTCGCTGCGGACGTCGCCCGCCCAGATGACGCCGAACTGGGCGAGGCCGAGGACGACGATGACGAAGACGAGGGTGGACTTGCGGCCCCAGCGGTCGGAGAGCCAGCCGACGACACCCCGGCCGACGCCGTTGACGACCGCCATGACGCCCATCGAGGAGGCGGCGACGAGCGGGCCGAAACCGACCTCCTTGGCGTAGTCGACCTGGAAGGAGATGCCGAAGATCGAGACACCGGCGGTCATCACCACGGACAGCCACATCAGGGGCAGCATGCCGGTGCGGATGGCCTCCTTGGGGGTGAACTGCCGTACGGCGGGCGGGTTCTTCGCGAGACTCCCCGAGGCCGGCCCGGCGCCCGCGTGCGCGAGCGGATCGACGTCGGCGGGCCACCAGTTCTTCGGCGGGTCCTTGAAGAAGAACGCGCACCCGAACACGACGATCATGATGTAGCAGCCGATGAGGTCCAGTACCCGGTGGTAGTTCGCGGTGTCGAACCCGTAGTTGAAGACGAAGATGAACGGCAGCGACCCGTACGCGAACCCGCCGTTGACGAACCCGGTCCGCGCCCCGCGCCGCTCGGGGAACCACTTGCCGACCATGTTGATGCAGGTCGCGTAGACGAGCCCGGCCCCGATGCCGCCGACCACGCCGAAGCCCACAATCGCCAGCAGGACGTCGTCGAGGTGCGAGAGGGCCAGGAACCCCACGAGACACAGTGCGGAGCCCGCGTACATGGCCTGACGGGCCGTGAGGAGGCCCTTCTCGCGTAACCAGCCGGCCGGGAAGGCGACGCCGGCCTGGAAGAACACCCAGACGCTGAGGATCCAGAACGTGTTCGACTGCGTCCAGCCGTGCGCGTGGGACAGCGTGTCCTCCGCCGAGCCGTACGCGTACTCGAAGACGCTGATCGCCATCATCGCGAGCCAGGGAAGCCAGATCATCAGCTTGCGGGAGTGCCCGAGGATGTCCCGGTCGCTCTCGCCCACGCGGTACACGCGCCCGCGCGCGTCGGTCACTTCACGGTAGGAGACGTTCCGGGAGGAGCGTGCTGCGTACGGATCTGCCGTCATGTCAGGCCATTTCCTCACCGAGCGGATGCGGATTGGGAACGATGCGACGCCGGGCGTGCGGCCTTCCCGGAGCCCTCAGGAACAGCGCCAGGACGGCGGACGCCAGCCCGATCGACCCCGCCAGGACGAACGCGCCCTCGTAGTCCCAGACGCCGACGACGATCGAACCGACGCCGGAGCCCACGAGACCGGAGACGAGCTTGGAGCTGTAGACCATCCCGTAGTTGCTGGCGTTGTTGTTCTCGCCGAAGTAGTCGGCCGTCATCGCGGCGAACAGCGGGAAGATCGCGCCCCCGCCGAACCCGGAGACCATCGAGCAGAACAGAAAGAACGGCATGCTGCCCATCTGTCCGGAGACCAGCACCCCGAACTGGGCGGTGCCGAGGACGACACACACGACGACGAGCGTGTTGCGCCGCCCGTACCGGTCGGAGATCCAGCCGATCACCCCGCGCCCGGTGCCGTTGACGATCGCCTTCAGGGACATCGCGGTGGCCACGATCCCGCCCGCAAACCCCATGTCCTTGCCGAACGGCACCTGGAAGGCGATCCCGAAGATGTTGATCCCGGCCGTGCACAGCAGGCAGAACCACATCATCCACAGCACGGGCGTGCGCGCGGCCTCCCGGGGCGTGTACTGCCGCACCGCGGGCGGGTTCTTCAGCAGCGCCCGCCGGATCTTCGGGTCGTCGGTCATCCGTAACGGATCGACGTCCGCGGGCCACCAGTTCTTCGGCGGGTCCTTGAAGAACCACCCCGCGACCGCGACGACCGTGCAGCAGACCAGCCCCACGGCGATCAGGACGCCCTTGTAGTTGCCGAGGTCCATGTACGAGGTGAACAGGAACACGAACGGCACCGAGCCGTAGGCGAACCCGCCGTTGACCATGCCGGTCTTGCCGCCCTTGCGCTCCGGATACCACTTGCCGACCATGTTCACGCAGGTCGCGTACACCAGGCCGGCGCCGATGCCGCTGCACATCCCGAAGCCCAGATAGGCGACCGTGACGTGCGGCGCGTACGCCAGCGACAGATAGCCCAGCACCGTGCCCAGCGCGCCGAGCAGCATCGCGTACCGCGCGGGGAGCCGTCCGCTCTCCCGCAGCCGGCCCGCGGGGAAGGCCACGGCCGCCTGGAAGAACACCCAGACGCCCATCAGCCAGAAGATGTGCCCGCTGCTCCACAGATGCGCCTCGTGGAGCGTGTCCTCGGCGGACGTGAACGCGTACTCCGAGGAGCTGATGCCGAGCATCCCCATCCAGGGGAACAGCACCATGGTCCAGCGGGGCCGCCCCATGACGTCCCGGTCGCTCTCCCCGATCCGGTACACGCGCCCGTGCCGGTCCGTCACCTCCCTGTAGGGAACGGCTGCGGAGTCGTACCTGGTGGTCTTCATCTGAATGTGCACCCCTTGGCGTCGAAAGAACCGGTAGCCGTCCGTGGCCCATGCCTTCCGTGCGCGAACGGGTCCCGGAACCGGCCGACGCGCACCGTCGGCCGGCCCCCGACCGCCTCACCTCATGAACCACCCCCGAGGAGCCCCGCCGCGCGCGCCCACCGGTACTTGGCGCCCAGCACGGCGACCGGCCGCTCGGTCGTGTACGGGTACGCCACGACCCCCCGCTCGAAGAGGTACTGGCACGCCTCCTCCACCTCGACGTCCCCCGCGAGCGACGCCACGACGGGCTTGTCGACGCCCCGCGCGCGGAACTCGGCCACCACGCGCGCGGTGAGCTCCGCGAAGACCATCGGCGGCGTGACGATCGTGTGCCAGTAACCGAGCACCAGCGCGTGCACGCGCGGGTCCTCAAGACCGAGCCGGATCGTCGCCTCGTACGTCGCCGGAGGCTCGCCGCCGGTGATGTCCACCGGGTTGCCGGCCGCCCCGAACGGCGGGATGAACCGGCGGAACGCCGCGTCGAGGTCCGGCGGGATCTCCATCAGGGACAGCCCGTTGTCCGTCACCGCGTCCGACAGCAGGACGCCGCTGCCGCCCGCGCCCGTGATGATGACGACGTTGTCGCCGCGCGGCGTCGGCAGCACCGGCAACGCGCGCGCGTACTCCAGCATGTCGTGCAGCCCCGGAGCGCGGATCACCCCGGCCTGGCGCAGGATGTCGTCGTAGACGGCGTCGTCGCCCGCCAGCGCGCCCGTGTGCGAGCCCGCGGCCCGCGCGCCCGCCGCCGTCCGCCCGGCCTTCAGGACGACGACCGGCTTCACCGGCACGGTCGCCCGCGCGGCCTCCACGAACGCCCGCCCGTCCTTCAGGTCCTCCAGGTGCATCGCCACGCACTCGGTGTGCGGGTCCTGCGCGAACCACGTCAGCAGGTCGTCCTCGTCCAGGTCCGACTTGTTGCCGAGCCCCACGATCGCCGACACGCCCGTGCGCGTACTGCGCGCGAACCCCAGGATCGCCATCCCGATGCCGCCCGACTGCGAGGTCAGCGCCACCCCGCCCTTCACGTCGTAGGGCGTGCAGAACGTCGCGCACAGGTCCTGCCAGGTCGAGTAGTAGCCGTAGATGTTCGGCCCCAGCAGCCGTACGCCGCAGCGCTCGGCGATCTCCACGATCTCCGCCTGGAGGGCGTCCTCCCCGGTCTCCGCGAAGCCGGAGGGGATCAGCACGGCGTTCGGGATGCCCTTGCGGCCCACCTCCTCCAGGGCGGCGGCGACGAACCGCGCGGGGATCGCGAACACGGCGACGTCCACCTCGCCCGGCACGTCCAGGACACTCCGGTACGCCTTGCGCCCCAGGATGTCGTCCGCCTTCGGGTTGACCGGCAGGATGTCCCCCGCGAACCCGCCGTCGACCAGGTTGCGCATCACCGAGTTGCCGATCTTCCCCGGCACGTCGGACGCCCCGATCACGGCCACCGACCGGGGCCGCATCAGCCGCCCCATCGACGCGAGGATCTCCTCGCGCGTGTAGCGCCGCCGCTCGCGCGCGGGCGCGTCGGACAGGATGATCCGCACGTCCGCCGCGCGCGCCCCCTCAGGGGTCGCGATCACCGGGTTGAGGTCCACCTCGGCGATCTCCGGGAACTCCGCGACCAGCAGCGACACCCGCCGGATCTGCTCAGCGAGCGCCCACCGGTCCACGCCGGGACGTCCCCGCACCCCCTCCAGCACAGGAGCCGCCCGGATCGACGACAGCATCGACAGCGCCTCGTCCGCGCTCACCGGAGCCAGCCGGAACGTGACGTCCTTCAGCACCTCGACGAGCACCCCGCCGAGCCCGAACGCCACCACCTTCCCGAACGTCGGATCGGTCACCGCCCCGACGATCACCTCCTGCCCCTCGGGCAGCAGCTCCTGGATCTGCACGCCCGTGATGCGCGCCTGCGCGTCGTACGCGCGCGCGTTGTCGACGATCCGGTGGAACGCGGCCCGCACCCCTGCCGCCCCCTCGACGCCGACGACCACCCCGCCGGCCTCCGTCTTGTGCAGGATGTCCGGCGACACGATCTTCATCACCACCGGCCCGCCGAACCGCGCCGCGTGCGCCACCGCCTCCTCGACGTCGCGGGCCAGCTCCTCGCCCGGTACGGCGATCCCGTACGCCTCGGCGACCTCCTTGCCCTCCGGCGCCGTCAGCGTCGTGCGTCCCTCGGCGCGCACGGCGTCCAGCACCGCGCGCACGCGTGTCTCCCGGTCCTCGGCGAGCACCTCAGATCACCCCGTCCGACTTCAGCAGCCGCAGTTCGTCGGCGCCGAGGCCCAGCTCGGCGGCGTAGATCTCCTCGTTGTGCTCGCCGAGCAGCGGCGAACTTCTCACCTCGACCGGGGAGTCGGACAGCTTCAGCGGGCTGCCGACCGTCACGAACTCGCCCCGCTCCGGGTGCTCGACGCGCACGATCATCTCGTTCGCGATCAGCGACTCGTCCTCGACGATCTCCTTCGTCGACAGGATCGGCCCGCACGGCACGCCCCGGGCGTTCAGCCGGTCCAGGACCTCCCACTTCGGCAGGGTCGCCGACCACTCCTCGATCAGCTGGAACATCTTGCCCAGCTTCGGGAGCCGGGCCTGCGGGGTCGCCCACTCGGGGTCGTCGGCCAGCTCCGGACGCCCGATCAGCTCGGCGATCGGCCGCCAGCCGACGGGCTGCACGATGACGTACACGTAGTCGTTCGGACCCCCCGGGGCACACCGCACGGCCCAGCCCGGCTGGCCGCCGCCGGACGCGTTTCCGGACCGGGGAACTTCCTCGCCGAAGTCGTCGTTCGGATATTCGGAGAGCGGCCCTCGTGCCAGGCGCTGCTGGTCCCGGAGCTTCACCCGGCACAGGTTGAGTACGGCGTGCTGCATGGCCACGCCGACCCGCTGACCACGCCCGGTTTTCTCGCGCTGGAGCAGGGCCGCGAGGATCCCCGCCACGGCGTGCACCCCCGTCCCCGAGTCCCCGATCTGGGCCCCCGTCGCCAGCGGCGGCCCGTCCTCGAACCCCGTGGTCGACATCGACCCGCCCATCGCCTGAGCGACCACCTCGTACGCCTTGAAGTTGGTGTACGGGCCGTCCCCGAACCCCTTGATGGAGGCATAGACGATCCGTGGATTGATCTCCTGGACCCGCTCCCAGGTGAACCCCATCCGGTCCACCGCGCCGGGCCCGAAGTTCTCGACGAGGACGTCCGAGCGCCGGATCAGCTCGGTGAGGATCTCCTTGCCGCGCTCGGTCTTGGTGTTGAGGGTGATGCTGCGCTTGTTGCAGTTCAGCATCGTGAAGTAGAGCGAGTCGACGTCCGGGACGTCGCGCAGCTGGCTGCGCGTGATGTCCCCGGAGGGCGCCTCCAGCTTCACGACGTCCGCGCCGAGCCAGGCGAGGAGCTGGGTGGCGGAGGGGCCGGACTGGACGTGGGTCATGTCGAGGACCCGGATGCCGTCGAGCGCCTTGCCGGTCGCGCCGGCGGTCAGGGGAGTGGTCATGGGTGCCGACCTCACTTGTACATCGTCTGGTTCATGGTTCCGGGGGCGTACGCGTCCGGGTCGACCCAGACGTTGATCAGCGAGGGCTTGCCCGACTCGCGGGCGCGCCGGAGCGCCGGGCCGATGTCGGCGGGGTCGCGGACCTCCTCGCCGTAGCCGCCGAGCATCCGCGCGAACTGGTCGTAGTGGACGTCGCCGAGGGTGTTGCCGACCCGCTGGCGGGCCTCGCCGTACTTGCGGGCCTGGCCGTAACGGATCTGGTTCATCGAGGAGTTGTTGCCGACGATGCCGACGAAGGGGAGGTCGTAGCGCACGAGGGTCTCGAAGTCCCAGCCGGTCAGGGAGAACGCGCCGTCCCCGAACAGCGCGACGACCTCCTTGTCGGGGCGGGCCTGCTTCGCGGCGAGCACGAAGGGGACGCCGACGCCGAGGGTGCCCAGGGGGCCCGGGTCCATCCAGTGGCCGGGGGACTTGGGCTGTACGACCTGCCCGGAGAAGGTGACGATGTCGCCGCCGTCGCCGATGTAGATGGAGTCCTCGGTGAGGAAGTCGTTGATCTCGCTCACCAGCCGGTAGGGGTGGATCGGCGAGGCGTCGGACCGCAGTTGCGGCAACCGCTTCTCGATCGCGGCCTGTTCGACGGCGCGCAGCTCGTCCAGCCACTCCTTGCGGCCCGCCGCACCGCCGTTGAGGCGCCCCGACGCGGCCTCCGTGACCTGCTTCAGGACCAGTCCCGCGTCGCCGACGATCCCGAGGTCGATGTCCCGGTTCTTGCCGACGGTGCGGTAGTCGAGGTCGATCTGGACGACCGTCGCGTCGGGGGAGAGGCGCTTGCCGTACCCCATCCGGAAGTCGAACGGCGTCCCGACGATCACGATGACGTCGGCGCCGGAGAAGGCGTACCGGCGGGAGAGCTGGAAGTGGTGGGGGTCGCCGGGCGGGAGGGTCCCGCGCCCGGCGCCGTTCATGTAGGCGGGGATGTTGAGGGTGCGGACCAGGTCGATCGCCGCCTCGGTGCCGCGGGTCGTCCACACCTGGCTGCCCAGCAGGATCGCCGGTTTCGCGGCGTGCACGAGGAGGTCGGCGAGCCGTTCGACCGCCTCGGGGTCGCCGGCCGAGCGGGTCGAGGCGCGGTAGGCGCCGGTCTGCGGGACGCGGGCCTTGTCGACGGGGACCTTCGCGTCCAGGACGTCGCGCGGGATCTCCAGGAAGGCGGGGCCGGGGGCGCCGTGGTAGCACTCGCGGAACGCCATCGACACCATGTCGGCGGCGCGGGCCGTGTCCGGGACGGTCGCCGCGAACTTCGTGATCGGCGCCATCATGTCGACGTGCGGGAGGTCCTGGAGGGAGCCCATCTTGTGCTGGGTGAGCGCCCCTTGACCGCCGATCAGGAGCATCGGGGACTCGGCGCGGAAGGCGTTCGCGACGCCGGTCACCGCGTCCGTCGTACCCGGTCCGGCGGTGACGACCGCGCAGCCGGGCTTGCCGGTGATCCGTGCGTAGCCGTCGGCGGCGTGGGCGGCGACCTGCTCGTGGCGGACGTCGACGACTTCTATTCCCTCGTCCACGCAGCCGTCGTAGATGTCGATGATGTGGCCGCCGCAGAGCGTGTAGATGCGGTCGACGCCTTCGGCCTTCAGCGCCTTGGCGACGAGATGGCCGCCGGAGACGGTGCTCCCGGTGTCCTGGGTGTCCTCGGGCATGGCGGAACCTGTCCCTTCGTAGGGGTGGTCGCAGGAGGAAGGAATGCCGTATGCGGCACATTGCATACAGTCGACGAATACTGTATGGACCTTGTTATCCCGCATCCCGGGGGTGCTGTCCAGGGGGTGTGCGGCACTTTCGGACATCCGGATTCCGGCCTCGCGGAGGGTGCCGGGGCGGTGGCCGCCGAGATCGCCGGGCGTGCGCCCCGTGCCGGCCTGCCCCTTCGCGCCCACCGAGGAGGGCCGGAACCCGGCACCCCGCCGCCGGGGCGGTCTTGACGGGCCCGGGTGACCGTGCGATCACTCCCGGTCGCCCGGCCTCGCCGCCTCCCCGCCCAGCCCCCGGCCTGCGGATACGCAGGTGAAACGCACCCCGAAACCTTGGTATTGTTGTCCATGTCGCCGCGGGGAACACCCCCGCGAACGGCAGACACCTTGTCCGGGTGGCGGAATGGCAGACGCGCTAGCTTGAGGTGCTAGTGCCCTTTATCGGGCGTGGGGGTTCAAGTCCCCCCTCGGACACCAGCGAAGACCCCAGTTGATCTGGGGTCTTTTTGCTGTCCCGGGCCGACGTGACCGACCGCGTGACCAACCCGGCGAGGGCCCGCCGAAGCGGAACCTTCCCGAAACTCCTGGGGAACAAGGGCTTGTGGCTCGATTTGATCGAGGGTTAATTTAACCGCCACGCAAAGCCGCGGCTGGCTGTCGTCACCACCTTTCCTGTGCGCTCCCGCACCTCAACCAGGGGATGAGCCATGCCAGTTGACAGAATGCAGATGTCGCGCCGAGGGTTCCTCGGCATGAGCGCAGCGGCCGGGGTCATCACGCTCACGGCCTGCGGGAACTCCGCCTCGGGCTCCAGCGGCGGCCCGCTCGTGATGACGGTGTGGGGCGGCGACAACGACCGCAAGGCGTACCAGGCCCGCATCGACCTGCTGGTCAAGAAGTACCCGGACCTCAAGGTCAAGGTCCAGCTGATCCCCGGCGACTCGTACCCGCAGAAGGTCCAGACGATGATCGCCGGCGGCAACGGGCCGGACATCATGCAGGTCGCCGAGAGCGTCAACACGTACTCCAGCAAGAACCAGCTCCTGCCCCTCGACGACCTCGCCAAGGCGGCGAAGCTCGACCCCGAGCAGCGCTTCGGCCCGGTCGGCTCGCTGTACTCGTACCAGGACAAGCTGTACGCGATCCCGGACCGCTCCGGCGCGGTCACCGTGTTCTACAACAAGGACATGTTCGACAAGAAGGGCATCAAGGCGCCCACCGCTGACTGGACTTGGGACGACACCCTCGCGGCGTTCAAGGAGCTGACGGTCCCCGGCAAGGTGTGGGGCTACAGCGGGGCCGAGTGGTTCCCGCAGTGGTGGAGCCTCGCCTACCAGAACGGCGGCACCATCATCGACGCGAACGGCCGCCCCGCCGTCGACAGCGACGCGGTCGTCGAAGCGCTCCAGTGGGCAGGTGACCTGGTCTTCAAGCACAAGGTCGTGCCCAGCAAGGCGGACTACGCCGACATGGGCCCCGACATCGGCGGCGACCAGGCCTTCCCCAACCAGAAGGTCGCCACCCACGCCAACGGCTTCTGGGTCATGTCGGGCCTGACGAAGACGACGTTCGCCTGGGACATCGCCCCCATGTGGCGCGGCAAGAAGCAGGCCGTGTCGGCGTTCGGCAGCGGCCTCGCCATCTCCCGTACGTCCAAGCAGCGCGACAACGCGTTCAAGGCGATCGACTTCCTCACCTCTCCCGAGGCACAGACGGAGATCATCGCCTCCGGCCAGGACGTGCCGGCCAACCTGGAGGTGCAGAAGAGCCAGGCGTTCCTGAAGCCCGCGTGGATGAAGACCCAGGTGGACATGGGCGTGTTCGCGGAGTCGAGCGCGTTCGTCTTCCGCGCGCCCTTCATCCCCGAGTGGCAGCAGATGATCGACACCATCTCCAACGGCCTCGCCGACTTCTGGCTCGGCAAGGAGCGCAGCGCCAAGAAGGCCCTGACCGCCGTGCAGAAGGACCTTGAGGCCCTCATCAAGTCCGGGTCATGACCGACGATGGCGACCACGACCGCACCGACCCCGCCGCCTGAAGCCCCGGCGGCCACGAAACCCCCCACCGCACCGGGGAAACCGAAGCTCTCCAAGCGCCGGCGCCGCGAGGCCCTCGCCTTCTACCTGTTCATCTCGCCGTGGGTGATCGGCTTCCTGGTCTTCCTGCTGGGGCCGATGATCGCGTCGGTCTACTACTCCCTGACCGACTGGGACTCCTTCAACTCGCCCCAGTGGGTCGGCTTCCAGAACTACACCAGGCTCCTCACGGACGACCCGGTGTTCTGGAAGGCCCTGTGGAACACCCTCTACTACGCGGCGATCTCGGTCCCCCTCGGCCTGATCCTCGGCCTGTGGCTGGCGAACCTGCTCAACAAGCAGATCCGCGCCCGCAAGCTGCTGCGCACCCTGATCTACCTGCCCACGCTGATCCCGCTGGTCGCCACCGCGATGATCTTCCGGATGGTGCTCGCGCCCAACGGCCCGATCAACGACTTCCTCGGCCTGTTCGGCGTCTCAGGCCCCAACTGGCTGTTCGACGGCCCCTGGGTCAAGCCCGCCCTCATCCTGATGTCGGCGTGGGGCGCGGGCGCCGCGACCGTGCTGCTGCTCGCCGCGATGAAGGGCATCCCGCGTGAGCTGTACGAGGCGGCCGAGGTCGACGGCGCGAGCGCGACCCGGCAGTTCTGGAGCATCACGCTGCCGCATCTGACGCCCATCATCTTCTTCAACCTGATCATGGGCCTGATCGGCGCCTTCCAGGTGTTCTCGCAGGTCTACATCCTGGTCTCCAAGGGCAAGAACCCCGCCGGCTACGACGCGGCCCAGACGATGGTGCCGTTCCTGTTCGACCAGGCGTTCGGCTACTACAAGATGGGCTACGCCTCGGCGATCTCCTGGCTGCTGTTCCTGGTGATCCTCGTCTTCACGGTGATCGCCTTCCGCACCACCCGGCGCTGGGTGTTCTACGAGACCGAGGTGAAGTGATGGCGACCCTCGCCACCCCGCTGCGCAGGAAACGCCAAGAGGCCCCCGCCGTACGGGCGTTCCGCGCGACCCCGTTCACCTACGGCACCCTGCTGATCGTCGCGGCGGTCCTGACCACCCCGCTGGTCTTCGTCGGCTCGATCGCGCTGTCGAGCGACGCCACCGTGAACTCCGGCTCGTTCACGGTCATCCCGCGGGAGTTCCACTGGGACAACTTCTCCCGGGTCTTCAGCACCGACCTGCCGGTGGGCACCTTCCTGCTCAACTCCGTGCTCATCTCGCTGTTCTCGGTGGCGGGGCAGATCCTCTCCAGCGGCCTCGTCGGCTACGCCTTCGCCCGCCTGCGGGCGCCGGGCAAGAACGCGATGTTCCTGATCGTCATCGCGACCATGATGATCCCGACGCAGATCACGATGATCCCCCAGTTCATCCTCTTCCGGGACCTCGGCTGGGTGAACACCTTCCTGCCGCTGATCGTGCCGAACTTCTTTGCCAACGCCTTCAACGTGTTCCTGGTACGGCAGTTCGTCTCCCGGCTGCCCAGCGAGCTCGACGAGGCCGCGATGATGGACGGCCTGGGCTTCTTCGGCATCTACCGGCGGATCATGTTCCCGATGCTCAGGCCGGTCCTGATCGCCATCGGCATCTTCACCCTCACTCACACCTGGGGCGACTTCATGGGCCCCCTGATCTACCTCAACGACGAGTCGAAGATGCCGCTCGCGCTGGGCGTGCAGTACATCACCGCGACCTCGCAGGCCGGTCAGGCACCGCCCTGGAACCTGGTGATGGTCGGCTCGATCCTGCTCGCCCTCCCCATGATCATCGTCTACTACATCGGACAGAAATACCTCTACGAGATGGACATCAGCGGCGGAAGCGCGGGAGTGAAGTGACCACCATCCATGCGGACGGCCGGGCGGTGTGGATCGACGGCCGCCCCCGCACCCTCCTGTGCGCCTCCCTCTTCTACTTCCGCCTCCCCCGGGAGCAGTGGCGCGCGCGCCTCGCCCAGGTGAAGGCGTCCGGCTACACCTGCGTCGACGTCTACCTGCCGTGGAACTTCCACGAACTCGCCCCGGGGCAGTGGTCGTTCGAGGGCCGCCGGGACGTCGCCGCGTTCCTCGACCTCGCCCACGAGCAGGGCCTGTACGTCATCGCCCGCCCCGGCCCCTACATCTGCTCGGAGTGGGACGGCGGCGCGCTGCCCGCCTGGCTGGGCCTGGACCCGGAGTTGAGGGTCCGTCAGAACGAGCCGCGCTACCTGGAGCAGGTCACCGCCTGGTTCGACCAGGCGCTGCCCCTGCTGGCCGAACGCCAACTCCCGTCCGGCGGGCCGGTGATCATGGTGCAGCTGGAGAACGAGCTGGACTTCTTCGACTGCGCGGACCGGGAAGGGTACGTAACCGCCCTGCGGGACACGGCACTTCGGCACGGCATCACCGTCCCGCTGATCGCCTGCTCCGGGCAGGGCGACATCGCGGGCGCCACCGGTGACGTCGACGGGGTCGTACCGGCCTGCAACTTCTACCCCGACGACGACTCCCCGGACATCGAGCCCGAAGTCCGGCACTACGCCGACCTGTTGGCGCGGCGGGACGTCCCGCTGCTGGTCACCGAGACCAACCGGCGCCACCGCACCCTGCGCCGGCTGCTCGCGAGCGGGGCCAAGCTGATCGCGCCGTATCTCCAGGCGTCCGGCTGGAACTTCGGCTACACCCCGTCCACCGGGAACTGGGGCAGCCCCGGCAACTTCATGAGCCACGGCTACGACTTCGGCGGCTACGTCTCCTCGACCGGCGTCGAACGTCCCGAGTTCACCGAGGCCAGGCTCCTCGCGAAGGTCCTCGACACCTGGGGCGACCGCCTGGCCCTCGCGACGCCGGGGGATCAACTCCCGGACGTCCACTGCGACTTCGCGACCAGCTCGACGGCCGCCACGCTCGACCTGCCGGGCGGCGGGCACCTCGTCGCCGTACCGCACCTGGGGACGGCGGAGGGTACGGCCGTCGTCGGCGGCACCTCCGTCGCCGTCGCCCCCGACTCGTGCCCCCTGATGGCCGTCGGCGTCCCCCTGGACCCCTGGGGGATCGACGCCACGCTGGCCCTCGCCTCGGCGGACCTCGTCGCGGCCGGGGAGGGCACCCTGGTGTTCGCCTCCACGGTCCCGGTGACCGTCGTCATCGGGGAGGAGCGCGTCCTCGTCCCCGTCCCGGGGCGGGCGGAGGTCGCGGGAGCGACGGTCGTCGTGCTGGCGCCGGACGAGGCGGTGCGGGTGCGCGAGGTCGGTGCGGGCGGCGCCGTCGGCCTCGCCGACGCCGTACCCGCGCCGGTCGTCGAAGAGCCGGCCGGGGTGGAGGAGGTGCGGGTGCGGACGGAGTCGGCGCCCGAGAAGGCGGCCGGGGTGCACGCGCTGCCGCCCGCCCTTGAGGCCCTCGGCGTGTACCGGGGGCGCGGCGCCTACCGGGCCGTCACCGACCTGACCGGCGTCGACGAACTGCTGCTCACCGGGGCCGCCGACATCGTGGACCTGACGGTCGCGGGGCGCGCCCACCCGACGCTCACCGGGTTCGGGGCCGCCCGTTCCATCGGCGTACGGGACGTGACGGGCACCGTCGCCGTCGAGGCCGTCGTCGAGATCTGGGGGCACGCCAACTTCGACGACGCCCGGCTGCCCGCGCTCAGGCTCGGCGCGCTGCGGGGGCTCGGGCGGCTGTGGAAGGTCCGCGAGTCGGCCGACGTGTCCGCGGTGTGGACGGTCGCCGGCCACTGGGCGGGCGGGCCCGCGCCGCTGCGGACGCTCGGCGGCTGGAGCAGCACACGGGTCGGGACGCCGGTCACCTACACCCGTACCGTGCACGCCGCGAGCGATGCCGCGTTGCAGGTGCAAGGGGTCGTGGAGCCGATCACGGCGCGCGTCGACGGAGGTGAGCCGCAGGTCCTGAACGCCGAGAACCCGTGGCTGCTGCTGTCCCCCGGCACCCATGCCATCGCCCTGACCTGGCCGCATCACCCGAGCGGTCCGGGGCTGCGGGCGCGGCTGCTCGGCCTGGACGCCGTCGAGGAGTGGTCCTGCGCGGTGCAGGACGACGTGCTGCTCACCGAGTTCGCGGGCACACGCGGCCTCGCGGAGGTCGTACGGCTGCCGCTGGCGCTGAAGCCGGGCGAGGAGCGGTGGATCGACCTCGATCTCCCGGACGACACCGGGCGGTTGATCCGGCTCGACGCCTCGCAGGTACGGGTCACCGGGTGGGCCGGCGGGGAGTGCCTGGGGCGGGTCTGGGCCGGGGAGCGGCCCGAGTTCTCCGGCGGGAACCCGGACGCGCTGTGGGTGCCGCGCGGCTGGCCGGGCCCGGTCACCCTGCTCGCGCGGGGAATGGAGGGGCGGGGCGAGCCGGAGATCCGTACCCTGACGCTGGAGCCGGCGACAAGAGAATGACCGAGGGGGAGCGCGTGGCGCGGCACACGGCACGGGACCTGCGCGGCGAGAACCGGTTCGCGGTGCTGCACGCGCTGTTCGACCTCGGTCCCTCCTCCCGCCAGGAGCTGGCCCGGCACACCGGGCTCAGCCAGGCGACCGTCACGACCCTGGTCGGCGAGTTCCTCGCGGAGGGCGTCCTCGTCATCGCGGCGCGCGAGCGCGGCGGCGTCGGCCGGCCCTACGAGCGGCTCGCCATCGACCCCGACCGGGGCCGGATCGTCGGCGTCGACGTCGCCGAGACCTACGTCGACGCCACGGTCTACGACCTGACCCTGGGCGTCCTCGGCCAGGGTGAGGTGGCGCTCGACGAGCACGAGAACGGGCAGGGGTACGTCGTCGACGGCATCGTCTCCGCGATCGGGCGGGCCGTCGAGGCGGGCGGCGTCGCGCGGGAGCGGATCGTCGGCGTCGGGGTGAGCATGCCGGGCCATGTCCACCCCGGGGCGGGCGTCTCGGTGTTCGCCCCGAACTGGGCCTGGCACGACGTACGGATCGAGGAACTCCTCGCCGCCCGGCTGGAGTTGCCCGTCCACGTCGACAATCCGCTGAAGGCGGTCGCGCTGTCCGAGATGTGGTTCGGGGTGGGGCGGAGCGTCGACAGCATGGCCGTCGTCAACCTCGGTACGGGCGTCGGCGCCGGCCTCGCCCTGGGCGGCTCGCTGATCCGGGGCGCCACCAACAACGCGGGGGAGTGGGGGCACACGCTCCTGGAGCTGGACGGCCGCCCGTGCCGCTGCGGGCGGCGCGGCTGCGTCGAGGCGTACGTCGGGGCGGCCGGCCTGGAGGCGACGCTCGCCGCGATCGCGCCGGACCACCCGGCACTGCGGCGCAGGGGGCAGCGGGACTTCGTGGTCGCCGTCGCCGAGGGGCTCGCGGCGGGCGACCCCGCGGTGGCGGAACTCCTCGCGCGCACCGCGCGTTATCTGGGCGCGGCGCTCGGGGACCTGGTCAATCTGCTGAACGTGCCGACGGTCACGCTGACCGGCTGGATGTCCCGCGCGCTGGCCGACCGGCTCGTCCCGGCCGTCCGCGAGGAGCTGCCCCGGCACGTCCTGCCGGGCTCGCTGCCGGGGCTGACGGTCCAGGCGTCCCCGGTGCCGGGGAACGCCGTCGCGCTGGGCATGGCAGCGTTCACGCTGGAGGGGTTCCTGGAGCGGCTGGGGCTGGCGAGCCCGGCACGCGCGCGGGTCCAGTAGGCCGTCTCGCCGCCCTCCGCCACCCCGCAACTGACTGACCGTCAATGTCCGTTCAGGCCACGGGATTGGCGGTTCTTGACCGGTTCTCGCGGTGATACGATCACGGCGCTTGCAGAGCGGGCGGATGGGTGCACGACGATGCCCCCGGTGCGGGCGGTCTGCCGGTCCCCCCGCATTGACGGGAATTCAGCTACTGGCCGTCAGTCGCCTGAAGAGAGTCTTATGACGCATTACATACAAAGCCCGGCTTTTTGGGCTCTCCTTGCCTTGCTGGCGCTCCTGGCCCTCGCGGTCGCCGTCATCGGCCGCCTGCGCCAGACCGCCCGGGGGCTGAGGCAGGAGGTCGCCGGCCTCAGAACGCATTACTCCGAACTGGAGAACCAGTACACGGAATCCGTCGAAGCCGCCCAGGAAAGGGCGGAAGAGGCGACGAAAACCGTACTGAAATCCGCGATGCGCACCCTCCAGGGCCTCGCCCTGGAACAGCAGCTCATCGTCTCCCGGCTCCAGAACAAATACGGCGACTCGGTCATGCTCCAGGACCTCCTGGAGATCGACCACACCAACTCCCAGTTCGGCCGCCGCGCCCAGTCCATCGCGGTGCTCTGCGACGGCTGGCTCGGCCGCCAGCGCGACGTCGCCTCCGTCTACGACGTCGTGCGCAGCGCCCAGGGACGTGTCCGGCACTACCGGCGCATCGAGATCCTCTCGCAGGTCGACTTCGGCATCACCAGCCGCGCCGTCGAACCCGTCGCGCTCGCCCTCGCGGAAATCCTCGACAACGCCACCAGCTATTCCAGCCCGGACACCGTCGTCGAGATCAACATTCGAACCGTCCCCAAGGGAATCTGCATAGTCGTCGACGACGCCGGTGTCGGCATGAACGACGAGGAACGCGTCAAGGCGGAGAAACTCCTCTCCAGCGAACGCGTCACCGGAGTCTCCGCGCTCGGGAATCCCCCGCAGTTCGGCTTCGCGGTCATCGGCGTGCTCAGCGAGCGCTTCGGCTTCGAGGTGTCCGTCGACTCCTCCTCCCCGTACGGCGGCGTCCGCGCCGTCCTGCTCCTGCCGCACGACCTCCTCACCGGCGCTCCTCAACAGAAGGAGCCCGCGCCGGTCGTCACCACCGTCACCGCGCCCGAGTACGGCGGGCCCGAGGCGACGCCGCTCGCCACCGCCACGACCTCCGACGGCCTGCCCAAGCGGCGCCGCAAGCGGCCGATGGCGATCGTGCCGGGCACCTCGGACGACACCGCCTCCCGCTCCACCGGCCGCGGGCGGTCCGGCGCCGAGACCGCCGCGATCATGGGCGCCTTCCAGCGCGGCACCCAGTCCGGCCGGGCCGGCCGCGGCGACGGTCCGGACCAGACGAGCAGCACAAGAGGTGCGAGCAGCGAAGGGCATGATGTCTCGTGAACGCCGATCTGTCATGGATGCTTGACAGCGCCCTGGAGATTCCAGGCGCCCTGCACGCCGTCCTGATCTCCGCCGACGGGCTCCTGATGGCCCGCACCAAGGAGTTCGACAAGGACAACGCCGACCGGGTGGCCGCCGCGATGAGCGGTGTCCAGTCGCTCAGCCGCTCGCTCGCGTTCTTCTGCGAGGACCGCTCCCAGCAGTGGCGCCAGACCCTCGTCGAGTTCGACGGCGGCTGGGTCTTCCTCATCTCCGCCGGGGAGGGCGCCTACCTCGGCGTCTCCGCGACCCCCGAGGTCGACATGCAGGACATCACGTTCCGCATGCAGCAGCTCGTCGGCCAGCTCGGCAAGGCGCTCACCACGCCGCCGCGCGAGAACATCGGCGTCCAGGCATGAGCGGATACGGCGAACTCGAACCCCAGACGCCGGAGTTAGTGCGACCGTACGTCATCACCAGGGGGCGCGGACTGCCCGACGAGGGCCAGCTCTCGCTCATCACCCTGGTCACGGCCGCCCCCGGCGACCGGCGCCGCCCGACCCGGCTCACCCCCGAGGAACAGAGCCTCCTCGACATCTGCGACGCCGGCTACCTGTCCGTCGCCGAGATCGCCGGCCACACCCAACTGCCCCTGGGCGTCGTGAAGATCCTCCTCGCCGCACTCGTCGAGGCCGGTCATCTCGTCACCCGACCGCCCGTCCAGCGGGCCCCCCTCGCCGACCGGGAAATCCTGGAGGAGGTGCTGAATGGTCTCCGCGCAAAGTTTGGATGAGACGGCGTACGTCCGCGGCGGCGAGCAGCAGACGGCCGTCAAGATCCTCGTCGTCGGCCACTTCGCGGTGGGCAAGACCACGTTCATCGGGGCGATCTCCGAGATCGAGCCGCTGACCACCGAGGAGACGATGACCCGGGCCGCCGAGTCCGTCGACGACCTCAAGGGCGTCCAGGGCAAGACCACCACCACGGTCGCCATGGACTTCGGCCGCCTCACCATCAGCGACCGCGTCGTGCTCTACCTGTTCGGCACCCCCGGACAGCAGCGCTTCGTCCAGATGTGGGAGGACATGGCGCGCGGCGCCCTCGGCGCCCTCGTCCTCGTCGACCCCGAACGGCTCGCCGACTCCTTCAACGTCATCGACCTCATCGAGCAGTACGGCCTCGACTACGCCATCGCCGTCAACCACTTCGACGGCACGCCCCCGCGCGACGAGGCGGCCCTGCGCGAGGCGCTCGACCTGCTGGCCGAGACCCCGATCGTGACCTGCGACGCGCGCGACGAGAAGTCCTCGGCCGAGGCGCTGATCAAGCTGGTCGAGTACCTGATGGCACGCTCCCACTGACACCCACGAGGCAGACCAAGCAGACATGGACGACGACCGATCCACCACCCCGGTGCCCCCGCCCGGGTGCCCGGCGCACAACTCGGGCGGCCGAGTGCCGCTGTACGGGCCGGAGTTCGCGGCCGACCCCCAGGCGTACTACGGCTACCTGCGCCACTACGGGCCGACCGCCCCGGTGGAACTCGCCCCCGGCGTCGAGGCCACCCTCGTCACCGACTACGCCACCGCCCTCCAACTCCTCCAGGACACCGGCTCGTTCCGCAAGGACGCGCGCCGCTGGCGGGACTTCAACGACGGCAAGGTCGCCCCGGACAGCCCCGTGGCCCCGCTGCTCGCCTACCGGCCCAACTGCATGTTCAGCGACGGCGCCGAACATCTGAGGCTCCGTCAGGCCGTCACCGACAGCCTCGCCAGGATCGACTCCCGGGCGCTCGGCCAGAGCATCGAGCGGATCTCCGGCTACCTCATCTCCCAGTTCTCCACGCGCGGTTCGGCCGACCTCCTCGGCGACTACGCCAAGCAGCTCCCGCTGTTCGTCTTCAACGAACTCTTCGGCTGCCCCGCCGACATCGGCGACCGCGTCCTGTTCGGCATCTCCGGCATGTTCGACGGCGTCAACGCGGAGAAGAGCGCCGAGGTCCTCTACCAGGCCATCGGCGAACTCGTCGTCCTCAAGCGCTCCCGGCCCGGCGAGGACGTCACCACCTGGCTGATGCGCCACCCGTCCGCGCTCACCGACGAGGAGATGGTCCACCAGCTCGCCCTCCTCCTCGGCGCCGGCATCGAACCGCTGCGCAACCTCATCGGCAACACCCTGCACCGGCTCCTCACCCACGACCGGTACGGCGGGGGCGGCGGCCTCATCGAGGAGGCGATGGACGACACCCTGTGGGAGAACCCCCCGATCTCGAACTTCGCCGCCCACTACCCCTCCGCCGACCTGGAGTTCGCCGGCCACCAGGCAGCCGAGGGCGACCTCGTGCTCGTCAGCTTCACCGCCGCCAACACCGGCCCCGCGCTGAGTGCCGCCCGGCAGGCCGGCAGCAACCGCGCCCACCTCTCCTGGAGCGCGGGACCGCACGCCTGCCCCTCCAAGGAGCCTGCGCGGCACATCGCCGTCGCCGCCATCGAGAACCTCCTCAACCAGCTCCCCGACGTCGAACTCGCCGTCCCCGAAGGCAGCCTGACCTGGCGTCCGGGGCCCTTCCACCGGGCGCTCGCCGCGCTGCCCGCGCGCTTCACGCCGGTCCAGCCTGTGCACAAGCCCGCGCCGCAGCCGCGTACGCAGGCCCCGGCGCCCAGCGCCGACGCCGGGCGGCGGCCCGAACGCGGGGGCGTGTGGAGCCAGTTCCTCAACTGGCTCACAAGGTGATTCACACAACATCCACAGGGTTCGCCCCAACCGCATGAAGGTTCGTCACCGGGGGTAGTGAGCAACGCGGTATCCGTGTTGCTCATGAGACGAAGGAGGTGTCATGGACCTCAGGTTCCGCGACACCACTGCGCTCCGGCGCCCCGTACGGCAAGCCCGCAGCGGACCGTACATAACCGGGGGGCGGTCGCACGCCCCCACCCCGACGGACCAACTCCACAGCAGCGACCGCGAGATACCCGCCCGACAGGGCGGGTATTTCCACGTCGGCGGTCCGGAGGTGGCGCGATGAACACCACCGCGCCCCGGCCCGGCGACGGCGCGCCCACCCTCGGGGCCCTCACCGTCGGCCAGTTGCTGCGCCTGTGCGACGTCTCGGGGCTCGCCCCCGCCGACGCCGAGCACTACGCCGCCGTCCTGCTCACCGCCCTCGGACCCGTAGCCGAACGGCCGTTGGACCTGCCGCCGCCCACCCGCACCTTCCTCTCCGACGACCACACCCCCGTCGAGTTCTCCCTCGCCCACCTCCCCGGCAGGCCGCCCGCCCTGCGCGTCCTCATCGAACCCGGCTGCCTGGAACCGGACTTGGCAGGCAACGGCCGTACCGGGCTCGCCGTCGTCCGTGAACTCGCCCGCGCCTGGGACTTCTCCACCGGTCAACTCGACGCGCTCACCGACCTGTTCCTCCCCGACGACCCCCACGGGCCGCTGGCCCTGTGGATCGCGCTGGAACTGCGGCCCGGTGGGGTCCCGGCCGTCAAGGTCTACCTCAACCCCTCCGCCCCGGGCCCCGAGCACGCGGCGGCGACCGTGCGCGAAGCACTTCAACGCCTGGGCCACGACAAGGCGTTCGCGTCGCTGCCCGACGCCGACGGTTACCCCTTCCTCGCCCTCGACCTCGGCGACTGGGACACACCCCGGGCGAAGGTCTACCTCCGGCACGACGACCTCACCGCCGCCCGCGCCGGGACCCTCTCCAGGACCGTACCCGGGCCGTCCGCCGGGGAGATCGAGGAGTTCCTCACGCTCGCCGGGGGCTTCGACGAGGCTCCGGGCGACGCCCGTCTACACGTGCCACTGGCCGGACGGCCCGGGCTGACCTGCCACGCGTTCACCGAGAACCGGACCGGGCGGCCCAGCGGGTTCACCCTCCATGTCCCGGTCCGTGACTACGTCCGCCACGACGGGGACGCCCTCGGCCGCGCGGCCCGCGCCCTGCGGCGGCACGGCATGGACCCGGCGGGCCTGCGGCGGGCCCTGGGCGCGCTCACCTCGCGGCGGCCCGAGGACGGCGCCGGGCTCATCGCCTATCTGGCGCTCGTCCATCAGGAGGGGCGGCCGACGCGGATCACCACGTATCTCTCGGCCGAGGCGTACGAGGTGCGGGCGCCGCTGGTGCGGATGCCGGCGCGTGCCGGGGTGCTGTCCGACATCTGATATGTCATGAGCATGGCATGAAATGCCGAGGGGAGTGGGGGACTCCCCTCGGAGCGCGGCTCACTCCGCGCGCAGTTCCTCCAGGTACTCCGCCACGCCGACCTGCGTCGACGAGCCTTCCGTCCGGCCGTACTGGCCTGCGATCCCGGCGAGGTAGTCCGCGATCTCCTTGCGCATGACCTCGGGGGCCGGGAGGGACGCCTCGCCCGTGAGGACGCGGGCGATCCAGCGGGCCTGCGCCTCGACGAGGCGGGTGATGGAACCCAGCGGGCGGACCATGCCGGTGAAGTACAGGCCCGGCCGGTCGGCCGCGACGACCCGCTTGTACAGCTCCACCGCGCCGCCCGGCCCGGTCGGGCAACCGGCGGGCAGGAACGGGAAGTCCATGCGGTAACCGGTGCAGTAGACGATCGTGTCGGCGGCCACGGACGTGCCGTCGGTGAACACGACCCGGCGCCCGTCGAGGCGCTCGACCGCCGGTTTCGCGGTCACCTCGCCGTGCTGTATCCGGCTGAGGATCTCGTCGGAGATCGTGACCGCCGACGCGAACAGCGGGTGGTCGGGCTCGGGGAGGCCGTAGTCGGAGATCTTGCCGCGCACGACGAGCAACGCCTGCTCGATCAGGCGCCGTTGCTCCTCCAGCGGCATCGCCGTCCACCAGGGCGCGTCCGCGATCTCGTCCAGGGACATGCCGAAGAGCTGCTTCGGCAGGACGTGCAGCCCCCGGCGCACCGAGATCACCGTGTGCGCGGCGTGCCGGGACAGGTCGGCGGCGATGTCCACCGCCGAGGCGCCGAGGCCGACGACCACGGCCCTGCGGCCGGTGAAGTCGCTGCCGTCGCGGTAGTCCAGGGCGTGCAGAATCGTTCCGTCGAAGGTGTCGGCGCCGTCGGGGAGGGCGGGCATGACCGGCTGCGTGTTGTGGCCCGAGGCGACGATCACGTGGCTGAAGCCGCGTGTCGTCGTGCCGTCCGGGCCCTTGCTGACGACCGTCCACGAGCCGTCGTCCTCCTGGTGGACCGACTCGACCTCGGTGTTCAGCTCGATGTGGTCCAGCAGGTCCGCCCACTCCGCGAACGACCGCAGGTACGCGGCGACCTGGCTGTGCCGGGGATACAGCGGGTACGAGGCCGGCATCGGGAAACCGGCGTAACCGGTGAGCTGCTTGGCCGTGTTGAGGTGCAGCGACAGGTAACCGGGGCCGCGCTCACCGGCGTCCGGCATGCGCCACAGGCCGCCGACGTCCGGCGCCTTCTCCAGGCAGACGAACTCGACGCCGTGCTCCTTGAGTTGGCGCGCCGTCGCCAGTCCCGACAGGCCCGCACCGATCAGGCAAACTCGCACGCTGCTTTCCCCACTTCCCGCACAGGAACGGCACGATCCTCTCGCTCAACGGGGATTGACATGCCCATACGGCACTTGAGTCACGCGTGTCACGTCAGCGACAAGGATCACAGGAGGCGGTCTTGTGCGGGGGCGGGCGGCAGGGGTGGCGCGGGCGGCAGGGGTGGCGCGGATGGTGGGGGTGGCGCCGTCGCCCACAACCCCCGTACGTGGCCCAAGTGCTGGGTCATGATCGTGCGGACGGCCTGCTCGTCACGGGCCGACAGGGCGTCCAGCAGGGCGAGATGCTCGGCGGCGGACGCGGGGAGGCGGCCGGAGGCGGCGAGTGCTTCGAGGCCGTACAGGCGGGAGCGGCTCCGCAGGTCGCGGACCACCTCCACCAGGTGCGCGTTGCCCGCGAGCGCGAGCAGGGCGAGGTGGAAGCGGGTGTCCGCCTCGACGTACGCGACGAGGTCGCCCGCCGCCGACGCCGTGACGATCTCCTGCGCGGCGGGGCGCAGCGCCTCCAGGGACGCCGGGTTCGCGGTACCGGTGAGGGCCACCACCGTGGGGATCTCGATCAGCGCCCTGATCTGCGTGTACTCGTCGAGCTGCGCGTCGGAGACCTCGGTGACGCGGAAGCCCTTGTTCGGGACCGGGGCGACCAGGCCCTCCTTCGCCAGCTCCAGCATCGCCTCGCGCACGGGGGTGACCGAGACACCGAACCGCGCGGCCACGCCGGGGGCCGAGTACACCTCGCCGGGGCGGAGTTGGCCCGCGATCAGGGCGGCTCGGAGGGCGTCGACGACTTTCTGCCGGTAGCTGCTGCGGCGGGCCAGGGCGGGGAGGTTCTCCGGCGCCGGATTCCCCGGCACGGGGGCGTCTGGCGCGGGAGTGTCGGGCACAGGGCTCTCGGTCACAGGACGAATCCCGCCGGGAAGGGGTCCGTCGGGTCCAGGAGGTACTGGGCCGTCGCCGTGATCCAGGCGCGGCCGGTGAAACTCGGGAGTACGGCGGGGAGTCCGGCCACCTCCGTCGTGCCGAGGAGGCGGCCGGTGAAGCTGGTGCCGATGAAGGACTCGTTCACGAACTCGGTGTGCAGGGGGAGTTCACCGCGCGCGTGCAGCTGGGCCATGCGCGCGCTCGTGCCCGTGCCGCAGGGGGAGCGGTCGAACCAGCCGGGGTGGATCGCCATCGCGTGCCGCGAGTGACGGGCCGTCGAACCGGGCGCGATCAGGTGGACGTGATGGCAGCCCCGGATCGACGGGTCCTCCGGATGCACCGGCTCCTCCTCGGAGTTGATCGCCTCCATCAGCTCAAGACCCGCGCGCAGGATGTCGTCCTTGCGGGCACGGTCGAACGGCAGCCCGAACTCGTCCAGCGGCAGGATCGCGTAGAAGTTTCCGCCGTACGCCAGGTCGTACGTCACCGTACGGCCGTCCCCGAGCGTGATCTCGCGGTCCAGGGCGACCGCGTACGACGGGACGTTCCGCAGCGTCACCGCCTTCGCCGCGCCGCCCTCCACCTCGACCTCCGCGACCACCACGCCGGCGGGGGTGTCCAGGCGGATCGTCGTGACCGGTTCCGTCACCTCCACCATGCCGGTCTCCACGAGGACGGTCGCCACGCCGATCGTGCCGTGTCCGCACATCGGGAGGTAGCCGGAGACCTCGATGTAGACGACGCCCCAGTCGCAGTCCGGGCGGGTGGGGGGCTGGAGGATCGCGCCGCTCATCGCCGCGTGCCCTCGGGGCTCGTTCATCAGCAACTGCTTGATGTCGTCGCGGTGTTCACGGAAGTAGAGGCGCCGCTCGTTCATCGTGGCGCCGGGGATGGTGCCGATGCCGCCGGTGATCACCCGGGTGGGCATGCCCTCGGTGTGCGAGTCGACGGCGTGCAGGACGAGTTTGCTGCGCATGGCCGGGGGCCTTTCCGTGGGGTGGGGAATCGGCGGCGGGGTACGGGAGTTGGGCGGCGCGCGGGGTGTGCGGGGGCCGGGGTGGTGCGTCAACCTCCCGGCCCTCGCGCCGAGGTGGTCAAGTCGCCGGTGATGTGCGGGAGTTCGCGTGTCACGCGAGTCCGGCCGCGACCGCCTTCTCCGTCGCCGACCGGACGGCCGCCTCCTGCTCCGGCAGCAACGGGACGCGGGGCGGGCGGCATCGGCCTCCGTGGCGGCCCGCGATGTCCATCGACAGCTTGATCGCCTGGACGAACTCGACGCGGGAGTCCCAGCGGAGCAGCGGGTGCAACTGGCGGTACAGCGGGAGCGCCGTGGTGAGGTCGCCGGCCACCGCCGCGCGGTACAGCTCGACCGAGGCGCGCGGCAGGGCGTTCGGGTAGCCGGCGACCCAGCCCTTGGCCCCGGCCACGGCCAGCTCCAGCAGGACGTCGTCCGCGCCGATCAACAGGTCGAGGTCCGGGGCGAGTTCGGCGAGACGGTAGGCGCGGCGGACGTCGCCGGAGAACTCCTTCACGCCCTGGATGAAGCCCTCGCCGTGGAGTCGCGCGAGGAGTTCCGGCACCAGGTCGACCTTGGTGTCGATGGGGTTGTTGTAGGCCACGACCGGCAGCCCCGCCTTCGCGACCTCGGCGTAGTGGCCGAGCACCGCACGCTCGTCCGCGCGGTACGCGTTCGGCGGGAGCAGCATCACCGCGCCGCAGCCCGCCTCGGCCGCGCGCTCGGCCCAGCGCCGGGACTCCGCCGCGCCGTACGCGGCGACGCCGGGCATGACCCGGTCGCCGCCGATCGCCGCGACCGCCGTCTCCATGACCTTGGTGCGCTCCTCGGGGGTGAGGACCTGGTACTCGCCGAGGGAGCCGTTCGGGACGACGCCGTCGCAGCCGTTGGCGACGAGCCAGGCGCAGTGGTCGGCGTACTTGTCGTAGTCGACGGAGAGGTCGTCGGTCAGGGGGAGGGCGGTGGCGACGAGGACGCCGTGCCAGGGGCGGGGGGTGGTGGGCGTTGCCATGAGGGCCTCCGGGGCAGGTGAGGGGGGTGTGTCGGGTGACAGGTCGTACGTCACGTGTCGTCGTCCGCCGCGTCGTCCTCCTGCGCCAGGACCCCGAGCGGCACGGGGCGGGCCAGCAGGCGTCGGCCGGGGACGGGTGTGCAGCCCGCGACGCCGGCCACTCCCGGCTCGCACATCCGGCCCTGGCACCAGCCCATCCCGGCCCGCGTCAGCAGTTTCACCGTCCGCAGGTCGCCCGCGCCGTGAACGCTCACGGCAACGCGCACGGCGCCGGCGGTGACCTCCTCGCAGCGGCACACGACCGTGTCGTCCGTGACCTGGCCGGGCCAGTGGGCGGGCGGGGCGTAGGCGTCGTCGAGCGCGGCGAAGAACGCGCGCAGGCGGGTCCGGGTCCGGGCGGCGGGCGCCCAGGCGGTGGGGTCGGGGTCGGTTCCATGGAGGCGGGCCGCCGCCGAGCGGCCCGCGATGTGGCCCTCGGCGAGGGAGAGGGCCGCGCCGCCGATGCCGGTGGCCTCCCCGGCCGCCCAGACGCCGGGTACGTCGGTGCGCTGCTCGGCGTCGACGCGTACGGCCGGGCCGTCGAGGGTGCAGCCGAGGCCGTCGGCGAGGTCGGTGTGCGGGAGCAGGCCGTGGCTGACGGCGAGGGTGTCGCAGGGGATGGTGCGGTTCGACCGGCCGTCGGTGACGGTCACGGCCTCCAGACGGTCGGTGCCGTGCGCCTCCACAATCGTGTGACGCATCATCATCTTCGTTCTGTGGCGCAGGAGTCGGGCCGCGTACCCCGCCCCCTCGGCGAGCTTGGCCGGCTCCCGGACGAGGGCGCCCGTACGCCGTACGAAGGCCCGGGGGTCGGCGGAGTCCACCAGCGCGACGACCCGCGTACCCGCCGCCGCGAGCCCGGTCGCGACCGGCAGGAGGAGCGGGCCGGTGCCCGCGACGACGGCGGTGCGGCCGGGGACGACGAGGGCGCCCTTGAGCATGGCCTGGGCGCCGCCCGCCGTGAGGACGCCGGGGAGGGTCCAGCCGGGGAAGGGGAGGACCTTCTCGTATCCGCCGGTCGCGAGCAGGACGCCGTCGGCGCGCACCGCGACGGACCGCTGCTGCTCGGGACCGAGGAGCGCGTGCACGGTGAATCCGGCCGACTCCCGTTCCACGCACCAGACATGATGGTCCGTCAGTTGTGTGACGCCGTGGGTTTCGAGGCCCGCGCGCAGGCGTTTCCAGGTGCGCCACTGATGGTGCAGCGCCTGTGGGCGGCGAGCGCCGAGAGCGGGTGCGGGCTGGCGGTAGAACTGGCCGCCGGGTCCCTGGCCCGCGTCCACGAGGGTGACGCGTACGCCGCGTGCGGCGGCGGCCAGGGCGGCGGCGAGGCCCGCCGGTCCCGCGCCGATCACCGCGAGGTGGGGTTCAGTCATGGCCCGTTCCCGTCTGGGTGCGGATGTCCGCGCCGGGTTCGGCCGGGACGAGGCAGGCGCGCTGGTTGGCGCGGCCGTCGACGGTGACGAGGCAGTCGTGGCAGACGCCGATCCCGCAGAAGACGCCGCGCGCCGCGCCGCTGCCCCGGGTGGTGCGCCAGGACACGACCCCCGCCGTCCAGAGCGCGGCGGCGACCGTCTGGCCGGGCAGCGCCTCGACGGGCCGGCCGTCGAACGTCAGGGTGAAGGCGGTGCCGGGGCGGGCGCGGACCAGATCCAGGGGGTTCATGCGGCGGCGCCTCCTCGGGGGAGCGGGGGCGGGGCGAGGTGGATCACGTGGTGGCCTCCTCGGTGAAGCGGTCCGGGCGGAACGGGGTCAGGTCGAGCTCGGGGCTTTTGCCGCCCAGGAGTTGGGCGAGGAGGTGGCCGGTGCCGGTCGCGAGGCCGATGCCCGCGCCCTCGTGGCCGCAGGCGTGGTAGAGGCCGGGGGCTCTCGGGTCGGCGCCGATGGCCGGGAGGTGGTCGGGCAGGTAGGGGCGGAAGCCCAAGTAGGTGCGCATCGCCCGGACTTGGGCGAGGAACGGGAACAGCCGGGTGGCGCCCGCCGCGAGGGACCGTACGACGGGCAGGGCGAACGAGCGGTCGAAGCCCACGCGTTCACGGCTCGCGCCGATCAGCACGGGCCCGGCCGCCGTGCCCTCGACGACCGGCGAGGTCTGGAGCGCCGCCGAGTCGCTGGCGACGTCCGCGACGTAGTCGGCCGCGTACACCTTGTGCCGGATACGGCGCGGCAACGGCTCGGTGACCAGCACGAATCCGCGTCGGGGGAGGACCGGGAGGTGGACTCCGGCGAGGCCGGCGACCTCGCCGCCCCAGGTGCCGGCGGCGTTCACGACGGCCGGTGCGTGCAGGTCGCCCCGGTCGGTGCGTACGCCGCGTACGGCGCCGTCGGGCGTGCGCAGGATCCCGGTGACGGTCCGCCCGGTCTCGATGCGGGCCCCCGACGCCCGCAGCAGGTGGGCGGCGGCGAGGGTCGGCATCACCTGGGCGTCCTGGGGGTACAGCACTCCGCCCGCCAACCCCGGAGCCAAGTAGGGCTCCAGAGAAGGGAGTTCGTCCGAGGCGACGTGGACTGCCGTCACCCCGGACGCGCGCTGCGCCTCGGCCAGTTCCGTGAGGGCCGTGAGGCTCTCGGGCGTGGACGCGACGACCAGGCCGCCCTTCGGCTCGTACTCGTAGGCGGGGCCGTGCTCCTGCGCCAGGTCGGTCCACAACCGGGCGGAGAGCAGGGCGAGTTCGAGTTCCGGGCCGGGCTCCTTGTCGGAGACGAGGAGGTTCCCCTCGCCCGCGCCGGTCGTACCGCCGGCCACCGGGCCCCGGTCCACCACGACGACGTCGAGTCCGGCCCGGGCGGCGTACAGCGCACAGGCGGCGCCGACCATGCCGGCACCCACGACCACGACATCACAGCTGGACTGCTTGGTCACGGCAGTAATATGTCACACACCACTCAGGGGTGAAATACCCCGAACGTCAGGGTCGTGGAAAACCTGGAGGTGGGCGGGGCGGCCGGGACGGCATCATGTCCTGGTCAAGGGGATCACCACGGGGGTAGGGCATGACCGTCCAGAACATCCTGCTGTCCGGCGTCGTCGGCTCGACCGCGTACGGGCTCGCCCGCGAGGGCTCCGACATCGACCGCCTGGGCATGTTCGCGGTGCCCACCGAGGAGCTGCACGGTCTGCACCGGCCGAAGGAGTCCCACGTCACGACCGCGCCCGACCGCACCCTGCACGAGGCGGGGAAGTGGTGCCGCCTCGCCCTCTCCGGCAACCCGACGGTGATGGAACTCGTCTGGCTGCCCGACGAGTTGTACGAGACACGGACCGGCCTCGGGGACGAACTGATCGGCATCCGGCGGTCGTTGCTCAGCGCCGGGCGGGTCCGTGACGCCTATCTCGGGTACGCCACCGAGCAGTTCAGGCGGCTTCAGAGGCGCGGGGACGGGTCGTTCCCGGCGGACACGCGGAAGCGGACCGCCAAGCACGCGCGGCATCTCAAGAGGCTCTGCCGGCAGGGGTTCGAGCTGTACAGCACCGGGCGGCTGACCGTCCGCGTCGAGGACCCGGAGAGCTATCACCGGTTCGGTGAGGAGGTCGCCGCCGACGCCGGCGCCGCCCTGCCGGTGCTGGAACACTTCGAGGAGGCGTTCGCCGCGACGCGTACGGTGTTGCCGGCGGAGCCGGACGAGCGGGCTGTCGAGGCGTGGTTGCGGAAGGTGCGGCGGGAGTTCTACGCCGGGTAGCCGGGGCCGGAAAACCGTGTGACCCGGTTGCCGCTTCCTCCCTACACTCACGTCTGTCGTCGCGCCGCCCACGGCAACGGGCGCGCGTTCACCGAGTCACGGAAGGGGAGTTGGCCATGTGTGAGCACACCGCTGTCGCCACTCCCCGCGCCCGGTACGAGGTGATCCTCGTGTCCTGGGGTGTCCGGTGCCCGCTGCGCGCCCGGCACCGGCCCCTGTGACGAAGCTCTGAGTACCGTCAACTTGCTCGCTTTCGTAGCAGTTTGACGTTCCGTCACGTCTGTTTCCGCAGGCGGGACTTCGTCCTTCCATCGCGCCGCCCCTCACTCGGACGCACCTCGAAAGGCCACAGGGCCATGCGCGACAACCTCGACCGCCAGCTGTCCGCCGTACGCAATCTCGGCATTCTCGCCCACGTCGACGCGGGCAAGACCACCGTCACGGAGCGGATCCTCTATGCCACCGGAACCACCCACAAGCGAGGGGAAGTTCACGACGGGACGACCGTCACCGACTTCGACCCTCAGGAACGCGACCGGGGCATCACCATCTTCGCGGCGGCCGTCAGCTGCGACTGGGACGGGCATCGGCTCAACCTGATCGACACCCCCGGGCACGTCGACTTCGCCGACGAGGTCGAGCGTGCCCTGCGGGTGCTGGACGGGGCGGTCGCCGTGTTCGACGCGGTGGCCGGTGTCGAGCCGCAGAGCGAGTCCGTGTGGCGTCAGGCGGATCGGCACGGGGTGCCGCGTATCGCCTTCGTCAACAAGCTCGATCGCGCGGGCGCCGACCTCGACAAGGCCGTCGCCTCGATCCGTGAACGCCTTCACCCGACGCCGCTGGTGGTCCAACTGCCCATCGGTTCGGAGGAGTTGTTCACCGGGGTCGTCGACCTCGTCCGACTGCGGGCGCTGACCTGGGCCGACGGTGACGACGGTGTCGTATCCGCCGAGATCCCCGGGGAGTTGCGGGACGAGGCGCTGCGCCGGCGGCGGCTGCTGGAGGAGGCCGTGGCCGAGCGGCATCCGGTGGCGCTGGAGGAGTTCTGCGAGCGGGGCACGGTGTCGGCGGCGACGCTGGTCGCCGCGCTGCGGGACCTGTCGTGCAGCGGGGACGGCGTGGTCGTGCTGTGCGGCTCCGCCTACCGCAACCGGGGCATCGAGCCGTTGCTCGACGCGGTGGTCTCGTACCTACCGTCGCCGGCGGACGTGCCGGCGGTGCGAGGGCTCCCGGTGGACGGCGGGCGGCAGGCGACGCGCGACGCGTCGCCCGCCGGAGGGCCCGGCACCGGCGAAGTGCCGGTGCCCGACCCCGTCTTGGCCCTCTCCGAGTCCCGCCCCGCCGACCCCTCCGCTCCGTTCGCCGCGCTCGTGTTCAAGGTCGCCGTCACGCCCACCGGGCGGCTGACCTACCTGCGGATCTACTCGGGGACCATCGAGAAGGGGGACGTCGTGCGGGACGCGACCGCCGGGCGCAGCGAGCGAGTCGGACGGATTCTGCGGGTGCAGGCCGATCGGCACGCGCAGCTGGAGCGGGCCGTCGCCGGGGACATCGTGGCCGTCGTCGGCGTCAAGTCCGCGCGGACCGGGGCGACTTTGTGCGCGCCGGACACTCCGCTGGTGCTGGAGCCGCCCGGCGTGGCGGAGCCGGTCGTGTCCGTCGCGGTCGAGGCGTGCCGGGGCGCGCAGACCGAGAAGCTGGCGTCCGCGCTGGCCCGACTCGCCGAGGAGGACCCGTCGTTGGCGGTGCGGACCGATCCGGAGACGGGTCAGACCGTGCTGTCCGGCATGGGGGAACTGCACCTGGAGGTCGCCGTGGAGAAGATCCGCGCAACCCTCGGGGTGGACGTCACCATCGGCCGCCCCAGGGTGACGTACCGCGAGACCGTCGGGCGAGGTGTGTCCGCAGTCGTGTACCGGCATGTCAAACAGGACGGCGGCGCGGGGCAGTTCGCCCAGATCGTGCTCGAAGTCGAGCCGTACGACGGGGAGTTCGCCTTCCGGTCGGCGGTCGTCGGCGGGCGGGTGCCGCAGGAGTACGTCCGTGCCGTCGAGGCCGGCTGCCGCGACGCCCTCGCCGAAGGGCCGCTCGGCGGGCACCGGGTGACCGGGCTGCGCGTCACGCTCACCGACGGGGCGACGCATGTGAAGGACTCGTCCGAGCAGGCGTTCCGTACGGCGGGCAGGTTCGGGCTGCGGGAGGCGCTGCGGGGCTGCTCGATGGTCCTGCTCGAACCGGTCGCCGAGGTCACGGTCACCGTGCCCGAGGCTGTCGTCGGCGCGGTCCTCGGGGACCTCGCCGCGCGGCGCGGGCGGGTCGGCGGGTCCCAGGTGCGGTCCGGTTCGGCGGTCGTCACGGCTACCGTTCCGCTCGCCGAACTCTTCGGCTACGCGGGGCGGTTGCGGGGGCGGACGCAGGGACGGGGCACGTTCACGGCCCGGCCCACCGGATACGCGCCGGCGCCGGCCGCTGTCGTGGAGGCCGGTAAGTAGGAGGGAGCGCCCCTCGCCCGGTCAACGGAAAATCGGATGTCACCCTATCGAGTGACATTTCGATTTCTGGGCACGTGTTCGAGGGGCGGTCCGTTGGCCGGGTGTCGGGAGATTTTCCCGGCACCCGGACCAGACGGAGGTAATGAGATGGGCCTTCTCCAGTGCAACCCGCAGAGCCCGCCGCCGACCCCAGGGCCGCACCGGTTCGTGTTGATGCACGAGGAGTTCGAGGGCGGTTCCTTCGACGACGAGCGGTACGAGGGGCTGAGGGCTGACCCGCCCGACGGGTGCAGGCCGATCGACGGGGTGTGCTTCGCCCTCGGCTGCGAGCGGCCCGGCCCGACGATGCTCGACGCGATCACCGAGACCCTCGCCGAGATCCGCCGTGAGCACGGACTCGTGATGAACAGTCTCGGGATCGAGCCGAAGGAGTGGATGGACGACGGGAAGGACGGGTTCGGGGCGCAGATCGTGGCCCACCTGCTGCTGATGGCCCGCTACCGCGCCGCGTCCCTCGGGTACGGACGCGCGGAGCTGGTGCGGCTGCTCGATGCGACGGGGGTGTGAGGCGCCGGTTCAGCAGTCCCGGAACTCCGGGGACTGGTTGAGCAGCTGGGAGCGGACGGAGGTGAAGCGGGCGTAGGTCTCCCCGGTGCGGGCGTCGGGGCGGAAGGCCGCGACGCGGTGGCAGTTCTGGAAGGCGAGGGCCACACCGAAGTGGCGCTCCAGGCTGGTGCGGATGGCGTCGCTGGCGAGGGCGCGCAGGAGCTGGCCGCGCTCGTGCTCGGAGGGGGGCGGGGTCTGGTTGTCGGTGAACTCGGCGGTGCCGCTGCCGAGGTCGGCGGCGAGGGAGGCGATCAGGTCGTAGGCGTAGGGGAGGGAGGTGCGGACGGTGTCCACGAAGTCCTCCTCGCGGACGTCACCGGCTTCGGCCTGGGCGAGGAGGGTGGGGGAGACGTCGAGAGACATGGGGGTCCTGTTCGAGAGAAGGGGGTGGGAGAACGAGGGTGTGAAAGAGCGGCGGGGCGAAGGAAGGGCGGGTGAAGAATGAGGGGGTGAGGGGGGAGGCCGCTCTACGGCGAGGGCGTGAGGGCGTGACGGCGTGACGGCGTGTCCCGGTCAGGCGCTCGGGAGTCTGCCCGGCACGTACTCCGGGTCCACCTGGGCCGCGAGGTCCCGTCCGGTCGCGGCGTTCGCCCAGGCGCGGGCGTTGCGGAGATGGAAGTCGACGGCGTGGCGGTGCAGCGCCGGCCAGTCCTTCGGGCGGGCGTCGACCTCGGCGCGCAGGACGTCCAGGGCGTGGCGGTTGGTGTCCTCCAGCTCGCCCTGGGGGGTGCCGCGTTCCGCGGAGCGTACCCAGGAGGAGTGGGTGAGGTAGGTGAGCAGGTGGTCGCCGGTCTGCTCCTTGAGGAAGAGGCGGTCGTCCTCGCCGGTCACCTTGTTGCCCACGACGGCCAGGGGGATGCCGAACTCCTGGGCGTGGTCCCGGTACTGCCGGTACACGGAGACGCCCCGCCGGGTCGGTTCGGCCACCAGGAACGTCATGTCGAACCGGGCGAACAGGCCCGAGGCGAAGGCGTCGGCGCCGGCGGTCATGTCGACGACGACGTACTCGCCGGGGCCGTCCACGAGGTGCCCGAGGTACAGCTCCACCGCGCCCAGCTTGGAGTGGTAGCAGGCCACCCCGAGGTCGCTCTCGTCGAACTCGCCGGTCACCATCAGGGGGACGCCGCCGACCCGCTGGACATGGCGGGCGTGGAGTTCGTCGTCACCGAGGAGGCTCAGCAGCCGGGAGCCGCGTCCGGGCGGGGTCGTCTTGACCATCGCCTCGCGGGACGGGATCAGGGGGTTGGTCCCGCGCAGGAGGTCCTTGATCTCGCCGATGTGCCCGGCGAGCGGGGGCGCGGTGAACGGCTCGGCGTCGGGGTCCAGCGCCTCGGCCAGGTGCTGGTTGATGTCACCGTCCACGGCGAGGACGGGGGCACCGGTTCGGGCCAGGTGTCGGGCGAAGAGGGCGGAGAGAGTGGTCTTTCCGCTACCGCCTTTGCCGACGAAGGCTATGCGCATTGCTGGTGGCTCTCTATGGGGCGGGGGTGGAGGGGCGAGGCGAGATGGGGGTGGAGGTGGAGGGCTTGCGCGGCGGGGTGGAGGGGAGGGGTGAGGCGGAGATGGAGGGCTTGCGCGGCGGGGCGGGGGTGGAGGGTCCGCGCGGCGGGGTGGAGGGGAGGGGCGGGGTGGAGGTGGAGGGCCTGCGCGGCGCGGTGGTGTCGAGGTTGGCCGGGGCGGGGGTCGTGGGTGTCGTCGGCGGGGTGGTGGGCGCCGGACGCGGGGATGCCGGGGGCGCCTGGCGGGTGATGCGGGGCCCGGGGCTCGGCGGGGTGGTGTGGGCCGGGGTGGGGCGTGGGGTGGGCCCGCGTCCGGCTGGCTCCCATCGCGGGGCTCGGTCGGGCAGGGCGTCCGGTGTGGGCCGCCCGTCGCCGTACCCCGCCCGCCGGGAGGCGCGGGTGTGGTCCGGCCCGCTCCTCGACCTCCTTGAGGAGGCCCGGCGTTTTGAAAATGGGTTTCATGTGACTAGGTTTTAGGAGGACGGATGAGGGCTGTCAAATCGAGGGGCGGGAGCGGCTGCGGGCACCCTTGTGATCGCACTGGCGTGCTAACTGCGTATGATGTGCAAGTGCGTGAATACTGCATAAGGTCGGCCGGACCGGAGGACCTCGACGAGGCGCGGGCTGTCATGCTCGACACGGTGTACCGGGACTTCGGTACCGGGTACGTGCCGAGATGGCACGGGGACATCATCGACCTGGCCGGCGCGTACCTGGTGCCGGCGCGGCACACGCTGCTGGTCGCGGTGGACGACGCGGGCGAGGTCGTCGCGACCGGCGCGCTCGACTCGCGCGGCCCCCTGCACCCGCCGAACCCCCGGCACCTCGCCGAGCGCTACCCCTCCGGGACGACCGCGCAGCTCAGGCGGATCTACACCCGGCGTGACCACCGCCGCAGGGGACTGGCCCGGCGCCTGGTCGCGGAGCTGCTCGACTTCGCGGCGGCGGACGGCGGCTACCGCTCCGTGTACCTCCACACCGACCCGTCGGTGGAGGGCGCCGAGGGCTTCTGGCGCTCGCTCGGCGAGGTGGTCCTCGACGAACGGAACCCCACCGAGGGCACGGCCCAGTCGGTCGTCCACTTCGAGGTCCCGTTCGACGCGGTCCGCCCGGGCAGGCCCCTCACGCACCAGGCCCGCACAGCCCAGCCCTCCACGGGCGGAACTCCGGCGAACCGGCCCACCGCGACCCTGGCCACCGCAAGCCGTGCCGACACGGACAGGGTCCCGGCGGGCCGAGCCTCCGCACCCCCGGTCCCCGCGGACCAGGCCCTCCCCGGCGGGGTCTCCACGAACCGGGCCCCCGCAGGCCAGATCCTCGCGGACCAGGACCTCGCGGACCGGGCCCTCGCGGACCGGGCCCTCGCGGACCGGGTCCCCGCGGACGAGGTCCCCGCAGGCCGCGTCCCTGTGGGCCAGGCCGTCCCCGGGAGGGTCTCCGCGGACCGGGCCCTCGCAGACCGGGCCCCCGCAGACCAGGCCCCCGCAGGCCGCGCCCCCGCGGACCCCGCCCCCACGGGCCGACCCCCCGCGAGCCGCCCCGCCCCCGGCCGGGCCCCCGCCAGGCCCCGCACAGCCGCTTCCCCGTCCCCCCTCCTGACAGACCGGTAGATCATGCGCATCCCCCACGGCCACCGCCTCCTCGTCGCCCTCTTCGCCCTGCCGCTGCTCGCGGGCTGCTTCGCGTCGGGCGGTGGCGACGATGACGACGCGTCCGGCGCGCAGGACGGTGCCCGCCTCCGGGTCGCCCTCGCCTTCCCGCCCACCGAGAAGCTCTCCCCGTACGGCGCCGACGCGACGATCCTCAGCAGGCTCGGGGTCACCGAAGGGCTGACCGCGCTCGACGCGAACGGGGCGCCCGCGCCGGCGTTGGCGCAGTCCTGGAAGCGGGTGGACGACCGGACCTGGGTGTTCACCCTCAGGGACGCCACCTTCCAGGACGGCACCCCGGTCACCCCCGCCGCCGTCTCCGGCTCACTCGGGCACGCCGCGCAGGCCAAGCCCGCCCCCACCGCGCTCACCGGAGTGACGCTGAGCGCCAAGGCCGAGGGTGCCGACGGCGTACGGATCACGACGACCGTCGCCGATCCCGTGCTGCCGTTGCGGCTGGCCAGTTCGAGTCTGGCGATCCTCGCGCCGAAGGCGTACGGCGCGCAGGGCGCGGCGAACCCGGTCGGGACGGCCACCGGGCCGTTCGAGATCACGAAGGTGAGCGGCACGACGGCCGCCACCCTGAACCGTTTCGACGACTACTGGGGCGGACGCGCCCAGGCGTCCGGCATCGACGCCCGCTTCATAGCCGACGGCACCGCGCGCGCCAACGCCCTGCGCACCGGCGAGGCCGACATCGCCGAGGCGATCCCCGTCGCGCAGGCCGCCACCCTCGACGCCGCGACCCGCAAGGAGACGGCGACGACCCGCACCACCAGCCTCCTGCTGAACAGCAGGACGGGCCCCTTCAAGGACCCGGCGCTCAGGGCCGCCGCCCGCGCCGCGGTCGACACCTCGGCGCTCGCGAAGGGCGTGTACGAGGGCCACGCGGACGCGGGCACCGGCATCTACGGCCCCGCCGTCACCTGGGCCGCAGGCAAGCGCGTCGCCCCCACCGGCCGGGCCACCCCCGGCAAGCCGAACGGCGCGGCCGTCACCCTCGCGACGTACGACAACCGCCCCGAACTCCCCGAGGCCGCGCAGGTGCTGAAGCAGCAGCTGGAGAAGGCCGGCTTCAAGGTCACCCTGGAGGTCAGGGAGTACTCGCGGCTGGAGAGCGACGCGCTGGCGGGCAAGTTCGACGCGTTCGTGCAGGCCCGCAACACCCTCCTGGACACCGGCGACCCGGTGGCGGTCCTGGCCAGCGACTACACCTGCGACGGCGGCTTCGACATCGCGCAGCTGTGCGACAAGAAGGTCGACCAGGCCGTCGCGGCGGCGCAGGGCATCGCCGACACCGGCAAGCGCCAGGACGCGGCGATGACGGCCGAGGCCGCGATCCTCGGCACGGACGCGGTCGTCCCCCTCGTCCACCAGCGGGTGATCACCGGCGTCGGCGCGAAGGTGCGCGGCGTCCTCCTCGACCCGTACGAGCGCACGCTCGTCGGCATCGGCACCCGGCGCTGACCGCGTGGCACGGGTCACGGCGCTCCTGTGGCGGGCGGCCCTCGCCGCGGGCCTGGTCTGCGGCATCGGCCTCCTGCCCTGGCTGACGGACACGGACCCGGCGCTGACCGTCCTCAAGGCCCGCGCCGTCGACCGCGAACCCACCCCGCAGGTCCTGGCGGACATCCGCGGGCAACTCGGCCTCGCCGACGGCCCGCTGCACCTCCTCGGCCAGTGGCTGTCCGGCCTCCCGCGAGGCGACGCCGGCCGGTCCTGGATCTCCGGCGAGGAGGTCACCCCGGCCGTCCTCCAGGCGCTCGGCGCGTCCCTGCTGCTGGTGACGGTCGCGCTGGCCGTCGCGGCGGCCACCGCCACCCTCGTCTGCGCGCCCACCCTCCGCCGGGGCGCCCGCCGCACCCTCGCCGGGCACGCCCCGGCCCGCTCCGGCTCCGCGATGCTCGCCGCGCTGCCGGAGTTCCTCACGGCGTCCGTGCTCGCCACGGTCGTAGGCGTCCAGCTCGGCTGGCTGCCCGCGCTCGGCTGGTACGGGCTCCAGTGGACGATCCTGCCCGCGCTCGCGCTGGGGCTGCCCGCCGGGGCCGTGCTCGGGCGGCTGCTGGACGACCTGCTGCCGGGCGCGTTCGCCGAACCCTGGGCGAAGGCGGCCACCGCGCGCGGGGTCCCCGGCGGGAGGATCGCCCGGCACGCGGTCCGGCGCAGCCTGCCCGGACTGCTGCCCAACCTGGGCCTGTTCGCGGTCGGGCTGACCGGCGGGTCGGTCGTCGTGGAGCAGATCTTCGACATCCCCGGCCTCGGCCGCACCACCCTCCAGGCGGCCCTCGCCCAGGACCTCCCGGTCCTCCAGGCGGGCACCCTCGCGCTGCTCCTGTTCGCCGCGCTCGTCACCGGCGCGGCCCGCCTCGCCGCCCGCCCCCTCCTCGGCCCCGCCCTGCGCGACGGCGCCCTCCCCACCCTGCACCGCCCCGACCCGCCCGCGCGCAGCCTCCCGCCGCTGCTGTACGGCGGACTCCTGCTCGCCGTCGTCGCGGCCGGACTGCCCCGCGACCCCCTCGCCGTCGACACCACCCGGCGCCTCCAACCACCGTCCGCCGCGCACCCGTTCGGCACCGACGCCCTCGGCCGCGACCTCCTCGCCCGGGTCGCGCACGGCGCGCTGGACACGCTGCTGCTGGCGGGCGGGATCAGCCTCGCCGCGTACGTCATCGGCGTCCTGCTCGGGCTCGTGCCGAGACTGTCGGCGCCGCTCGTGGACACCGTCAACGCCGTACCGCCCGTCCTCGCCGCGCTGCTGGTCGCCGCCGTGTGGGGGAGCGGCACGAGCACGCCCGCGCTCGCGGTGACCGCCGTCGCCTGGGCGCCCCTCGCCGCGCACACCTCCGCGCTGCTCGCCCAGGAGAAGGCCGCCGTCCACCTCGCCTCGACCCGCGCGCTCGGCGCCGGCCGCGGCCACCTCCTGCGGCGCGCGCTGCTGCCCGCGATCCTCCCGCCCGTCGCCCGGCACGCCGCCCTGCGGCTGCCCGGCAACGCCCTCGCGCTCGCCACCCTCGGCTTCCTCGGCCTCGGCGCCCAGCCCCCGTCCCCGGAATGGGGGCTGCTGCTCGCCGAGAACCAGCCGTACGCCGAGCGCGCGCCGTGGGCGGTCCTCGCGCCCGCCGCCGCGCTCGCCGTCCTCGGGGCGCTCGCGGTGACCGCCGGAGGGCTGCGCGGACGCCGGGCGAACGACCCCGGCGACGACCCGCAGATACCCGAACTCCCCGAACCCGTACGAGAGTTGGTGGCCACCCGATGAGCGTGACGACCAAGGCGCGGCTCTCCCCGCTGCTGCGCCTGCTGATCCTCACCCAACTCGCCTTCAACGTCGGGTTCTTCGCGGTCCTGCCGTTCCTCGCCGAACACCTCGGGACCGGCATCGGGCTCGCGGGCTGGCTCGTCGGGTTCGTGCTGGGGCTCAGGACGTTCAGCCAGCAGGGCCTGTTCGTCGTCGGGGGCGCGCTCACCGACCGGTACGGGGTGCGGCCCGTCGTCCTCGTCGGCTGCGTCCTCAGGATCGCCGGGTTCGCCTGGCTCGGGTACGCCGACCACATCGCGTCCGTCATCGGGGCCGTCCTGCTCATCGGGTTCGCCGCCGCCCTGTTCTCCCCGGCCGTCGAGAGCGAGGTCGCCCGCCAGGCCGTCCTGTGGGAGGAGGCCGGGAACGGCCCCCGCACCCGGGTCCTCGCGCTGCTGACCGTCGCCGGGCAGGCCGGGGCGTTCGTCGGGCCGCTCATCGGGGCGCTGCTGCTGTCCGTCGACTTCCGTACGGTGTGCCTGGCCGGGGCCGGGGTCTTCGTCCTCGTCCTCGCCGGACACGCGTGGCTGCTGCCGCAGCACATACCCGGACGCCAGAAGACGCGGGTCAAGGGCGGAGTCGGGCCGATGCTGCGCAACCGGCGCTTCCTCGCGCTGTGCTGTGCCTACGGGGCCTACCTCCTCGCCTACAACCAGCTCTACCTCGCGCTGCCCGCCGAGGTCGAGCGCGCGGCCGGGTCCCAGACGCCGCTGTCGTGGCTGTTCGCGCTCTCCTCCGCGCTCGTCGTCGCCGCGCAACTGCCCGTCACGCGGTGGGTGGGGGAGCGGCTCAGCCTCCGTACGTCCATGGCGGGCGGGCTCGCCCTGATCGCCGCCGGGTTCGCGGTCGTCGCCGCGGCGCTGCCCGCGCGGTGGGAGGGCAACACCGGGCTCCTGCCCGCCGCCGGGTTCGTCGTCCTGCTCACGCTCGGCCAGATGCTCGTCGCCCCGGCCGCACGCGCCTGGGTACCCGACCTCGCGGCCGAGGGACGGCTCGGGCTCTACACGGGCGCACTGTCCTCGGTGTCCGGCCTGATCGTCCTGATCGGGAGCTCACTGACAGGAACCCTGCTGGACACGGGGCTGCCCGCGGCGGTGCCGTGGCTGGTACTGGCGGCGGTCCCGCTGGCGGCGATCACGCTGCTGCCGCGCATGGAGAAGGCGACGGGGACGGAAGACGCCTCGCCTGCGGAGGCCCCGGCCCGCGTGGAGACTCCGGCGGGCGCGGAGACTTCGGCCCGCGTGGAGGGCGCTGACCACGTGGAAGACGCGGCGCGCGCCGAGATCCCGGTCCGCGCGGAGGCCGCCGTACGCGCGGACGGCGCCGCCGACACCGTCGTCCGCGCCGAACCCGTCGAAGAGTCCGCGTCGATTCCCAAGAACAGCCAAGGCGGGTGAAGCGGCGCGCGTGGGCGTGGCAGGATCCCGGGACATGAGCGCGTCGCCGGGGGTCCGCGGGTTGCGTGCCGCCGTGTTCGCGGCGGTGTGCGTGCTGCTGGCTGTCGGGGCGCACCTGGTGGCGGTGGGGGAGACGCCGCCGGCCGGGGTGCAGGGGCTCGGCTTCTGTGTCGTGTTCGGTGCCGGGTGGGTGCTCGGGGGGCGGGAGCGGAGTCTCGTCGGGATCGGTGGGGCGACGCTGGTGGCGCAGGGGGCGCTGCACGCGGGGTTCGGGGCGGTGGCGCGGGGCGCGGGCGGGATGACGGGCATGCGGATGACCGGCCTCATCCAGCCGCCGGGCCACGCGCGGACGCCGGTTCACCTCCGGATGCCGGTCCCCTTGAGCATCGCGGCCCACCCCCGCATGCCCGCTCACATGAACATGCCGGTCCCGCCCCACCTCGCTCACCACGCCACCCCCCACACCCTCGCCGCCCACTTCCTCGCCGCGCTCCTCACCTCCTGGTGGCTCCGGCGCGGTGAGGCCGCTCTGTGGTCGTTGCTGCGCCGGGCCGTCGCGCTGGTACCGGGGCTCGTCGCCTGGTGGCGTGGGCCCGTGCGGATCGCGGGTGCCCGCAGGGTCGTACGGCCGTGGCGGTGTCTCCCCGCGCCCCGGAGCCTTCTGTTGCGGCACGTCGTGCGGCGGAGAGGGCCGCCCGGGCCGGTTCCGTACCCGGCCTGAAGGAAACGACTCAATTCGTACGGAGATCAGTCAGCCATGTTCCGCACACGTACCGCGGCCCTCGCCGGCCTGCTCGCGGCGGGCGGTGTCCTCGCGGCGGCCGGCGCCGCGTCCGCGCACGTCACCGTCCACCCGGAGAGTTACGCCCAGGGAGCCACCGACGGCCTCCTGACGTTCCGCGTCCCCGACGAGGACGACAAGGCCAGTACCTCGCGGGTACAGGTCCTCCTCCCCACCGACCACCCCCTCCTCGGCGTCCTGGTCCACGCCCAGGACGGCTGGACCCCGAAGGTCACCACCACCAAGCTGAAGACCCCGGTCAAGACCGACGACGGGACCATCACCGACGCGGTCTCCGAGATCACCTGGACGGGAGGGAAGATCGCGCCGGGCCGGTTCGAGGACTTCGGCGTCGCCTTCGGACAGCTCCCCGAGGACGCGACGAAACTGGAGTTCAAGACCCTCCAGACGTACGACAGCGGCAAGGTCGTCCGCTGGATCGAGGCGGCCGGCCAGGGCGACGACGACCCGGAGAACCCGGCGCCGGTCCTGACCCTGACGTCCGGGAAGCCGGCGACACCTGTCGCGAAGAGCACCGCCGGCCACGACTCGACGGCCCGAGACCTGGGCATCGGCGGACTGGCGCTCGGCGCGGTCGCGCTGGGCGCGGGAGGCTTCGCGGTGGCGCGGTCGCGCTCGCCGAGGTCGTAGCCATGTGACGTCGTAGCCATGGGAAAGGCCCGGACTCCCCCCGCGGGGTCCGGGCCTTCTCGTACGGCGATCAGCGTGCCGCGAGCACCGGCCTCTCCTGGGACGCCAGAGCCGCCACGATCGGCTCCGAGATCACCATGACGGGCTCGGCGGCGGCGCGCGCCTCGACCGACGCCGCTTCGGCACCGCGCGGCACCGTCACCGTCACGGCCCCCGACGCCGGCTCCGGAGCCGTCCCCTCCTCGACCGCCTTCGCCGCCCCCGGCCGCGTCCGGAACAGCCACAGGACGTCCCGCCCGAACGACCAGATCAGCGCCGCCAGCGACGTACCGGCGATCGCCAGGTTCGCGGCGTACGGCAGGAGTTCGGAGCCGGCGAGGAGGAGGCAGACGCCCTGCGTCGCCGCGACGGTCTTGCGCGCCATGCTGTGCGGCAGCGCGGAGTTGAGCCACGGCCAGACGAACGCGGCGGCGACGAACACGTACCGCATCGCGCCCATCAGCAGCACCCACGGCCCGAGCTGGGTCGAGACGTACACGCTGAGCACCAGGATCAGGAACGCGTCGACCTCCATGTCGAACCGCGCGCCGAGCGGCGTCGAGGTCCCCGTCCGGCGGGCCACCTTGCCGTCGACGCCGTCCAGGATGAGGGCGACGGCGGTGAGGCCGACGAGGAGGGTGACCGGCGGCGCGGACTCGAAGGAGTCGGCGACCAGGGCCGTCACCCCGCCGACGAGGACCGCGCGGCCGAGGGTGACGCGGTTGGCGGGCCCGAACGTGCGGATTCCGGAGCGGTGGCAGGCGCCGGACAGCAGGGCCCAGGTGCCGAGGGCGAAGACGAGGCCGGTCGCCCAGCCCGCCGTACCCATGCCGATCACCGAGCCGAGCAGGGCCAGCAGCAGGAGCTGAGCGCCCGCTCCCAGAGCGGTCTCCTGCTGGACCAGCCTTGCTTCGTACGTGTTGTTCAGGGCCACCGCACATCCTCCGGCCGAGTGACAGAGTCGATCATCGCCGCGTACTGTGCGCGGCCTGTGCCACATCTCGGTACGTGAACCGGATGCCGATCGTTCAGGAGGTTTTCTATGAAGGGCGCCGCACGCGCGTTCTGGGTCAGCCGTCCGGGTGAGGGGGAACTGCGCGAGACGGCGCTTCCCGAGCCCGCCGAGGGCGAGGTGCTGGTGCGGACGCTGTGGTCCGGGATCAGCCGTGGCACCGAGACGCTGGTCTTCGGCGGCAAGGTCCCCGAGAACCAGCGCACGGCGATGCGCGCGCCGTTCCAGGAGGGCGACTTCCCGGCTCCGGTGAAGTACGGGTACCTCAATGTGGGCGAGGTCGAACAGGGCCCGGCGGACCTTCTCGGCAGGACGGTGTTCTGCCTGTACCCGCACCAGACCCGGTACGTCGTACCAGCTGAGAGTGTGATTGTCGTACCGCAAACCGTCCCCGCCGAACGCGCCATCCTCGCCGGCACCGTCGAAACCGCCGTCAACGCCCTCTGGGACGCCGCCCCCATGATCGGCGACCGTGTCGCGGTCATCGGCGGCGGCATGGTCGGCAGCTCGGTCGCGGCCCTCCTCGCCAAGTTCCCCGGCGTGAAAGCCCAGCTCATCGACGCCGACCCCGCCCGAGCCGCCACCGCCGCGCAGCTCGGCATCGACTTCGCCCTCCCCCAGGACGCGGCAGGCGACCTCGACCTCGTCATCCACGCCAGCGCCACCGAGGCCGGCCTCAACCAGGCCCTCGAACTCCTGCGCCCTGAAGGCACCGTCGTGGAACTCAGCTGGTACGGCGACCGCCGTATCGCGCTCCCGCTCGGCGAGGCGTTCCACTCCCGGCGCCTGACGATCCGCAGCAGCCAGGTCGGCACCGTCTCGCCCGCGCGCGCGAGCCGCACCTACGCCGACCGCCTCGCGCTCGCCCTCGACCTGCTCGCCGACCCGGCGCTCGACGCGCTGATCACCGGAGAGTGCGCGTTCGACGAACTCCCCGCCGTGCTCCCGAAGCTGGCCTCCGGCGAGATCCCGGCGCTGTGCCACCGGGTGCGCTACCCGGCGCCCTGACCGGCGTCGCACGCCTGACCTGAGAAAAGAGTGAGCGGCCGCTGAACAAGGGGAAGCGGCCGGCCGTACTACACGGCATCCCCCGGCGCGTACCGTCCGGGGGACCAGACGCGCCGCACCTGGAGGGTCGTCCGTTGTTCAGTGTCACCGTCCGCGATCACATCATGATCGCCCACAGCTTCCGCGGCGAGGTCTTCGGACCCGCGCAGCGCCTGCACGGAGCGACGTTCCTCGTGGACGCCACCTTCCGCCGCGAGCAGCTGGACGACGACAACATCGTCGTCGACATGGGACTCGCGAGCCAGGAACTGGGCGCCGTGGTCGCGGAACTGAACTACCGGAATCTGGACAACGAGCCGGATTTCGCGGGGGTCAACACATCCACCGAGTACCTGGCGAAGGTCATCGCCGACCGGCTCGCCGAGCGGATCCAGAAAGGGGCGCTCGGGGAGGGCGCGCGGGGCATCTCCGCGCTCTCCGTCACGCTGCACGAGTCGCACATCGCCTGGGCGAGTTACGAGCGTGCCCTGTGACCGACGTGACGATGGAGCGGACGCCGGTCCGGCTCGACAAGCCGGCGCTGACCTACGTGCCGAAGCAGCAGCCGGTGCAGCCGGTCGCCAGGAAGAACGGTGACCTGATCCCGATGTCCCTGCGGACCGTGCACTTCGTCCTGCCCGGCGGGGTCGACGACCCGAGCCGCCCCAGCGGCGGCAACGCCTACGACCGCCGCGTCTGCCTCGACCTGCCCGGCTTCGGCTGGCAGGTCCGCAAGCACCTCGCGGACGGCGCGTGGCCGCGCCCCGCCGCCGAGGACCGCGACGCGCTCGCGCGCAGCCTGCGCGACCTGCCCGACGGGTCGGTCGTCCTGCTCGACGGGATCGTGGCCTGCGGGGTCCCCGAGGTCGTCGTCCCCGAGGCCGAGCGGCTGCGGCTCGCCGTCCTCGTGCACCTGCCCCTCGGCGACGAGACGGGCCTCGCGCCCGAGGTCGCCGCCGAACTCGACGCCCGCGAACGGGCCGTGCTGCGCGCGGTGCCCGCCGTGATCGCCACCAGCGACTGGGCCGTCCGCCGCCTCGTCTCGCACCACGGCCTCGCCCCCGAGAAGGTGCACGTCGCCGCGCCCGGCGCCGACATCGCGCCGCTCGCCTCCGGCACGGACGGCGTCTCGCACCTGGTGTGCGTCGCCGCCGTCACCCCCCGCAAGGGCCAGCACCGGCTCGTCGAGGCCCTCGCCACCGTCACCGACCTGCCCTGGAGCTGCGACCTCGTCGGCGGCGTCGACCAGGACCCCGAGTACGTCGCCCACCTGCGCGAACTCATCGCCCGGCACGGCCTCGACGACCGGCTCCACCTGGTCGGCGCGAAGTCCGGCGCCGCCCTCGACGCCGCCTACGCCCGCGCCGACCTGATGGTCCTCACCTCGTACGCCGAGACGTACGGCATGGCCGTCACCGAGGCGCTCGCGCGCGGCATCCCCGTCCTCGCCACCGACGTCGGCGGCGTCCCCGAGGCCGTCGGCCGCGCCCCCGACGGCGGCGTCCCCGGCATCCTCGTCCCGCCGGAGAATCCGGCCGCGCTCGCCGCCGAACTGCGCGGCTGGTTCGGGGAGGCGGACGTGCGCCGCCGCCTCAAGTCCGCCGCCCGCGGCCGGCGCGCCGCGCTCGGCGGCTGGGCGTCCACCGCCAAGAGCCTCGCCGGCGTCCTCGGCCGGCTTCCCCGCGAGTCCTGGAGGGCCGCATGAGCAGCGCGGACGTCATCCCCGGCGCCGGGCCCGTCGCCGAACGCGCCACCGTACGGCTGCGCGAGTCCGGCCCCGACGACCCGCCCCGGTACGCCCCCGAGTGGCTCCAGCTCCGCGAACCCGCCGACGCGGGCGCGCGTGCGCTCGACCTCCTCGACCCGCTGCGGATCCGGCTCGCGAACCTCCCCCGGGGGAAGGCCGGGGTCGTCGTGCACGACCTCGGGTGCGGGACCGGGTCCATGGGGCGCTGGCTGGCGCCCCGGCTCGACGGGGCCCAGCACTGGGTCCTCCACGACCGGGACCCCTACCTGCTGCACTTCGCGGCCGTCGCCTCGCCCCGGGCCGCCGCCGACGGGAGCCGGGTGACCGTCGAGACGCGGCGCGGTGACGTGGCCCGGCTGACGCCGGACGCGCTCAGCGGGGCGTCCCTCGTCACCGCCTCCGCCCTCCTCGACGTGCTGACCCGCGAGGAGATCGGCGCGCTCGTCGACGCGTGCGTGGGCGCCGGATGCCCCGCGCTGCTCACGCTGTCCGTCGCCGGGAAGGTCGAGTTCACCGACCCCGACCCGCTGGACGCGGAACTCCAGGACGCCTTCAACGACCACCAGCGGCGCGACGGACTCCTCGGGCCCGACGCGGTGAACGTGGCCGCCGAGGCGTTCGGCGAGCGGGGCGCGACCGTCAAACTGCATCCCAGCGCCTGGCGACTCGGGCCCGCCGAGGCCGCGCTCACCGCCCAGTGGCTGCGGGGCTGGGTGGGGGCCGCCGTCGAGGAGCGGCCCGGACTCGCCGCTCGCGCGGAGGCGTATCTGGAGGCGCGGCTCGCGGCTGCCGCCGCCGGGGAGCTGACGGTGGCCGTCCACCACACGGACCTGCTGGCGCTGGCCCGGCCGGTGGGGAGCGCCTGATGAGTGAGGGTCCGGAGGGCGTCGGGGCGAGTGGGCGTCCCTTGCTGCGGGCCCTGCGGACCCACTTCGGGACGCTCGCCGGGGTCGTCATCATCGGGGTGCTGCTCTGGCGCATGGGCACCGGCGTCTTCCTCGACGGGCTGCGGCGGATCGACGCCGGGTCGCTGGTGCTCGCGCTGGCCATCGGCGGGGTGACCACCTTCTTCAGCGCGTGGCGCTGGGCGCTGGTCGCGCGGGGGCTGACGATCCGGCTGCCGCTCGGGGCCGCGTTCGGCGACTACTACCGGGCACTGTTCCTCAACGCCGCGCTGCCCGGCGGGATCCTCGGCGACGTCCACCGGGCCGTGCGGCACGGGCAGAGCGAGGGCGACGTGGGGCGGGGTGTGCGGGCCGTGTTCTGGGAGCGCGCCGCCGGACAGATCGCGCTCGCCGTCGTCGGGCTCGGCGTGCTGCTCGCCGTGCCGTCACCGGTCGCGGGGGAGGTGCGGCACGTGGTCCCCCTGGCCGCGCTCGCCGGAGTGGGAGCGCTCGCCGTCGCCCTCGCCGTCCGCATGAACCGGACGCCGTCCGCGCGGCCGTCCCGGCGAGCGAAGGCCGTACGGGGGCTGCTCGGCGAGGGACGCGAGGCGCTGCTGTCCCGCCGCAACGTGCCCGGGGTCGCGCTGTCCTCGGTGATCGTCCTCGCCGGGCACATCGGGACGTTCGTCATCGCGGCGCGGGTCGCGGGCGCGTCCACCTCCGTCGTGCGGCTGCTGCCGCTCGCCGTGCTGGCGCTGCTCGCGATGGGCGTGCCGCTCAACGTCGGTGGGTGGGGGCCCCGGGAAGGGGTCACGGCGTGGGCGTTCGGGGCGGCGGGGCTGGGGGCCGACATGGGGTTCTCGGTGTCGGTGGTGTACGGGGTGCTGTGCTTCGTGGCCGCGCTGCCGGGGGCCGGGGTGCTGGTGGCGCGGTGGTGGACGGGGATGCGCGCCACCCCCGTACCGGACATCGTCATCCCCGCCCAGGTGTCGTCCTACTCCTCCGAAATCCGCGAACTCAGCAGCGAGAAATACGCTCCGAAGGAATCCGCGAAGCTCGCCAGAAGCCGTTCGCCCTTTTCCGCGGAGCCCAGCGAAGGCCGGCCGATGACACCCGAATCGGTATAGGCGGACATTCCCGAGGTGAGGAGATGACGGCGGTCGTCGGCGGTGAAATCGGCGGACTCGTAGCCGGGCCTGACGACTTCCGGGTGCGCGTGCAGAAGGATGGACGTCTCGATTTCACCGGCGTGCATGTCGGTGAGGAGGGAGGTTTCGACCCCCGCCGCGACGCGGGCCTCCTCCCAGTCCTCCGGGGCCGGGAAGAGCGCGAGGTGCTCGCCGCGCGCGGACGCCTCCTGGACGACGTTGCCGAGGACATAGTTCCCGCCGTGCGCGTTGACCACGACCAGGCCCTCGACCCCGGAACGCCGCAGCGAGGCCGCGATGTCACGGACCACGGCGTGCAGGGTCACGGCGGAGATGCTGACGGTGCCCGGCCAGTCCGCGTGCTCGTGCGAGCAGGCGATGGTCACGGGCGGAAGGAGGTGCACGGGATGCCTGGCCGCGATCTCGCGCGCGATGGCGCAGGCGACGAGCGTGTCGGTGGCCAGCGGGAGGTAGGAGCCGTGCTGCTCGTAGCTGCCGACGGGAAGGACCGCGATCCTCGTTGAGACAGCAGCCCCTCGCGTCCGTACGTCATCGGTGGTGTCCGTCGGCAGTGCCGAGGCCACCGTCCCACGCCCCGCCGCCCGTATCTCCGGACCACTCATCGCTTTCCCGCCCTTTCGACTCCCCATCGGACTCTTAGGAACCAGATCATGACAGAAAAAATCGGTGTACTCGGCAAGAAGACCCCGCAGCGCACGGGCGTGGAACGCGTGGTGAATGCCCCTCTTCCTACCGTCTACGGCAAATTCCAGGCCGTCGGTTACATGGACCACGACCGCGGTGACGAACAAGTCGCCCTGGTCTACGGCGAGATCGGCACCGAGGACGTCCTCACCCGGCTGCACTCGGAATGCCTCACTGGTGACGCGTTCGGCTCGCAGCACTGCGAGTGCGGCGACCAACTCGACTCCGCCCTGCGCGCGGTGGTCGCCGAGGGCAGCGGGGTCGTCGTCTACCTGCGCGGCCACGAGGGCCGCGGCATAGGCCTGTTGGGCAAGCTGCGCGCGATGGCGCTCCAGGCGGAGGGCCTGGACACCGTCGAGGCGAACGTCGCCCTCGGCTTCCCCGTCGACGCCCGCGACTACGGCGTGGCCGCCGAGATCCTGCGCGACCTGGGCGTGAAGTCGGTGCGCCTGATGTCCAACAACCCGCGCAAGCGCGAGGCGTTGACGGACAACGGCATCGAGGTCGCCGAGGAGGTGCCGCTGCTGATCCCGCCGTGCGAGAACAACATCACCTACCTGCGCACCAAGCGCGAACGCCTCGACCACCACCTGCCGCACCTGGACGCCGTGGCCCACTGGTCCTGAACTCCCGCTGTCAGGACGGCAGTCGCAACTCCCCGGCCTCGGCAGACGGGCCGGGGCCGCCGCCCGCAAGGAGCCGTACGCTTGAACACGCATGCCTCGGTCGTCGTCATCGGCGGCGGGGTGATCGGCACCAGCGTCGCCTGTCACCTCGCCGCCGCCGGGGTCCGCGACGTGGTGCTCGTCGAACGCGACGAACTCGCCGCCGGGTCGACCTCGAAGGCCGCCGGAGGGGTCCGCGCCCAGTTCTCCGACGAGGTCAACATCCTGCTCGGCGCCCGGAGTCTGGAGGCGTTCGCCCGGTTCGGCGAGGACACCGGCCAGGACATCGGCCTGCACCGCACGGGCTACCTCTTCCTCCTCACCACCCCCGAGGAGGTCGCCTCCTTCGAGGCGGGCATCGCGCTCCAGAACTCCCTCGGCGTCCCGAGCCGCCTCATCGACCCGGCCGAGGCGCGGCGCCTGAACCCGCTGATCACGACCGACGGCCTGCTCGCCGCCGCGTACTCGCCCGAGGACGGGCACTGCACGCCCGAGTCCGTCGTCCACGGCTACGCGGCCGTCGCCCGCCACCACGGCGTACGCATCCTCCAGCGCACCGAGGTCACCGGCATCGAGGTGCGCGGGACCGCGATCACCGCCGTGCACACCGGCATCGGCCGGATCAGCACGAACACCGTGGTCTGCGCGGCGGGCGCGTGGTCGAAGGCGATCGGGGCGATGGTCGGGGTGGATCTGCCCGTTCAGCCGCTGAGACGCCAAGTCGCGGTCACGGAAGCCTTTCCGGGGCTGCCGCCCGGCCTGCCGATGACGATCGACTTCACCACCACCTTCTACTTCCACCCCGAGGGCCCCGGCCTCCTCGTCGGCATGTCCGACCCGGACGAACGCCCCGGCTTCGCGACCGACGCCCACGACCGGTGGATCCCGCGCCTGGCCGCCGCGATGGAACACCGGGCGCCCGCCCTGCTCGACCTGCGCCGCACGGGCGGCTGGGCGGGCCTGTACGAGGTCACCCCGGACCACAACGCGCTGATCGGCGAGGCGAGTTCGGTCTCCCGGTTCCTGTACGCCACCGGCTTCTCCGGCCACGGCTTCCTCCAGGGGCCCGCCGTCGGCGAGGTGATGCGCGACCTGGTCCTCGGCCGCGTACCCTTCGTGGACGTCACCCCCCTGAGCGCCGGCCGCTTCGCCGCCGACGCCCCGCGCCCGGAGGCCAACCGCGTATGACCGCCGTCCACTTGTGGCTCCGCCACGAACCCCGCGCCACCGAACGCCGCACCCCGGTCGTCCCCGCCGACGCCCGCCGCCTGACCGGGGCCGGTATCACCCTGACGGTCGAGGACTCGCCCCAACGGGTCTTCCCCACCGAGGAGTACGAGGCCGCCGGCGCCCGAGTCGCGCCCGCCGGCTCGTGGGTGTCCGCGCCGGGCGACGCGGTGATCCTCGGCCTGAAGGAACTCCCGGACGAACCTGCCGAGTTGACTCACCGGCATATCTTCTTCGGCCACGCCTACAAGCAACAGCCCGGAGCCCGCGCCCTGTTGACGCGGTTCGCCCGAGGCGGCGGCGCCCTCCTCGACCTGGAGTACCTCACGGACGACACCGGCCGACGGCTTGCCGCGTTCGGCTACTGGGCGGGTTACCTCGGTGCCGCCCTCGCCGTCCTCCACCACCGGGGGCGCCTCGCGGGCGAGTTGACGCCGACGGACGAGAAGTCGCTGCGGGAGCAGCTGAGTTCCGTACCCGGTGACGCGGACATCGCGGCTGTGGTCATCGGCGCGCTGGGCCGCAGCGGGCGGGGTGCGCGGGACGCCCTCGCGGCGGCGGGCGTGTCACCGACCACGTGGGACCTCGCGGAGACCCAGAACCTGGACCGCGAAGCCCTGTTGGGGCACGAGCTCCTCGTCAACTGCGTCCTCGCCACGACCCCCGTACCCCCGTTCGTCCGCCCCCAGGACCTCGACGACCCCGCCCGCCGGCTCCGCACGGTCGCCGACGTCACCTGCGACGTCGGCTCGCCCCTCAACGTCCTGCCGGTCTACGACCGCACGACCGAATGGGCCGACCCCGTACGCCGGTTGCGCGACGAGCCGCCGTTCGACCTGATCGCGATCGACAACCTGCCCTCGCTGCTGCCGCTGGAGGCGAGCACCGACTTCTCGGCCAGTCTGCTGCCGCACCTGCTCGGCTTCCGTACGGATGACGGGCCCTGGGCGCGCTGCCTGGCGCGTTTCGCGTCGGCGTCGAGTGAACCCGGCATCAAACAGGGCTAGTCGGGAAGGGTCACAGTCCCGGGAGTGACGTCGAGGCAAGGGGAGGCAACGGTGTCGCAGCACATACCCGCGAGCGGTACGGTCCACTGGATGGGCGCCGGCCTCTCCACGGGCAGCGGACTGACCGCGCTCACCGCGCAGGCGGACCGCGTCCGCCTGTGGCACCGCACCGCCGGCCGCGCGGCCGAGGCCCTCGACCGCCTCGGCATCGCCGACCGCGCCGAGCCGCGCGCCTACACCCTCGACGCCCTCGCCGCCGAACTCGCCCCGGGTGACGTGGTGGTATCGATGCTTCCGGCCTCCGACCACCCCGGGCTCCTCGCGGCTTGCCTCGCCGCACGCGCCCACTTCGCCTGCTCCAGCTACGTCTCCGACGAACTCGCCGCGCAGGCCGGGGCGGCGCGCGCGGCGGGCCTCACGGTCCTCGCCGAGGCGGGGCTCGACCCCGGCATCGACCACCTCTTCGCCCACAGCCTCGTCTCGCGGGCCCGCGCGGAGATCGGCGCGGAGAACAGGGCGACCTACTCCCTCACCTCCTGGTGCGGGGGCCTGCCCGCCGTCCCCAACGCCTTCCGCTACCGCTTCAGCTGGGCGCCCCTCGGCGTCCTGAGCGCCCTGCGCTCACCCGCCCGCCACATCGAGGCCGGCGCCGAGCGGGTGACCCCCCTGCCCTGGGAGGCGACCCGCGAACTCACCCTCGGCGGCGAGACGTTCGAGGCGTACCCCAACCGCGACAGCGTCCCCTTCGTCGCCCAGTACGACCTGCCGTCCGGCTGGCTCGCCGACACGTTCGTGCGCGGCACCCTCCGCCTCCAGGGCTGGCGGAATGCCTGGGAGTCCGTCTTCGCCGAGCTGAAGAAGGGCGACGACGTACGGATCGCCGAACTGGCGGGCGAACTGGCCCGCACCTACCCCACGACCCGCGCGGACCGCGACCGCGTCGTCCTCGGCGTCTCCCTGTCCGTCCGCAGCCCCAACGGCCGCACCTGGTCCGGCAGTTACCTCCTCGACCGGGTCGGCACCGCCGAGGAGTCCGCGATGGCCCACACGGTCTCCCGCCCCCTCGCCCTCGGCGTCCGCCGCATCCTCGACTCCTCCCTCCCACCGGGCCTGAGCCGCGCCGCCGAGACGGCGGTGCGGTCGGAGGAGTGGCTGAACGAACTCGCGGAGGAGGGGCTGGAGTTCACGATGCGGGTCGGTTAGCGCGCGAGCGCCTCGTGCACGAACCGCTTGATCTCCGGGTACAGCGCGTGCGACGAGCGCGGCCGGACCTGCGTCATGAACTGCACCGTCACATCGTGTTCCGGGTCGACCCAGAACGTCGTGGTCGCGACGCCGCTCCAGCCGTAAGTCCCCTTGCCCGCCGGGGCCTTGGTGCGGTCGGGGTCGATGACCACCGAGACGCCGAGGCCGAACCCCAGGCCGTCCTTGCTGGGTTCGTCGTGGGACGGGCGGCTGCCGTACGTGCGCATGTCGACGCCGCCGGGGAGATGGTTGCGGGTCATCAGGTCGACGGTTCCCGGCGACAGCAGCCGTACGCCGTCCAACTCGCCGCGCCCGCGCAGGAACTCGGCGAACCGGTGGACGTCGTGCGCGCCCGCCACCATGCCACCGGCGCCGGACAGGAACCGGGGCCGCCCGCCCCGCAGCGGCAGCCCGGCGACCGGTCTGATCCCCCCGTCCTCCGTCTCCCCGTACAGCTCCGACAACCGCTCGGCCTGCACGTCACTCACACAGAACCCGGCGTCGGGCATGCCGAGCGGACCGAACACCCGCTCCGCGAGGAACGCGTCCAGCGACTGGCCGGACACCACCTCGACGACCCGCGCGAGGACGTTGGTGGCCACCGAGTAGTTCCACTCGGTGCCGGGTTCGAACTGGAGCGGCAGCGAGGCGTACACGTCGACCGTGCCCGCGAGGTCCGTGCCGGGGGCCACCGAGGAGTCGAGGCCCGCCTCGCGGTAGAGGGCGTCCACGGGGTGCGTGCCGTAGAACGCGAACGTCAGCCCGGCGGTGTGGGTGAGGAGATGGCGGACCAGTATCGGGCCGTCCGCGGGGCGCGTCACCATCTCCCGCCCGCTGCCGCCGACGTACACGCGGGGCTCGGCGAACGACGGAATGTGCCGGGCCACCGGGTCGTCGAGCCCCAGCCTGCCCTCCTCGACCAGGAGCAGCGCCGCCACCGACGTCACCGGCTTGGTCATCGAGTACAGCCGCCAGAGCGTGTCCGGCTCGACCGGGAGTCCGGCGGCGACGTCGCGGTGCCCGTGCGTCGTGAGGTGGGCGACCCGGCCGCCGCGCGCCACGGAGACGAGGTAGCCGGGGAGGCGCCCCTTGGCCACCTCGTGCGCGATGTACCGGTCCATCCGGTCCAGCACCTTCGGATCCAGCCCGACCTCGCTCGGGTCGACCTCTTGCCGCAGCAGCGCCATCGTTCTCCTCCGGGGACGACTGTCGAGACGTACCGGCCGGCCTGCTCCGGAGCACCTCACTCCTCATCGTTCCGCAGGCGACGCCAGAGGGAACCCCTTTCGTGTGTGTGCCGGGTGTGGGGTGCGTCGCTTCTGATAAGGGTGGGGGAGAGAAGCGGGGCGGGTATGTCGTGTATGGGGTGTGATGTGTCAAGTCGCCATCGGCGCCTGTCAGCCCCGGCAGGATGACCATGCCGGGGCTGTGTGGGGTGTCGCCTCAGCGGGGCAGTACGTAGGCCCTGGCGAACCATGTTCCGATCTGTGCGCGGTGCACATGGCCTGCTACCCCTCGGTCACCTGGAGCGCCTGGAGAGTCCGGGTGGTCGCCGTGAACCGTGAGCGGTGGCTGACGGTCGCGTGCCTCACGGTGCTGGCCGTGTCGGGCGGGTCTCTGGTCTGGAGCATCGCGCACGGCGGCGGGTGATCCCCGCCCCCTGAAACGGCCGTCCGGGTCGACGCTGAGCCACCCTCGGTGCACCAGCCCGTCCGCAACCGGACCTGAGGTCAACCACTCACCCCGGCCACCCCCGCCAGTTCCCCGATGTCCGCCAGCATCCGCCCGCTGTCCGGCTCCCGCCCCGTGAACAGCCGGAACGCGTCGGCGGCCTGGAACACGGCCATCCCGCCCCCGTCGAGGGTCGCGCACCCCAACGCCCGGGCGACGCGCAGCAGTTCCGTCTCCAGGGGGCGGTACACCACCTCGGCGACCCACAACTCGGCGCGCAACAGCGAGGCGGGCAGCGGCAGTCCGGGATGCGCGGCCATCCCCGTGGGCGTCGCGTGGACCAGCCCGTCGGCGTCGGTGAGGAGCGCGGGCAGCGCGTCCGGGGTCGCGTACGCCGCGCGGCCCGCGCCGAAGTGGCCGTTCAGGGTGGAGGCCAGAGCGGCGGCGCGCTCGGGCACCGCGTCCACGACCGTCACCGTCCCCGCGCCCAGCGTCAGCGCGGCATGCGCGACGGCCGCACCCGCGCCGCCCGCGCCCAGTTGGACGACCCGCTCCAGGGGCACGTCCGGCAGGCCCCGGGCGAAGGACGCGGCGAACCCGGTGACGTCCGTGTTGTGGCCCACCGCCCGCCCGTCCTCCTCGAAGACGACCGTGTTGACCGCGCCCAGCGCCTCGGCCTGCGGCGACAGGGCGTCCAGGTGGTCCAGTACGACCTGCTTGCAGGGATGTGTGATGTTCAGCCCGTCGAACCCGAGGTCCCGCGCCGCGCGCACCAGCTCCCCCACCGCCTCGGGACCCGCCCCGAGCGCGTCGAGGTCGATCAGCCGGTACAGGTACCGCAGGCCCTGCCGGTCCGCCTCGCGCTCGTGCAGCGCGGGGCTGAGGGACGGGCCGATCCCGGAGCCGATCAGTCCGACGAGATACGAGTCCTTGGCCACGCGGACCTCCTGAGCGGTCACCGTAATGTACGAACCAGTACGTTAGCTATATCAGCCGGACGCCTCCGCCGGGAACCCCCGCCCCCCTGCCTTCTAGAATCTGCGCACTGTCCGCACTCCCGAAGGACTCCGATGACCAGCGTCGACGAACCAGCACGCCCCGGCGGACGGATCCGCGACGCGGCCCGCACCCGGGCGGAGATCCTCGACGTGGCCACCCAGGAGTTCGCGCGGGCGGGCTACGACGGCGCCCGCGTCGACGAGATCGCGGCCCGCACCCGCACCACGAAGCGGATGATCTACTACTACTTCGGCGGCAAGGAACAGCTGTTCACGGCGGTTCTGGAGCGCGCGTACGGCGTGATCCGCGAGGCCGAACAGCGCCTGGACGTCGACCACCTGGACCCGGTCGCGGCGATCCGCCGGCTCGCGGAGGTGACGTTCGACCACCACGAGGCGCACCCCGACTTCATCCGCCTGGTGACGATCGAGAACATCCACGGCGCCGAGCACATCGCGGCGTCCGAGAAGCTCGGCCGGATGGGCTCCCCGGCGCTCGACGTGATCCGCCGCATCCTCGCCGCCGGGCAGCGCTCGGGCCTGTTCACGGCGGACGTCGACGCCGTCGACCTGCACGCGATGATCAGCTCGTTCTGCTTCTTCCGGGTCGCCAACCGGCACACGTTCGGCGCCCTGTTCGGCCGCGACCTGGTCGACCCCGGGCGGCGCGAGCAGTACCGGGTGATGCTCGGCGACATGGTGATCGCGTACCTGACGGCGGAACGCGCGGCGGACTGAGCCCCGTACCCGGCTCCCCGCGACGACTGTCGGCGCGACCTCTTGACACCCGGGAAACCTGGGCGCAACATCCCTTCCCACCGAGACTAACTATCCAGTGGGTTAATTAAGCGCCCCACCAGCGCGCCCCGTCGAGCCCGCCCCACCCGGCCCGCGCCCTGCCCCGCCCCTTCCCACCGCTCGCCCCACGCCGTCGTGGAGCCCCCCGAAGGAGCCGCCGTGTCCGTCTCCACCCCTTCCCCCGCCCCGCCGGGCCAGCCGAGGAAGGCCGCCGCCGCGGCCTGGATCGGCAGCGCCCTGGAGTACTACGACTTCTTCATCTACGGCAGCGCCGCCGCGCTGATCTTCCCGGACGTGTTCTTCGACGAGTCCGACCCGGCGACGGCGACCCTGCTCTCGCTGGCGACGTTCGGCGTCGCCTACGCCGCGCGGCCGGTCGGCGCGCTGTTCCTCGGGCACTTCGGGGACCGGGCGGGCCGCAAGAAGATCATGGTCTTCACGCTGATGCTGATGGGCCTGTCGACGTTCCTGATCGGCTGCCTGCCCACGCGTGAACAGGTCGGTACCCTCGCGCCGGTCCTGCTCGTGCTGTGCCGGGTCCTCCAGGGCATCTCGGCGGCGGGCGAGCAGGCCAGCGCGGGGTCGATGACGCTGGAGCACGCGCCCTCGCACCGCCGGGGCTTCTTCACGAGCTTCACCCTGAGCGGCACCCAGGGCGGCCAGCTCATCGCCACCCTCGTGTTCATCCCGGTCGCGGCGCTCCCCGAGGACCAGTTGCTGTCCTGGGGCTGGCGCGTCCCGTTCTGGCTGAGCGTCGCCGTCGCCGTGGTCGGCTACGTCATCCGCCGCAAGCTCGACGAGACCCCGGCGTTCGAGCGGCAGGCCGCGACCGAGGGCGTCGTCAAGATGCCGCTGGTCGTCCTCCTGCGCGAGCACTGGGCGGACGTCCTGCGGGTGATCGCGGGCGCCCTGGTCGCCTCCGTCAGCACGATCTTCACGGTCTGGGCCCTGTCGTACGCGACCAGCGACGCGGTCGGCATGAGCCGTACGTCGATGCTGTGGGTCGGCGCGCTCGCCAACCTCGTCGCCCTCGCGGCGATCCCCCTGTGGGCCACCCTCTCCGACCGGATCGGCCGGCGCCCGGTGTTCCTGGCCGGCGCGGCGGGCAGCGCGGTCATGATGTTCCTGTACCTGTGGGCGATCTCGACCGGCTCGTACCCCCTGGTCATGCTGCTCGGCATCCTCACCTTCGGCGTCGTCTACAGCGCCGCGAACGGTGTCTGGCCGTCCTTCTACGGCGAGATGTTCACGACCCGCGTCCGCCTCTCGGGCATGGCGATCGGCACCCAGATCGGCTTCGCCATCGCCGGTTTCGCGGTCACGTTCGCGGCCGAGATCGCGGGCCCGGACGGCGACGACTGGTCGTCGGTCGCCGTCTTCACCGCGGCCCTGTGCCTCCCGCCGGTCCTCGCGGCCCTCACCGCCCGCGAGACGGCGAAGACCCCGACCGAAGAACTGGGCCTCCGCGCCCCGGGAGAACGACCTCGACGCGAATCGATCTCAGCCTGACCCGAAGTCCCCGGCCGTTCCGGGGACTTCGCCGTGTATACCGGTTCAGCCGGCCTTCTTCGCCGGAATCCCGTACGCCCGCTCCACCCGCAGCCGGACCACGAGCCGCCGGTCCCGGACCATCGCGGCACGGTAGTCGTCCCAGTCGGGGTGCTCCCCCTGGACCGCGCGGTAGAGGCGGATCAGCTCCTCGACCGTGTCGTCGGCGGGATCCTCGGCGACGGGGGTCAGATCGGCGGTGCCTTCCACCACCGTGTAGGCCCAGCGGTCGGCGCTGGTCACGTGGTAGCTGGTGCGGGGGTCGCGCAGGAGGTTGCGGGTCTTGGCACGGTCGGCGGTGACGGAGATCCGCACCACGCGCTCGTCGGGGTCGTAGTGATGGGTGACGTTCGAGAGCTGGGGCCGGCCGTCGCGCTTGAGCGTGACGAGCACACCGCCCCGGGTGTCGGAGAGCAGGGCGAGGAGGGCGTCGTCCGGTGTGTCCTGAGTCATGTCCGTGGTCAACCGCGGTCTGTGAGGGGCGCATTCCCGCAGGGGCGAGTAGACACTGTCTACGACTGGCTGGTAGACAGTGTCTATGTCCGCCGAACAGCCCTCACCCGACCTCCGCGCCCGTCTCGTCGACACCGGCGTGGAACTCCTGGCCCGCGAGGGCGTCCAAGCGCTCACCCTGCGCGAGATCGCCCGCCGGGCCGGCGTCTCGCACGGCGCGCCCCGGCGCTACTTCCCCACCCACTTGGAGCTGCTCTCCGCGATCGCCCGCCGGGGGTTCACCGAACTCGCCGCGCGAGCCGAGGAGGCGACCGGGGTTCCGGCGGACCGCTCGCGCGTCGAGCAACTCGCCCGGATCTACCTGGAGTTCGCCCTCGACAACCCTGGCATGTACGAACTGATGTTCCGTCACGACCTGCTGGAGAGCGGCCACTTGGGCCTCCGGGACACCAGCCTCCCGCTGTTCTCCGTGCTGGTGGAGTCGGTGGGCCGGGTACGCCCCGACGCCGACCCCGCAGCCGTCGCCGCCGCCCTCTGGGCCAACCTGCACGGCATGGCCCAGCTGTGGACCTGGGGCAGCCTCCAACTCGCCACCGGCACCGAGGACTTCGGCCCGCTGCTGCGGACCGTGCTGGACGCGCACCTGGGGGCGGCGTGAGGACGAGCCGCTCCCTGACCCTCGCCGCGAGCGTCGCCGGCGCCATGGTCGTCGCCCTCGACGGCACCTGCCTGACCGTCGCCCAGCCCACCCTGCGAAGGGAGTTGGGGGCGAGCCTCGACCAGGCGCAGTGGACGAGCACCGGCTATCTCGTCGCCGTCGCCGGCCTGCTCGTGTTCGCCGGACGCCTCGGTGACCGCTACGGACACCGCCATACGTTCGCGGCCGGCATGCTCGGCTTCGGCGCCGCGTCCGCAGGGCTCGTCGTCGCCCCGAGCATCGCCTGGGTCATCGGACTCCGCGTCGCACAAGGCGTGTTCGGCGCCCTGCTCCAGCCGGCCGGCCTCGGCATGCTGCGCGCCGCGTACCCGCCGGACCGCCTGCGCACCCCGCTCGCCATACGCACCGCCGCCATCGGCGTGGCCGCCGCGACGGGCCCGGTGGTGGGCGGGGCGCTGGCGACGGCATACGGCTGGCGCGCGGTGTTCGTCCTCACGCTCGCCCCGACTCTGGTGTTCGGCCTGCTCGCGCTGGTGGACCGGGACACCGACGCCCCGCGCCCGTCCACGCCCCTCGACCTGCCCGGCGCCCTGCTCCTGGCGGTCGCCCTGGCATCGCTGGTCCACGCGCTGGTCGCCCTTACCCCAGGAACCGCAGCCCTCGGCATCGCCGCCGCGCTCGCCTTCGTCCTGCACGAACGCCGGACCCCAACTCCCTTGCTTCCGCCGGACGTTGTGCGCTCACCTGTCGTCGCCGGTGGACTCGCGGTCCTCATAACAGCATCAGCCTCGCTCAACGGGGGCCTGTTCGCGTGCGTCTACCTCCTCCAGGGAGACCTCGGCCTGACGCCCCTTCACAGTGCGCTGCTCAGCCTGCCGTTGGCGGTGACGCTGATCGGTTCGGCACCTGCGTGCGCGGTGTTGCTGAAGAGGGCGGGCAGCCGTCGTACGACCGCCGGGGCCCTGGCGTTGCTCGCGGCCGGGCTGCTGGTGCTGGCGGGGGCCTCGGCGCAGGCCGTGTTCTGTGTCGGGTTCGCTCTGGTAGGTGCCGGGTTCGGGGCGGTGATGGTGGCGGGGACGCATGCCGTCGTGAAGGAAGCGCCAGTGGCGTTCGCGGGGGTGGCGGGCGGGTTGCAGCAGACGGCGATGAACGTGGGGCCGGTGCTGGGGGTGGCGGTGGCGACGGTGTTGATGGGGTCGGCGCGGGTACCGCTGGTGATGCTTGCGGGGGTGACGGTGCTTACGGTGCCGGTGTGCCGGATGCTTCCGGGGGTGACCGGAGCGGTGAACAGTGAGCCCACTGCGGTCACTGCCGGCTCACCGTCCGCGTGATGCCCGTGACCACCGTCGTCGCCAGGATCCAGCCCGTCACGATCAGGACGTACGACAGGGTCTGGTAGACGCCCGTCGGCTTGAACGCGCCCTCCTGGCCGAAGGAGATGACCGGGAGGAGCAGGTCCAGGGTGTAGAAGACGGGGTTGAAGTCCGGGGACTCGGCGGGCTTCAGCGGGGCCGGGTGGTGGAGGGCGAACGTGATCGAGCCGATCGCCAGGAGGGAGAGAAGCCAGCCGCCCGCGCGCAGGGGGCGGAAGCCGTAGCCGACCGTCGTGTCCTGGACGTGGCCCCAGAGGCGGCCGTACCAGGGGAGGGTGCGGCGGTGGCGGCGCTGTTTGGCGAGCTGGACCAGGCGGGCCGAGGTGTCGTCGCCGGTTCTGCGGTAGGCGGCGGTCAGCTGCTCGTACGCGTGCGGGTCGAACGGCGTGAACGAGTCGTCGCGGTCCAGCATCGGCAGCCGGGACTCCGCCGGGGCGTGCGGGGTCAGGAACGTGTACGTCAGGTCCAACAGGCGGACCTGGTCCGGGAGTTTCTCCGGGGACAGGTTCAACTGGCCTATCTCCGTGGCCCGGAGGTTCAGCATCCCCTCGATCGGGGCGCCCCTGCGCAGCCACAACTCGCCGATCACGCAACTGCTCGCGCGCAGCGCCGTCCCGCCGGGGTTCGACAGCGTGCAGTCGAGGAGGTCGATCCGGCCCGGTACGCGGGCGCCGCGCAGGTCGATCCGGCCCTGTGCGCGCAGGCGGCGGGCGACGATGTTGGCGCCCACCTCCATCGTCTCGGCCTGGACGACGTTCGCGCCCGGGTGGGCGAGGTCCGCGCCCTCCAGGTCGACCGAGCCGGTGACCCGGGCGCCGTCCAGGCGGATCATGCCCCGCGCCTTCAGGCCCCTCGCGCACAGGTCGTCGTCCACGGAGAGCTGGTTGAGGCCCAGCGCCGGCAACCCGCTGTCGTCGCCGGTGACTTCGGCGTGGTCCAGGAAGAGCGCGCCCGCGATCTGGGTGCCGCCCAGGCGGACCGGGCCGGAGATACGGCACCGGGTCAGACGCAGGCTGCCGTCGATCCGGGCGCGGGCCGCGGCCAGGCCGGGGAGGGCGCTGTCCCGGAGGTTCAGGTACTGCAACTGGGCGCCCGCGAAACGCGGAGTCCGGTCGAGGCGGCAGTAGTTGAGGCGGATCACCTGCTCGACGGTCGCGTACCGCAGGTCCAACTCCCCGGTGATCCGCGCCCCCATGAGCTTCAGTGCGGGCACCTCGCCGGGTTCGGCGGGGCCGTTGAGCAGCAGCGCGCGCAACACCCTGGCACGCACGGACCGTTCGGGCCCCCAGACCCCGTCCTCACCCTCGCCCTCGTCACGGAAGTCCACGGTCGCCCCCGTGACGAAGGCCCGCCAGACGCGTCGCTCGGCCGGTGTCAGCTCGTTGATCTCCATCGATCGCGACTCTGACGGGCCTGGTGGCGGGGTGTCAACGGGGGGTGGATCACACGGGGGTGGTGTGGGCCGGGGTGGTCAGGCGCCGGGGTGCCGCGCCCTGTGAGGGTGGGTCGCCGGAGGTGGTGTGGGCTGTGGTGGGGGTGGAGGGACGTCGGGGGTGGTGCGGGCTGGGGGCGGAGGGACGTCGGGGGTGTCGCGCCGGGGCCGACGCCGGGGCGCCGCGAGCCGCGACGACGGGTTGCCGGGGGTGCTGCGGGTGGCAAGGGCGGGTTACCGGGGGCGGCTGCGGGTCGCGAGGGGGCGAACTACCGGGGTGGCAGCCGCCGGGGTTCGGCGCCATCACCGCGCGCCGCCTCCGCCAGCCGCACCCGCCCGCTGAACGCCGACCGTGCTCACCCCGGCCGCGCGCCGTACCCCGCCCGCCGAATGCCAACCCCGCTCACCCGGCCGCGTGCCGCACCCTGCCTGCTGCACTCGGCCGCGCGCGTCGTGCCCCGCGTGCCGAACGCCGACCGTGCTCACCCCGGCCGCGCGTCGTACCCCGCCCGCCGAATGCCAACCCCGCTCACCCGGCCGCGCCCGCCGCACCACCCCCTCAAGCCCGCGTGTTCCACTCCGCGATCGCCGGCCACCCGTGCTCCACCGACAACCGGCTCACCGTCCCCGTCGCCAACTGGAACAACCGTCCCTCGGAGGCGGGCAGCCCCAGTCGTCGGGCTGTCAGGACGCGCAGGAAGTGGGCGTGGGCGACCAGGATCACGTCACCCTCCTCCAGGGCGGGGACGACGCGTGACAGGACCCGGTCCGCGCGGGAACCGATCTCCTCCGGCGACTCCCCGGGGTGCCCCTCGGGACCGGGCGGGACCCCGTCGGTCCACAGGTACCAGTCGGGGCGGGTCTTGTGGATGTCGATGGTGGTGATGCCCTCGTAGCCGCCGTAGTCCCACTCGTGCAGGTCGGGTTCGGTGGACGCGCCGGTGATTCCGGCGAGTTCGGCGGTGCGGACGGCGCGGGCCAGCGGGCTGGTCAGCGCGAGGGCGAAGGTGCGGCCGGAGAGGAGCGGGGCGAGCGACTTGGCCTGCTGCTCACCCTGGTCGGTGAGGGGCAGGTCGGTCCAGCTGGTGTGCCGGCCCGACGCGCTCCACTCCGTCTCTCCATGGCGGACCAGGAACAAGTCCCCCATGGCCGGACCTACTTGCTCTCGACGGCGTGCCCGCCGAACTGGTTGCGCAGCGCCGAGATCATCTTCATCTGCGGCGAGTCGTCCTGCCGGGACGAGAACCGCGCGAAGAGGGACGCCGTGATCGCCGGGAGCGGTACGGCGTGGTCGATGGCGGCCTCGACCGTCCACCGCCCCTCGCCGGAGTCCTCGGCGTACCCGCGCAGCTTGTCGAGGTGCTCGTCCTCGTCGAGGGCGTTGACCGCGAGGTCGAGCAGCCAGGACCGGATGACGGTCCCTTCCTGCCAGGACCGGAAGACCTCGCGCACGTCGGTGACGGAGTCGACCTTCTCCAGCAGCTCCCAGCCCTCCGCGTACGCCTGCATCATGGCGTACTCGATGCCGTTGTGGACCATCTTGGAGAAGTGCCCGGCGCCGACCTTGCCGGCGTGGACGTACCCGTACGGCCCCTCGGGCTTGAGGGCGTCGAAGACCGGCTGCACCTTCGCGATGTGCTCGGCGTCGCCGCCGACCATCAGGGCGTAACCGTTCTGGAGACCCCACACGCCGCCGGAGACGCCCGCGTCGACGAAGCCGATGCCCTTGGCGCCCAGCTCCTCCGCGTGCTTCTCGTCCTCGGTCCAGCGGGAGTTGCCGCCGTCGACGACCGTGTCACCGGCCTCCAGGAGGTCGCTCAGCTCGTCCACGACGGACTGCGTGGGGCCGCCGGCCGGGACCATCACCCAGACCACGCGCGGCGCTTCGAGCTTCTCCACCAGCTCCGACAGGCTTGCCACATCGGAGAGTTCGGGGTTGCGGTCGTACCCGACGACGGTGTGGCCCGCGCGGCGGATGCGCTCGCGCATGTTGCCGCCCATCTTGCCGAGACCGATCAGTCCGAGCTGCATGGCTACTTCACATCCTTGAGTTCACGGTAGGCGGCGACGAGCGCGGCCGTGGAGGCGTCGAGTCCGGGCACGTCGGCGCCCTCGGTGAGGGCCGGCTCCACGCGCTTGGCGAGGACCTTGCCCAGCTCCACACCCCACTGGTCGAAGGAGTCGATGTTCCAGATCGCGCCCTGGACGAACACCTTGTGCTCGTACAGCGCGATGAGCTGGCCCAGCACGGACGGCGACAGCTCACCGGCGAGGATCGTCGTCGTGGGGTGGTTCCCCTGGAAGGTGCGGTGCGCGACCTGCTCCTCCGGGACGCCCTCCGCGCGGACCTCGTCGGCCGTCTTGCCGAACGCCAGCGCCTGTCCCTGCGCGAACAGGTTGGCCATCAACAGGTCGTGCTGCGCCTTGAGTTCGTCGCTCAGCTCGCCGACCGGACGCGCGAACCCGAGCAGGTCGGCCGGGATCAGCTTCGTGCCCTGGTGGATCAACTGGTAGTACGCGTGCTGCCCGTTGGTGCCGGGCGTGCCCCACACCACGGGACCGGTCTGCCAGGACACCGAACGGCCCTCGCGGTCAACGGACTTGCCGTTGGACTCCATGTCCAGCTGCTGCAAGTAGGCGGTGAACTTGGAGAGATAGTGCGAGTACGGCAGCACCGCGTGCGACTGCGCGCCCAGCACGTTCCCGTACCAGACCCCCAACAGGCCCAGGATCAGCGGCGCGTTGGCCTCGGCGGGCGCCGTCCGGAAGTGCTCGTCGACCAGGTGGAACCCGTCGAGCATCTCCCGGAACCCGTCCGGGCCGATCGCGATCATCAGCGAGAGCCCGATCGCGGAGTCGTACGAGTAGCGCCCGCCGACCCAGTCCCAGAACTCGAACATGTTCGCCGTGTCGATCCCGAAGTCCGCGACCTTCTCGGCGTTCGTCGACAGCGCCACGAAGTGCTTCGCGACCGCCTTCTCGTCGCCGTCCAGGCCCCTGAGCAGCCAGGATCGCGCCGAAGTGGCGTTGGTGATCGTCTCGATCGTGGTGAACGTCTTCGAGGCGACGATGAACAGCGTCTCCTCGGGGTCGAGGTCCCGCACGGCCTCGTGCAGGTCGGAGCCGTCCACGTTGGACACGAACCGGAAGGTCAGGTCCCGTGAGGTGAACGCCCGCAGCGCCTCGTACGCCATCGCGGGACCGAGATCCGAGCCGCCGATGCCGATGTTGACGACGTTGCGGATGCGCTTGCCGGTGTGCCCGACCCACTCGCCCGACCGCACCTGAGAAGCGAACGCGGCCATCTTGTCGAGCACCGCGTGCACGGCCGGTACGACGTTCTCCCCGTCGACCTCGATCACCGCACCGCGCGGCGCCCGCAGCGCGGTGTGCAGCACCGCCCGCTGCTCCGTGATGTTGATCTTCTCGCCCCGGAACATCGCGTCCCGCAGCCCGAACACGTCGGTCGCGAGAGCGAGTTCACGCAGCAGGGCGAGCGTCTCGTCGGTGACGAGGTGCTTCGAGTAGTCGATCCGCAGATCGCCCACCCGGACGACGTACCGCTCGGCGCGCCCGGGGTCGGCGGCGAACAGCTCACGCAACCCGGGCCGTTGAGCCGAGTGCGCCAACAGCGCGTCCCACTCGGGCCGTTCGGTGAGCAGAGGGGTCTCAGACATGTGCGGGGATCTCCTTGGTGCCCTCGCCGCGCAGGGCGACGGCGTACATCTCGTCCGCGTCGAGGCGACGCAGTTCCTCGGCGATGAGTTCGGAGGTGGTGCGCACCTTCAGCGCGAGGGTGCGGGACGGCTGGCCCGGCAGCGACAGCGTCGCGAGGGGGCCCTCGGGACGGTCGATGACGACCTCGCCGTCGGCGGTGCCGAGCCGGACGGCCGTGACGACCGGCCCCGCGGTGACCACGCGGTCGATCGTGACCTTGAGGCGCGCCTCAAGCCAGCGGGCCAGCAGCTCTGCCGCCGGGTTGTCGGCCTCGGCCTCGACGGCGCCGGAGACGATCGGCACCCGGGCCTGGTCGAGGGCCGCCGCGAGCATCGAGCGCCAGGGCGTCAGGCGGGTCCAGGCGAGGTCGGTGTCGCCGGGGGCGTACGACTTCACGCGCGTGGACAGCGTCTGGAGGGGGTTCTCGACGGCGTACAGGTCGGTGATCCTGCGCTGCGCGAGCGCGCCCAGCGGGTCCTTCGAGGGGTTGTCGGGGGCGTCGACCGGCCACCAGACGACGACCGGCGCGTCCGGCAGCAGCAGCGGCAGGACCACCGAGTCGGCGTGGTCGGACACCTCGCCGTAGGTGCGCAGCACGACGGTCTCGCCGGCGCCCGCCTCGGAGCCCACCCGGACCTCGGCGTCGAGCCGGGACTGGGTGCGCTCGCGCGGGGTGCGGGCCTGGCGCTTGATGACGACCAGGGTGCGCGAGGGGTGCTCGTGCGAGGCCTCCTCGGCCGCCTTGATCGCGTCGTAGGCGTTCTCTTCGTCCGTGACGATGACCATCGTCAGGACCATCCCCACGGCGGGGGTGCCGATGGCGCGGCGACCCTGCACCAGCGCCTTGTTGATCTTGCTTGCCGTGGTGTCGGTGAGGTCGATCTTCATGGCCTGCGCCAGCTCCGTCCGTCTCGTGCGAGCATCTCGTCGGCTTCCTGGGGGCCCCAGCTGCCGGACGCGTACTGGGCGGGCTTCCCGTGCGTCGCCCAGTGGTCCTCGATCGGGTCGAGGATCTTCCAGGACTCTTCCACTTCCTGGTGGCGGGGGAAGAGGTTGGCGTCACCGAGCAGCACGTCCAGGATCAGCCTTTCGTACGCCTCGGGGCTGGACTCCGTGAAGGATTCGCCGTACGCGAAGTCCATCGTGACGTCCCGGATCTCCATCGAGGTACCCGGGACCTTCGACCCGAACCGTACCGTCATGCCCTCGTCGGGCTGGACCCGGATCACGATCGCGTTGGAGCCCAGCTCCTCCGTGGCGGTGGAGTCGAACGGCGAGTGCGGTGCCGTCTGGAAGACGACCGCGATCTCGGTGACGCGGCGGCCCAGGCGCTTCCCGGTGCGCAGGTAGAACGGGACCCCGGCCCAGCGGCGGTTGTCGACGTTCAGCTTGATCGCGGCGTACGTGTCCGTCGTGGAGGCCGGGTCGATGCCGTCCTCCTGGAGGTAGCCGCTGACCTTCTCGCCGCCCTGCCAGCCCTCGGCGTACTGGCCGCGCACGGTGTGCTCGCCGATGTTCTCCGGGAGCTTCACGGCCTTGAGGACCTTCAGCTTCTCGGTGAGCAGCGAGGCCGCGTCGAACGCGGCCGGCTCCTCCATCGCGGTCAGCGCCATCAGCTGGAGCAGGTGGTTCTGGATGACGTCACGGGCCGAGCCGATGCCGTCGTAGTACCCGGCGCGCCCGCCGATGCCGATGTCCTCGGCCATCGTGATCTGCACGTGGTCGACGTACGACCGGTTCCAGATCGGCTCGAACATCTGGTTCGCGAACCGCAGCGCCAGGATGTTCTGGACGGTCTCCTTGCCCAGGTAGTGGTCGATCCGGAAGACCTGGTCCGGGTCGAACACGTCGTGCACGATCCGGTTCAGCTCCTCGGCCGACGCCAGGTCGTGCCCGAACGGCTTCTCGATGACCGCCCGCCGCCAGGAACCCTCCGGCGGGGTCGCGAGCCCGTGCTTCTTCAGCTGCTGGACGACCTCGGGGAAGAACTTCGGCGGTACGGAGAGGTAGAAGGCGTAGTTGCCGCTCGTACCCCGCGCCGCGTCCAGCTCGTCGACGGTCTGCCGCAGCTGCTTGAACGCGGTGTCGTCGTCGAAGGCCCCGGGGATGAACCGCATGCCCTCCGCGAGCTGCTGCCACACCTCCTCGCGGAACGGCGTACGCGCGTGCTCGCGCACCGAGTCGTGCACGACCTGCGCGAAGTCCTGGTCCTCCCAGTCCCGGCGGGCGAACCCGACGAGCGAGAAGCCCGGCGGGAGCATCCCGCGGTTGGCGAGGTCGTAGACGGCCGGCATCAGCTTCTTGCGCGACAGGTCACCCGTCACCCCGAAGATCACCAGCCCGGACGGCCCCGCGATCCTCGGCAGCCGCCGGTCCCGGGGGTCCCGCAGCGGGTTCTCCCAGTCGGCCACAGTGTCCACGGCGTTCATTCCGAGTCCGCTCCCTTGCTTCCCTTGCTCTTCAGCGACTTCTCGACCGCGCTCAGCAGGTCCTCCCACGCGACCGCGAACTTCTCGACACCCTCCTGCTCCAGTCGGGTGACCACCTCGTCGTACGACACACCCAGCGCCGCCACCGAATCCAGGTCGGCGCGGGCCGCCTCGTACCCGCCCGTGACCGTGTCACCGGTGACGACCCCGTGGTCGGCGACCGCGTCCAGTGTGGCCTGCGGCATGGTGTTGACCGTGCCGGGCGCGACCAGTTCGTCCACGTACAGGGTGTCCTTGTAAGCAGGATCCTTCACGCCGGTCGAAGCCCACAGCGGACGCTGGCGGTGCGCGCCCGCGCTCTGGAGGGCCGCGAACCGCTCGGAGGCGAAGACCTTCTCGTACGCCTCGAAGGCCAGCCGCGCGTTCGCGAGCGCCGCCTTCCCCTTCAGGGCGAGGGCCTCTTCGGTGCCCAGCGCCGTGAGCTGCCTGTCGATGTCGGAGTCGACGCGGGAGACGAAGAAGGAGGCCACCGAGTGGATCGTCGACAGGTCGAGACCGGCCGCGCGCGCCTTCTCCAGACCGGCGAGGTAGGCGTCCATGACCTCGGCGTACCGCTCCAGGGAGAAGATCAGCGTCACGTTCACGCTGATCCCGAGGCCCACGACCTCCGTGATCGCCGGGAGGCCCGCCTTCGTCGCCGGGATCTTGATCATCACGTTCGGCCGGTCCACCAGCCAGAACAACTGCTTCGCCTCGGCGACGGTCGCCGCCGTCTCGTGCGCCAGACGCGGGTCGACCTCGATCGAGACCCGGCCGTCCCGGCCGCCGCTCGCCTCGTACACCGGCCGCAGCACGTCCGCCGCGTCCCGTACGTCGGCCGTCGTCATCATCCGTACGGCCTCGTCGACCGTGACACCGCGTACGGCGAGGTCGGTGAGCTGCTCCTCGTAACCCTCGCCGGAGCCGATCGCGGCCTGGAAGATCGAGGGGTTGGTGGTGACGCCGACGACGTGCTGCGTGGCGATCAGCTCGGCCAGGTTGCCGGACGTCAGACGCTTCCGCGAGAGGTCGTCCAGCCAGATGGAGACGCCCTCAAGGCTCAGGCGTTCCAGGGGTGTTGCGGTCACTTCGATCATCTTCTTTCTGGCGTTCCGATCAACCACGCGCGGCGGCGAGGGATTCCCTCGCGGCTGCGGCGACGTTCTCTGCGGTGAAGCCGAACTCGGTGAACAGGGTCTTAGCGTCGGCGGAGGCACCGAAGTGCTCCAGCGACACGATGCGTCCGGCGTCGCCGACGTACCGGTACCAGGTCAGGCCGATGCCGGCTTCTACGGCGACACGGGCCTTGACGTCGGCGGGGAGCACGGCCTGCTTGTACTCCGGGGTCTGCTCCTCGAACCACTCCACCGACGGCATCGAGACCACGCGGGTGGGCGTGCCCTCGGCCTCCAGCAACTCCCTTGCCGCGACGGCGAGCTGGACCTCGGAGCCGGTCGCGATCAGGACGACCTCCGGAGTGCCGCTCGCCTCGGCGAGGATGTAACCGCCCTTCGCCGCATCGGGGTTGGGCGCGTACGTCGGAACTCCCTGGCGGGTCAGGGCGAGCCCGTGCGGGGCCGGGTGGGTGGAGTGGCGCTTGAGGATCTCCGCCCAGGCGATCGACGTCTCGTTGGCGTCGGCGGGGCGGACGACGTTCAGGCCCGGGATCGCGCGCAGCGAGGCCAGGTGCTCGACCGGCTGATGGGTCGGGCCGTCCTCGCCGAGGCCCACCGAGTCGTGCGTCCACACGTACGTCACCGGGAGCTGCATCAGCGCGGACATGCGGACCGCGTTGCGCATGTAGTCGGAGAAGACGAGGAACGTGCCGCCGTAGATACGGGTGTTGCCGTGCAGGGCGATGCCGTTCATCTCGGCGGCCATCGAGAACTCGCGGATGCCGAAGTGCACGGTCCGGCCGTACGGGTCGGCCTCCGGGAGCGGGTTGCCCTTGGGGAGGAACGAACTCGCCTTGTCGATGGTCGTGTTGTTCGAGCCCGCCAAGTCGGCCGAGCCGCCCCAGAGTTCGGGGACGACCGGGCCCAGCGCCTGGAGGACCTTGCCGGAGGCGGCGCGGGTCGCGACCGACGTGCCCTCCTCGAACACCGGCAGCGCGTCCTGCCAGCCCTCGGGGAGCTGACCCGCCACGACCCGGTCGAACAGGGCGGCGCGCTCCGGGAGTTGCGTGCGCCACTCCGCGATCCGCTTGTCCCAGGCGGCGTGCGCCTCGGCGCCCCGGTCGAGGGCCCGGCGGCTGTGGGCGAGGACCTCGGGGGCCACCTCGAAGGAGAGCGAGGGGTCGAAGCCGAGCAGGCGCTTGGTCGCGGCGACCTCGTCGGCGCCGAGCGCGGAGCCGTGCGAGGCTTCCGTGTCGCGGGCGTTGGGGGCGGGCCACGCGATGATCGTACGCAGGGCGATGATCGAGGGGCGGCCGGTCTCGGCCTGGGCCGCCTTCAACGCCGTGTACAGGGCGGGGACATCGACGTCGCCCTCGTCGGTCGGCGCCACGCGCTGGGTGTGCCAGCCGTACGCCTCGTACCGCTTCAGGACGTCCTCGGAGAACGCCGTCGCCGTGTCGCCCTCGATCGAGATGTGGTTGTCGTCGTAGACGAAGACGAGGTTGCCGAGCTTCTGGTGGCCGGCGAGGGAGGACGCCTCGGCGGAGACGCCCTCCTCCAGGTCGCCGTCCGAGACGATCGCCCAGATCGTGTGGTCGAAGGGGGAGGTGCCCTCGGGGGCCTCCGGGTCGAAGAGGCCGCGCTCGTAGCGGGCCGCCATCGCCATGCCGACCGCGTTCGCGACGCCCTGGCCGAGGGGGCCGGTGGTGGTCTCGACGCCCGCCGTGTGGCCGTACTCCGGGTGGCCCGGGGTCTTCGAGCCGTGCGTGCGGAACGACTTGAGGTCGTCGAGTTCGAGTTCGTATCCGGCAAGGAAGAGCTGGGTGTAGAGGGTCAGCGAGGTGTGGCCCGGGGACAGCACGAAGCGGTCGCGGCCCGTCCACTCCGGGTCCGCCGGGTCGTGCCGCATCACCTTCTGAAAGATCGTGTACGCGACCGGGGCCAGGCTCATCGCCGTGCCCGGGTGGCCGTTGCCGACCTTCTGCACCGCGTCCGCCGCGAGCACGCGGGCGGTGTCCACGGCGCGGCGGTCGAGGTCGGTCCACTCCAGGGCCTTGGGTGTCTGCGCGCTCATCGTCAGAGATCCCTCTTCAAGAAGTCACTTGTGCGACCGGTAACACGGCCGTTACGCGTCCAAAGCTAAAAGTCGGACTTTTACTGCGGAAGGGCTGTGTGTGTCAGCCTGTGGTGAAAGTGGGACACGGAGATCACGAACGAGGCGGCGCGAGCGGGACATGGCGGACAGAACCATCCAAGGCGGCGAGGGTGACGGGCCGGTGGCCGGAATCCGAACGTTCCCCTTCCCCGCCGACCTCAGCGTCGCCGGGGTGGGCATGCAGGTCGGGCCCATGAACGCCGGGCGCGCCTGGCACGCCGCCGAGGCCCGCCTCGACCGGGTCCACCGCATCGACTTCCACGTCGTCCTGCTGTTCGACGACGGGCCGGTACGGCACATGGTCGACTTCACCGAGTACGAGGCGCACGCCGGGGACATCCTGTGGATCCGGCCCGGCCAGGTCCACCGCTTCTCCCGCGTCCCCGACTACCGGGGGACCGTCCTCGCGATGCAGCCGGGGTTCCTGCCCCGCGCGACCGTCGAGGCGACGGGGCTCTACCGCTACGACCTCCCGCCCCTCCTGCGCCCCGACCCGGAGCGGCTCGCCGCACTGCGGGGTTCCCTCGCGCACCTCCGCCGCGAGTACGAGGACGCCGAGACGCTGCCGCTCAGCCTCCATACGGCCGTGCTGCGGCACTCCCTGACCGCGTTCCTCCTGCGTCTCGCCCACCTCGCGGCCACCAGCTCCGCCGAGGCGGAACGCCGGATGGACACGACGTTCACGCTCTTCCGCGACGCCGTCGAACGGGACTTCGCGACGAACCACAGCGTCAGCGCGTACGCCGACGCCCTCGGCTACTCCCGGCGCACCCTCGTCCGCGCCGTCCGCGCCGCGACCGGTGAGACCCCCAAGGGGTTCATCGACAAGCGGGTGATCCTGGAGGCGAAGCGGTTGCTGGCCCACACGGACCTCCCCATCGGCCGCGTGGGAGCCGCCGTCGGCTTCCCCGACCCCGCCAACTTCTCGAAGTTCTTCCACCAGCACACGGACACGACACCGGCGGCGTTCCGGGCGGAGCTGCGTTAGCGGAGATCGGTCACACGGGTACCCGGCGCCGGCCTCGTCCTCGCGGGGCGGGGGAGGGCACGGTGATCTGGCTCGCGGTCAGGCGCGCACGCCACACGGCGTCACTCCGGTGCCTCCAGGACGCGGTCCAGCGTTCGGCGGCCCAGTTCGCTCATCGGTGGGTTGGTTTCGGCGTAGTACCAGACGAGGCCCATGGCCTGCTGGAAGGCCCAGGCCCTGCCGCGTTCCCAGTCCAGGTCGTCGCAGGAGAGGGTGGAGCGGAGGACTTCCCGGGGGCCTGGTTGGAGGAGGTGCCAGGCGCTGATCAGGTCCAGGGCGGGGTCGGCCGGGGCGTAGCCGCCGGTGTCCAGGACGCCGGTGAGGCGGTTGGCCGTGACCAGGACGTTGCCGGGGATCAGGTCGCCGTGGGTCATGGCGTCGGGGGCGGTGCGGGGGAGGTCGCGGAGGCGGGACCACAGGCGGCGTAGGCGGGGTACGTCGAGGAGGGACTCGCTCTCCTTGAAGCACGTCTCCATCCAGGCGTCGTGGTCGGGGAGGTGGCCGCCTCGGTTGTCGCCGGTGAAGTGGCGGCCCCGGGTGTCGGCGTTCCGCAGGGTTCCGATGAACGCCGCGAGGTCTTCGGCGAAGGCGTTCGAGCCGCTGGGGTCGGCGTCGGAGGCGATCGTTCCCGGGAGCCAGGTCTGGACCGACCAGGGCATGGGGTAACCCGCGCCGGGTCTGCCGAGGGCGACGGGTTCCGGGACGGGGAAGCCGGAGACCTGTGCCAGTTCGGCGCTCGCCCGGGATTCCCGTTCCAGGGTCGCCCGTGCCTCGGCGGCGCCGGTGAGGCGGAGCGGGAAGCGTGCGGAGAGGCCGGTTCCGATGCGGAAGATGGCGTTGACCGTGCCGGTCGACGGCAGGGGGCGGACCGACTCGTCGCCCCACTGCGGGAACTGCTCCCGGATCAGGGCCGCGACGGTCTCGGTGGTCACGTCCACCTGGTCGTCGTGCATGGTCATGTGTACGGGGCCCTCCGGATCGACTGGGACGGCAGCCAGTATTCATCCGTCAGGGGGCCCGGATCGACCGAGATTTCCCGGGCGCCAAGGGGTGCCAAGCGTGTCAAGGGGTGTCAAGGGGTGCCCGGCCGGGGCTCGCGTCGGCCGGACACCTCGTACCGTCCTACCAGGTCACGAACATCACCGACCTGAAGTGGTCGGGGGCGTTCGTGCCCGGGTCCATGAAGGTCACGGTCTCGTCGGCGTGGCAGTCCGGGCCCCGGTAGAGGATGGCGCGGCGGTCGGTGTGGTTGACCGCGTGGTTCGCCTCGGCCAACGTGTTGTAGCAGTGATCGTCCTGGGGGTCGGGCAGGTCGGATCCCGGCGGCCACCCCCCGTTCGCGTAGTAGTAGGCGAAGGAGCCTCGCGCGGCCTGGGCGGGTGTCGTGAACGCGGTGCACAGGGCCGTGGCGGCGACGGCCACGGCCAGCGTCTTGCGGAGATGCTTCATGAACTCGCTCTCTCGGGGGACGTCCTGCGGAGGGCCAGTGTGTTCGCCCCGACACGACCGCAGGACGGCCGTCACCCGGATGGCCGCAGGAGAAACGATCCCGCCTCACCCGTCCGGGTGACGCCGGTCAGTGTCCGAAGTCGAACCAGTTGACGTTCACGAAGTCGTTCGGCTGGCCGCTCGTGAAGGTGAGGTACACGTCGTGCGTGCCGGTGACGGAGGAGATGTTGGCGGGGACGGTCCTCCAGGTCTGCCAACTGCCCGTGCTCGCCAGGGAGAAGCTGCCGATCGGCGTGGAGGTCCGGCTGTCCAGGCGTACTTCGACCAGGCCGCTGACGCCGGACGGCGCGCCGCTCGCGACGCGGGCGTAGAACTGCTTCGCCGGGGTCGAGCCGAAGGCGACGTTCTTGTACTGCGCCCAGTCCCCGTTCGCGAGGGAGCCGATGTTCTGGCCGCCCCCGGTGTCGGAGGTGGTCTCCGTGGTGGTGCCGGACTGCGTGTCGTAGGACTCGGCCTGGATGGGGGCGTAGGCGTCACGGGAGCCCGAGGGAGGGGGAGTCGTGGTGCCGCCGCCGCTCGACTGGAGGACCTGGACGTAGTCGACGAGCATCGGGTGGCCCGGCACGGTGCCGCTGTCGAGGCCGCCGCCGTACGCGTCGGGGAAGGCGCCGCCCATCGCGACGTTCAGGATGATGAAGAAGCCGTGGTTGGTGGCGTTGGCCCAAGTCGTGGCGTCCACCTGGTTTGCCGTCACCGTATGGAAGGTGACGCCGTCGACGGAGAAGCGGATCGCCTCGGGGGTGACCGAACGGTCCCATTCCAGCGTGTAGTTGTGGAAGCCGGACTGGCACGTGGTCGAAGGGCAGGCGACGTTGTTGCCGATGCCGGTCGTCTCGTTGCAGGGCCCGCCGGGGTTGGTGCCGCAATGGACGGTCGCCCAGACCCGGTTGAGGCCCTGGACGTTCTCCATGATGTCCAGCTCGCCGACACTGGGCCAGTTCTGGTAGTTGCCCCGGTACGGGGCGCCCAGCATCCAGAAGGCGGGCCAGTAGCCCTCGGCGGCGGTGCCGGTGACGTTCGGCATCTGGATGCGCGCCTCGACGCGCAGCTTGCCGCCCGCCGGGGGCTGGAAGTCCGTACGGTTCGTCTCGATCCGCCCCGACGTCCACCTTCCGGCGGAGTCCCGCAGCGGCGTGATGCGGAGGTTGCCGCCGCCGTCGAGGGAGACGTTCGCGGTGCTGTTGGTCATCGTCTCGACCTCGCCGGTACCCCAGTTCGCGGGGCCGCCGGGGTACGAAGTGCCGGTGCTGTACTGCCAGTTCGCGGTGTTGACGCCGGTTCCGGCGGCGCCGTTGAAGTCGTCGAGGAAGACCTGGGACCACCCCGACGGCGGGGTCGGCGCCGAGGCGCCCGCGGGGAGGGTGGCCGCCGTCGCGAGGGCGGCGACGAGGCCGAGCGTGGAGAGGACGGCGAGCAGGGCGCGGCGGCGTCTGCGGACGGGGATACCGGAGGTTGCGGTCATGGGGGACCTCTCGGGTACGGGGTGTGGGGAGTGCGGGTGCCGAGAGAGCCGCTGAGAGCGCTCTCAAGGTGCCGACAATGTCCACCCTGCCCCGGGGGCCGTCAAGAGTTGAAGCGAGGAATTGCCGTACAAGGAAGGCGAGTTCACCCGATGAAGCCGGTTATGTAACTACGCCGGCCGCCACCCCAGCGCCCGCGATATCCCCCGCGCCGCCACCCGCACGGCCGGCGCCAGCACCCCCACCTGGGCGCCCTGTCGGGGCACGACCACCGACACGGCGGCCACCACCTCGCAGCCGGGGCCCCGCACCGGGGCCGCCACGGAGAGGGCGTCGTCCGTGACCTGACGGTCGCTCACCGCCACGCCCGTGCGCCGGACTTCGGCGAGGACGCGGCGCAGGGCGGTGGGATCGGTGATCGTGCGGTCGGTGAACGACTTCAACGCGCCGGTGCAGTACGCCTCCTGGAGGTCCACATCGCCGTGCGCCAGCAACACCAGCCCCACGCCGGTGACATGGAGCGGCCAGCGCGCGCCCACCCGGATGTGGACGCCCACCGAGGACCGCCCGCTGAGCCACTCCGTGTAGACGACGTCGTGACCGTCACGGACGGCCAACTGGACGTTCTCGTGGGTGGCTTCGTAGAGGTCCTCCAGATAGGGGAGGGCGATCTGGCGCAGGGCGAGGCCGCGCGGCGAGAGCGCGGCGATCTCCCAGAGGCGCAGGCCGACGTGGTAGGCGCCGGACCCGTCCCGCTCCAGCGCGCCCCACGCGGTGAGCGCGCCGACGAGGCGGTGGGCGGTGGTGAGGGTCAGCCCGGCCCGCCGGCTGATGTCCGTGAGCGTCAGCGCCGTATGGTCGTGGTCGAACGCGGCGAGGACGGACAACAGCCGGTCGGGCGCGGATCGTTCGGTCATGGCCTCACTCAACTGGGCAGTGTCTGGGGGCGGTCCGTGAAGTCAGGCGCTCGATGAGCGGCCGTCGATGGCCTGCACGGCGATCACCGGTCAGGCGAGGTCCTCGCCGGCCATCCGCAGCAGCAGTCCGTGCAGCACCTCGCGCTCGGCCGATGTCAGCGGCCCCGTCAGCTCGTTGGTGACCCTGAGGCCCGCCTCGTCCGTGTCCCGCAGGAACGCGCGGCCCGCCTCGGTGAGCACGACGGTACGGCTGCGCCGGTCGTCGGGGGAGGGGCGGCGCTCGGCGAACGCGAGCCGCTCCAGGTCGTCGACCAGGCCGACGATCGCGCTCGGGTCGTAGCCGAGACGCGCGCTCAACTCCCGTTGCAGGGCGCCCTCGCAGCCCGCGAGGTAGCGCAGCACCGCGTAGTGGCGCAGGCGCACGCCGGACTCCTGGAGGAACGCGTTGAACAACTGGCCCGAGCGCAGGCCGAGTCGGTACAGCAGATAGCCCGTGTCGGCGTGCAGGCCGCGCATCCAGGGCTCGTTCGCGTCGATCGGAGGGGTGGTCGCGGTGTCGGGCCGGCTGGCGATGGCGTGCTCCTCGGGCTCGGGGTGGTGCGTGGTGTGCGATTCCAGCATGAACCATCTGTAGGTCGGCAACAACTATTGACGGCAACAATCATTGCTCCTAGCTTCTATCTCCACGCCGCCCCTACCGGCGCGGTGCCCCCGCCGCTCCCCCCGCTCCCACCGAAGGGACTCTTCCGTGCCCCGTATCGATCTCACCGGCAAGGCCGCCGTCGTCACCGGCGCCGGCCGTGGCCTCGGACTCGCCTACGCCCGCGCGCTGGCCGCCCACGGCGCGTCCGTGGTGGTCAACGACGTCGACGAGGAGGCCGCCGAGAGCGCGGTGAAGTCCATTGCCGACGCGGGCGGGACCGCCGTCGCCGAGGTGGTGCCCGTCGGGACCGGCGAGGCCGCCGAGCGGATCGTCGGGCGGGCCGTCGAGGCGTTCGGGCGGCTCGACGTGCTGGTCACCAACGCCGGGATCCTGCGCGACAAGGTGCTGTGGAAGATGACGGACGACGACTTCGACGCCGTGATCTCCACGCATCTGCGGGGCACCTTCACCTGCGCCCGCGCCGCCGCCGTCCACATGCGGGAGCGCGGCGAGGGCGGGACGCTGATCCTCGTCGGCTCGCCCGCCGGGCAGCGGGGCAACTTCGGGCAGACCAACTACGCGGCGGCCAAGGCCGGGATCGCCGCGTTCGCCCGGACCTGGTCGATGGAGCTGGCCCGCGCGAACATCACCGTCAACGCGATCGTGCCCGTGGCGGCGACCGCGATGACCGAGACGATCCCCGCGTTCGCGCCGTACGTCGAGGCGCTCAGGCGCGGCGAGCCGCTGCCCGGGTTCCTCCGCAAGGGCGAGGGGTTCGGGACGCCCGAGGACTGCGCGGCGCTCGTCCCGTTCCTCGCCTCCGACGCGGCGCGCGGGATCACCGGGCAGGCGATCGGCATCGGCGGCGACAAGGTGACGCTGTGGTCGCATCCGCAGGAGGTGCGGGCGGCGTACGCGGACGGCGGCTGGACGCCGGAGACGCTCGCGGAGGCGTGGGGTACGTCGGTCGGGGCCCAGCCGGAGACGGTGGGGATCCCGGCGCCGAAGGCGGGGGAGGCGTGAGCGCGCGCCCGGCGATGGACGTCGACGCCCTCACCGCCATCGACGTCCACACCCACGCCGAGGTCTCCTCCCAGGGCAACGTCTCCCTCGCCGACGACCTCCACGACGCCTCCGCCGCCTACTTCAAGGTCGAGGGCAAGCGGAAGCCGACCCTGGAGGAGACGGCCGCCTACTACCGCGAACGCGGCATGGCCGCCGTCATCTTCACCGTCGACTCGGAGTCCGCGACCGGCACCGCCCCCGTCCCCAACGAGGAGGTCGCCGAGGCCGCCGCCGCGAACGCCGACGTCCTGATCCCCTTCGCGTCGATCGACCCGTTCCGGGGAAAGGCGGGCGTGAAGCAGGCCCGGCGGCTCATCGAGGAGTACGGGGTGAAGGGGTTCAAGTTCCACCCCAGCATCCAGGGCTTCTTCCCCAACGACCGCGCGGTGGCCTACGCGTTGTACGAGGTGATCGAGGAGGCCGGCTGCATCGCCCTCTTCCACACGGGCCAGACCGGCATCGGCGCCGGCGTCCCCGGGGGCGGCGGCATCCGCCTCAAGTACTCCAACCCCCTGCACGTGGACGACGTCTCGGCCGACTTCCCCGACCTGAAGATCATCCTCGCGCACCCCTCCTTCCCGTGGCAGGACGAGGCGCTCGCGGTCGCCACCCACAAACCCGGCGTCCACATCGACCTCTCGGGCTGGTCGCCGAAGTATTTCCCGCCCCAACTGGTGCAGTACGCCAACACGTTGCTGAAGGACAAGGTCCTCTTCGGCTCCGACTTCCCCGTCCTCACCCCCGACCGCTGGCTCGCCGACTTCGCGAAGCTGCCGATCAAGGACGAGGTCAGGCCGAAGATCCTGAAAGAGAACGCCGCCCGCCTGCTGACGATCTAGAGGGGCCGCAGATGCGCAACGAGGGACTGGGCTCCTGGCCCGCCCGCCGGGCCCGGAAGACCCCGCACCGCACCGCCCTGGTCCACGGCGACACGCAGTACTCGTACGCCGCCCTGCACGACCGCGCCACCCGCCTCGCCCACGCCCTGCGCACGCGGGGCCTCAGACGCGGTGACCGGCTCGCCTACCTCGGCCCGAACCACCCCTCCTACCTGGAGGCCCTGTTCGCGGCCGGCACGCTCGGCGCGGTCTTCGTCCCGCTCAACACCCGCCTCGCAGGACCGGAGATCGCCTACCAGCTCGCCGACTCCGGCGCGAAGACGCTGATCTACTCACCCGCTCACGCCGGCCTGGTCGCCGGACTCCCCGGCGCCACCGACGTCCGGACGTACCTCGAAGTCGGCGAGGAGTACGAACAGGCCCTGGAGCAGGCGCCGTTCGAGCCGATCGACGAACCCGTCACCGCCGACGACACCTGCGTCATCATGTACACCTCGGGGACGACCGGACGCCCCAAGGGCGCCATGCTCACCCACGGCAACCTCATCTGGAACGCCGTGAACGTCCTCGTCGACACCGACCTCATCGCCGACGAACGGGCCCTGGTCTCCGCCCCGTTGTTCCACACGGCGGGTCTCAACATGCTGACCCTGCCGGTCCTCCTCAAGGGCGGGACCTGCGTCCTGGTCGAGGCGTTCGACCCCGACGCGACCTTCGCGCTGGTCGCCCGGCACCGGATCACGTTCATGTTCGGCGTGCCGACGATGTTCGACCTGATGGCCCGTCACCCCGGCTGGCCCGACGCCGACCTGACCTCCCTGCGGCTGCTCACCTGCGGCGGCTCGCCCGTGCCGACCCCCCTCATCGCCGCCTACCAGGAACGGGGGCTGACCTTCCTCCAGGGGTACGGGATGACCGAGGCGTCGCCCGGGACGCTCTTCCTCGACGCCGAACACGCCATCAGCAAGGCCGGTTCGGCGGGGGTGCCGCACTTCTTCAGCGATGTCCGGGTCGTCCGGCCGGACCTGGCGCCGGTCGGCGTGGGGGAGACCGGGGAGGTGGTGGTGCGCGGGCCCCATGTCATGCCCGGCTACTGGGGGTTGCCCGAGGAGAGCGCGGCCTCCTTCACCGACGGCTGGTTCCGCAGCGGGGACGCGGCGACCGTCGACGAGGACGGGTACGTCCACATCGTCGACCGGATCAAGGACATGATCATCTCCGGCGGGGAGAACATCTACCCCGCCGAGATAGAGGACTTGATCCTCACGCACCCCGGTGTCGCCGAGTGCGCGGTCATCGGCGTCGCCGATCCGAAGTGGGGCGAGGTGCCGCGCGCGGTCGTCGTCCCGCGCGACGGGGCCAGCCCCGATCCCGAGGCCATCATCGCGGGGCTCGCGGGGCGGCTCGCCAAGTACAAGATCCCCCGGTCCGTGGTGCTCGCGGACGAACTCCCGCGCACCGCCTCCGGAAAACTCCTCAAGTCCCGGGTGCGCAAGCGCTACGGCAACAGTTTCGGCAACAGCGAAGGAACGTCATGACCATCACCGTCAACGGCCTCGACGAACTGAAGAAGCTCGCCGGGAGCGACCTGGGCACCAGCGAGTGGATCGAGGTGACGCAGGGGCGGATCGACACGTTCGCCGACGCGACCGGCGACCACCAATGGATCCACGTCGACGTGGAGAAGGCGACGGCGGGGCCGTTCGGGGCGCCGATCGCGCACGGCTATCTCACGCTGTCACTCTTCATACCCCTGTTCTCCGGGCTGCTGGACGTCGAGGGCGTCACCACCAAGGTCAACTACGGCCTGAACAAGGTGCGTTTCCCCGCCCCGGTGAAGGCCGGCTCCCGCATCCGCCTCGCCGCGCGGCTCGCCGATGTGACGGATGTGGCAGGTGGGGTGCAGATCACGGTCGACGGGACACTCGAGATCGAGGGGGGCGCGAAGCCGGCGGCCGTGGTGCAGGGGGTGCTCAGGTTCCTGGCGTGAAGACCCGTGAACGCGCTCCCCACGGGGCCTCACGGGCCGTAGTCCAATGGGCGTAAGGCCAGTCCCCTCGGATATCCGGCAGGGTCGTGAGGCGGTTACGCTGTGGCCCCACAATGCCCCTCCGCTAGGAACAGACCGTGACCACTCCATCAAGAAGCACCGCGTCAACGGCTCGTGAGCCGATGGTCTCCGGCGCACCGCGCCTCGACGCTCCCGCCGACCCGAAGAACGCCAGGGGAGTGCGCCGGGCTCTCGCTTCCACACGGTCCGCCAAAGGCGCGGGGGTGACCTTCCAGTCCTCCATCTGACCGCACCGCCATGACCGAACCCGCCCTCCCGCTGCGCCAGCTCGTGCTCAAGGTGCACAGCCGGTGCGACCTCGCCTGCCGTCACTGCTACGTGTACGAGCACGCGGACACGAGCTGGTCGGTCAAGCCCCGGGTGATCGCCGAGGAGACCGTCTCCAGGGTCGCCCGGCGGCTCGCGGAACACGCGCGAACGCACCGGCTCGCCTCCGTCCAGGTCATCCTCCACGGAGGCGAGCCCCTGCTCGCCGGAATCCCCCGCCTGCGCCACGTCTGCGAGCAACTCACCGGCGCCTTACGGGGAGTTGCCGAACTCGACCTCCGTATCCACACCAACGGCGTCCAGTTGACGACCCGTCACCTGGACCTGTTCGCCGAGTACGGCGTCCGCGTCGGCGTCTCCCTCGACGGCGACCGCGCCGCCAACGACCGCTTCCGGCTCTACCGCGACGGCCGCAGCAGCCACGACAAGGTCCTCGCCGCGCTCGCCCTGCTCGACGAGCACCCCCACCTCTACGCCGGAATCCTCTGCACGGTCGACGTCCGCAACGACCCGGTCGCCGTCTACGACGCCCTCGCCGCCCTCACCCCGCCCCGCATCGACTTCCTTCTCCCGCACGCCACCTGGGACACCCCGCCGCACCGCCCCGAGGGCCGCGCGACCCCCTACGCGGACTGGCTCCTCGCGGTCCACGCCCGCTGGAGCGAGCGGGGCCGCCCCATGCCGGTGCGGCTGTTCGACTCCGTGGTCAGCACCCTCGGCGGCGGCCCGAGCCACACCGAGGCGATGGGCCTGGACGCGGCGGACGTCGTCGTGATCGACACCGACGGCGGCTACGAGCAGGCCGACTCCCTGAAGACCGCGTACGACGGCGCCCCCGCCACCGGCCACCACGTCGCCCTGCATTCCTTCGACGACGTCTCCCGCCACCCCGGCCTGGCCGCCCGGCGAGAGGGCCTGGCCGGGCTCAGCGAGCAGTGCCGCGCCTGCCCGGTCGTCCGCTCCTGCGGCGGCGGCCTCTTCGCGCACCGCTACCGCTCCGACGGCACCGGCTTCGACAACCCCTCCGTGTACTGCGCCGACTTGAGGGAACTGGTCGACCGACTCGCCGCCCGTACCGGCGCGGACGCCACCCGTCCCGTCCCCGGCTTCGACGCCCTCGCCGACGGCACCGACGACGGCACGGCCGTCCGCGCCCTCACCGAAGCCCGAACGGCGGTCACCCTGGCTCTCCTGGGCGAGCTGGAGTCCGAACTCCCGCACCCCGCGAGCCCGTTGTGGACGGACGCCCGGCAGCGCGCCGCCGATCCGCACACCCTGGCCGCCGTCCTGGCCCACCCCTACACCCGCCCCTGGATCCTCGGCTGCCTCGACGGCACCGCCTCACCGGACCACCTCGCCGCCCTCGTCGCACCCGCCCCCCGACTCCGCCTGCGCTGCGGCGGCCTGGACATCGCCCTCGACGACCGCGACCCCCACCGCGACTGCTTCGGCGCCACCCCGCACCCCGGCCTCACCCCCGACGACACCACCCGCTGGGAGCAAGTCCTCACGAAAGCCTGGGAGTTGATCGACCGCGCCCTGCCCGGCACCGCCGCCGCGATGGCCGCCGAGGTCAGGACGGTCACCCCCCTCACCGCACCGCCCCGCACCGCCGACGCGGGCCCGGCCGCGCTCGGCGCCCGCCTCGACGACGAACCCGCCGACGTGGCCGCCCAGTTGGTGCACTGCTTCCGCCTCGGCGTCCTGGACGCCCTGCTCGACGTGTGCGAACTGTACGACGAGGAGGACCCGCACATCGGCGCGCTCCTCGCCGACACCTACGCGGGCGCCGCCACCGACGAGATCCTCGGCACCTCCCGAGTCCGGGACCAACTGGGCGAGTTGGCCGAGCACCCCGCCCTCACCCCCCTCGGCCGCAGGTTCGCCGACGGCATCCGGCGGTCCCGGTGAGCGCCGGCCCGGCCCGGCTGGAGACCGGGGCCACCGTCCTGGTGCACGCCTCGCTGCGCCGGATCGGCATGGACCCCGGCGTGGTCCTCCGGGCGCTGCTGGACGCCGTCGGGCCCGAAGGGACGGTCGTCGTGCCGACGTTCACCGCCGGGAACTCCGACACCTCACCGGCGTACCGGTGGCAGACGCTCGGCATGACGGAGCGTCAGATCGCCGAACACCGGGCGAGGATGCCCGCGTTCGACCCCGCGACCACGGCCTCGCAGGGCATGGGGCGGCTCGCGGAAGCCGTACGCCGGTCCGCGCGGGCCGTGCGCAGCGCGCATCCGCAGACCTCGTTCGCCGCGATCGGCGCGCGGGCACGGGAGTTGATGGCGGGGCACGACGAGGAGTGCCACCTGGGGGAGCGCTCGCCGCTCGCCAGGCTGGAGGCGGCCCGCGCCCAGGTCCTGCTGCTCGGCGTGGGGTTCGAGGTGTGCAGCGCCTTCCACCTCGGGGAGGCGCGGGTGCCGGGGGTGGCGCGGCGGACGTACCGGTGCGTGGTGCGGCGGGGCGGGGCGCGGACCTGGGTGTCGTACGAGGACGTCGCCCACGACGACCGGGACTTCGGGGAGCTGGGCGCCGCGTTCGAGGCCGACACGGGGGTGGTGCGGCGCGGGCGCGTCGGGGGCGGGGAGGCGGCGCTGTTCCCGCTCGACGCCGCCGTCGCGTACGCCAGGACGTGGCTGGCCGGAAATCGCGCACACGGGGTTTCCACAGACCCGTCACAAGACGCGGCCCGCTCCCTACACTGAGTTTCCGGGTGGGGCACGGGGATCGGGGGAGCGTGTGCAGCCTACGGAGCCGGTGGGGGGCGAGGCGGGCGGGCCGTACTTCTTCCTGAGTTACGCCCATGTGCCGCGCGGCGGGTCCGACCGGGCCGACCCGGATCTGTGGGTGCACCGGCTCTTCCGCGACCTGTGCGACGTCGTCCTCAACCTGACGACCGTGTCCGCGTCGGGCGCCGGGTACATGGACCGGTCGATGCGCGCGGGGGAGGCGCTGAGCGACGACCTCGCCCGCTCGCTCGCGCAGTGCCGGGTGTTCGTGCCGCTGTACTCGCCGCGCTACTTCATCAGCCCCTGGTGCGGGCGGGAGTGGACCGTGTTCGGCCGCAGGCCCGGCTCGATGCCCGGCGCGGTGGTGCCCGCGCTGTGGGCGCCGGTGCCCGAGCGCCGGCTGCCGCCCTGCACCCGGGGCGTCCCCCATCCCGAGCACGAACACACCCAGCGCTACCGGGAGTTCGGGCTGTACGGGCTCGCCAAGTTACGGTCGTTCCGCAGCGACTACGAGAAGGACGTCCACACGCTCGCCCGGCGGATCGTCGCGGCCGGGGACGCCACCGCCGTCCCGCACGGAGACGGCGACCGCGACAGCCTGGACGCCGCGCGGGACGCGTTCGCGCACGCGGCACACCCGAGCCCCGCCGAGCCGCCGCCCCGGCCGACCACCCGGCGCCGCCTGCGCATCAGCGTCGCCGCGGCCTCCCGCACGACCCTGCCCGAGGGCCGCGACCCCGCCTACTACGGGCGCACGCCGCTCGACTGGCGGCCCTACCACCCCGTATCGCCGTACCCGCTCGGCAAGCTGGCGTCCGACATCGCCGAGCGGCTCGACTTCCAGCCGGACGTACGGGAGTTCGACCACCGGGCCGGGCCGGCCGACGGGCCCGAGGTGCTGCTCCTGGACCGCTGGCTGCTGCGCGACCCCGAACACCGGTCCAGGCTGGGCGAGTTCGACGCCGCCGACCGGCCCGCGACCGGCGTCGTCGTCCCCTGGAACGGCGCCGACCGCGACGACGACGCGGACGGCCGCAGCGTCGCCGCCGAGGTCGAGGCCGCGCTCCCGCGCCGCACCCGCCGCCAGCGCCAGGCGGGCCGTCCGCCCGTCCTCGGCCCCGACCCGGCCACGTTCAGCCGCCAGCTCCCGCGCGTCGTGCACTGGGCGGCGACCGAGTACCTCAGACGCGCCCCCGCCCGCACACCGCCCGGCGAGGGCCCGCGCCGTTTCCGGCTGGGCGACATGGGCCGCGAGGAAGAGAAGAGCCGGCAGGGAAACCGGAGCCGGCCACCGGGCCGGGGCCGGGAGGAGGACCGGGGCCGGCCGGACAGCCACAGCCCCCACCAGCCCCAGGGCGACCAGCCATCGGCCGGCCGGCCTTCGGCCCACCAGCCCCAGCCGCCCCCGGACCACCAAGCCCACCAGCGTCACCAGGGCAGCCCCTGGGCGGCGCCCGATCGTCGTCGTGCCGAGGAGGAGGGACCGCGATGAGCCTCGACGAACAGGGTGGCCGCGCAGGCCGCATCGTGACGTTCTACTCGTACAAGGGCGGCACCGGACGCACGATGGCGCTGGCCAACGTCGCCTGGATCCTCGCCGCCAACGGCAAACGCGTGCTGGCCGTGGACTGGGACCTGGAGGCGCCGGGCCTGCACCGCTTCTTCCACCCCTTCCTCGACCCGGCCACCGTCGGCGCGACGACCGGCGTGATCGACCTGCTCACCGAGTACGCGTGGGCGGCCACCGACGACGACGGCGAGGGCCGCCCGGACGACTGGCACCGCGAGTACGCGCGCGTGCAGCGGCACGCCGTCTCCGTCGACTGGGCCTTCCCCGAGCCCGGCACCCTCGACCTGGTCACGGCGGGCCGCCAGAACCGCGACTACTCGGCGATCGTCGCCACCTTCGACTGGGACAACTTCTACGACCGGCTCGGCGGCGGCCTCTTCTTCGACGCCCTGCGCGACGACATGCGCGCCCACTACGACTACATCCTCATCGACAGCCGCACCGGCCTCTCCGACATCGCCGACATCTGCACCGCCCACCTGCCCGACGTCCTCGTGGACTGCTTCACCCTCAGCGACCAGTCCATCGACGGCGCCGCGTCCGTCGCCCGCGACATCGGCGAACGGTTCCGCCCGCGCAACATCCGCATCCTGCCCGTGCCGATGCGCATCGACGAGGGCGAGAAGGAGAAGGCGGACGCCGGACGGATGCTCGCGCGCGCCAAGTTCGACGGCTGGCCCGCCGGCCTGACGGACGATCAGCTCACCAACTACTGGCTGTCGGTGGAGGTCCCCTACCGGCCGTACTACGCGTACGAGGAGACCCTCGCCACCTTCGCCGACGAGGCCGGCAACCCGATCTCCCTGCTCGCCGCGTTCGAACGGCTCACCGCCGTCATCTCCGCGCAGGCCGTCACCGCCCTGCCCCGCATGGACGAGGAGCAACGCCTCGGCGTCAAACGGAAGTTCGTCCGCACCCGCGCCGCGCTCCCCGCCGACCTGCACCTCAGCTACGTGTCCGAGGACCGCATGTGGGCGGAGTGGATCACCGTCCTGCTCACCCGCGCCGGCTTCCGGGTGGTCCCCCGCTACGCGGGCGGCGAAGGTGACGGCGCCGACAAACCCGCCGACCGCACCGTCGTCGTCCTCTCCCCGGCCTACCAGCGCTCCGCGCGCGCCCGCCACGTGTGGGAGACCGCCACCGGCAACGACCCCACCGGACGGCGCCAGGTCCTCGCCGTCCGCGTCGGGGACATCCGGCCCGCGCCCGCGTTCACCGACTGGCCCAGCGTCGACCTCGTCCGCACCAGCGAGAAGAACGCGGCGACGGCCCTGCTGCGCGCCCTCGGCAAGCCGCCGCTGCCCGCCGACCTCGCCGACGACACCGGCACGACGGCCGCCGCCCGCTTCCCCGACACCCAGCCCCGCTTCTGGAACGTGAGCCCCCGCAACTCCTCCTTCACCGGCCGCAGCGCCCTCCTGGAGAAGCTGCGCGACCTCCTCGGCGCGAGCGGCACCGGCGGACGCAGCGCCGCCTACGCCCTGTACGGGCTCGGCGGCGTCGGCAAGACGCAGATCGCGCTGGAGTACGTCCACCGGTTCGCCGCCGACTACGACCTCGTCTGGTGGATCTCCTCCGAGCGCAGCGAGTTCGTGGTCTCCGCGCTCGCCGACCTCGCCCCCCGGCTCGGCCTGCGCGGCGGGGAGGACGCCGCCCAGGTCGCCCAGGAGGTCCGCGACCACCTGCGGCAGTCCGGGCCCTCGCTGCGCTGGCTGCTGGTCTTCGACAACGCCGACGAACCCCAGGAGGTCAGCCATCTGCTGCCCGGCGGCAGCGGACACGTCCTGATCACCTCCCGCAACCAGACCTGGCTCCAGTACGGCGAGGCCCTGGAGATCGACCCCTTCCTGCGCGAGGAGAGCGTCGAGCACCTGCTGCGCCGGGCCCCCGACCTCAGCGCCGAGGACGCCGACCGGGTCGCCGCCGCCGTCGGGGACCTGCCCCTCGCGCTCGAACAGGCCGGCGCCTGGCTCGCCGAGACCGCCACCCCCGTCGACGACTACCTCCTCGAACTCGACCGGCAGGCCGAACACGTCCTGTCCCTCAGCCAGCCCGCCGGCTACCCGCAGCCCGTCGCCGCCACCTGGAACGTCTCCATCGAACGCCTCAAGGAACGCTCCCCGGCCGCCGTACGCCTGCTGCAACTGTGCGCGTTCTTCGCCGCCGAACCGATCTCCATGAAGCTCCTGTACGGCGACGAGATGATCCGTGTGCTGGCCGCCGAGGACCCCTCGCTCCACGAGAAGATGGTCCTCGGCCGGGTCATCCGCGAGATCGGCCGCTTCGCGCTCGCCAAGGTGGACCGCTCCCAGCAGAGCACGATCCAGGTGCACCGGCTCGTCCAGGCCGTCATCCGCTCCCAGCTGACACAGCGCGAACAGCTGGAGGCGCAGCACGTCGTCCACCGCATCCTCGCCGGGGCCCGCCCCTCGGGCGAGGAGCCCATCGACGACCCCGAGAACCAGCCCACGTTCGCCGCGATCTGGCCCCACCTCGACGCCTCCGAGGCCAGCATCTGCGACGACCCCGAGACCCGGCAGCTCCTCATCGACCGCGTCCGCTACCTGTGGAAGCGCGGCGAACTCCCCGCCGCCATCACCTTCGCGGAGAACCTGCGCGCCCTGTGGGAGGAGAAGCTGGACGACTCCCGGAGGCGCATCGCCGCCTTCTCCCGGGAACCCGAGGACCCGCCCCACCTCCCCGCGCAGTCCGGCGGACGGCCGCTGCGCACCCTCGACGAGGAGCGCCTCTACCTCACCAACCTCCGGATCCAGCTCCTCCACCTGCGCTTCCACATCGTCAACATCCTGCGCTCCTTCGGCAAGTACGTGGAGGCCGAGCAGCTCGGCTCCGACGTCCGCGACCAGCAGCGCTCCCTGCTCGCCCCCGACCACCCGCACATCCTCATGACCACCAGCGGCCTCGCCACCGACCTCGGCTCCGTCGGCCGCTTCGCCGACGCCCTCCAGATGGCCGACGAGGCCTACCTCGGCTTCAAGGAGGCGTTCGGCGAGGACCACCCGCGCACCCTCAGCGCCAACAACAACCGCGCCGTGTGCCTGCGCCTGCTCGGCCGCTACAACGAGGCCCGCGACATCGATCAGGAGATCTACGACCGGCGCCGCAACGACCTCGGCGCCAAGCACCCGCACACCCTGATCAGCGTCACCAACCTCGGCCGCGACCTGCGCGAGACCGGCGAGTACGACGCCTCGGTCTCCCTGCTGCGCGGCAGCCACGCGGCCTACATCGAGACCTTCGGCGAGCTGTACCCGGAGACGCTGCGCGGCGCCAAGAGCCTCGCCGTGTCCCTGCGCAAGGCCGGGCTCGTCGACGAGGCCCGCGCCCTCACCCACCAGACCCGCGAGAACTACCGGCTGCGCGAGACCCCCACGGCCACCCCCGACGTCCTCGACTGCACCCTCAACTACGCCACCGACCTGTACGCCACCGGCGCCCGCGAGGAGGCGCTCGCCCTCACCGAGGACATCGTCCGGCAGTACCGCGTCGCGCCCGGCGAACGCCATCCCGCGACGCTGGCCGCCCTCAACAACTGCGGGATCTTCCTGCGCGGTTCGGGCCGCGTGGAGGACGCGCGGGTGCTGCTGGAGGGCAACCACGCCACCCTGCGCGAGGTCCTCGGGGACGCCCACCCGTACGTGCTGGCCTGCGCGGTCAACCTCGCCAACACCCTCGCCGAACTGGAGGAGCTGCACCGCTCGGAGGAGCTGGAGCGGTTCGCCGTCACCGGGTTCCAGAAGGCGCTCGGCTACAAGCACCCGGACACGATCGTCTCCCGCGCCAACCTGTCCGTCACCCTGCGGGCGCTCAGGCGGATACCGGAGGCCGAGCAGTTGCAGGAGAGTGCCCAGGCCGACCTGGAACGGCTCCTCGGCGAGGGGCATCCGCACACGGTGAGCGTGCGCGAGGGCAAGCGCATCCACCGGGACCTGGAGCCGCCCCTGATCTGACGGTTCGTCACATCTGGGACGGCGCCAGCTGGCTGGGGCCGCCCGACAGCCACGTCACGATGTCCGGCAGCACCCGCAGCGCCGCGAAGTGCGCCGCCCTCGGATGCACGACGACCGTACGGCCCGGGATGTGCTCCGCCAGCCACCGCGTGTGGCTGGCCGGCGCGAACACGTCCTGCTCGCCGTGCCACAGCAGCACCGGTACGGAGATCGCGTCCAGGGCGAAACCCCACGGCGCGCAGAACGACAGCGCGTCGTCGACCCAGCCGTCCGCCGAGACGCTGAGCGCCTCCGCGTAGCTGCGGATCAGCATGGAGCGGATACCGGCGTCCGCGATCACCCTGAGGTCCGACTCCGTGAGCTCCCAGCGCAGTTCGGACAGCAGCTTGCGCGGGTCGGCGCGGATCGCGACCGAGCGGGCGCGCAGGCTCGCGGCGAGCCGGTCGGGGCCGACGACGGCCTGCGCGTACTCGCGGACGTTCGACGCGGCCATCCCCGCGAACCAGTCCAGGCCCGCCGCGTCGCGCGGGGCCAGGCTCACCAGGACCGCGACGCGCGTCACACGGCCCGCGAGCAGCGCCGCGCAGGCCAGCGCGTGCGGGCCGCCGCCCGAGCGGCCGACCACGGCGAAGCGCTCCACGCCGAGCGCGTCCGCGATCGCCGCGACGTCCTCGGAGACATGCGCCACCGAGCGGCCCGGCAGCCGGTCCGAACTGCCGTACCCCGGACGGTCGTAGGTGATCAGGCGGACCCGCTGGTGGTAGAGCAGCATCGGGCGGGGCGCCGGGCCGATCCGGCTGCCGGGGGTGCCGTGCAGCAGGAACACCGGGAAGCCGCGCGGATCGCCCGCGATCTCCACCGCCAACCGCCTGCCGTCCCCCGTGAACACCTCGGTACGCATCCGCGGCCCTCTCTCCGGAAGGAAGCCCCCGTCAACTGCGGTACACGCTGCGGTCATCTCCCATGGTGGCCCAGATCATCCGGGTGTGCGCGGGTGTTGGCCTTTTCGGGTGGGACCGCGGCCGGGAAACGACCCTCAACTCTGGGCCGGCACCAGGTCGATGAGGCGGGCCGCCGCTTCCTCCGCGAGCGGCGTGAGGCGTTCGTGGACGCGCCGGAACGTCTTCTCCGCGCCGTCCGCGGGCCAGTCGGCCGGGAGGTGGAGCACGGGGAGGCGGGGGTCGCGGCGGATGATGTTCAGCCAGTCCGTCTGGAGCAGCAGACGGCGCGCCAACGCGTCCTCCGCCGACGGGAGTTCCCCCTCCCAGCGCTGCCAGCGCTCCCGGAACGCCGCGTACCGGGACGCCAGTTCGCCCAGCTCCCAGGTCTCCTCGATCATCGCCGTGATGTCCGTGCCCGCGTCCGCCTGCGCGCGGAACACCTTCACGTGCGCCGACAGCCCCAGCTCCTCGACCAGCTCGGCGACGTCCACCTCGCCCGGCGCGATCCACAGCCCGCTGAACAGCGGACCGAACCCGTGCCACGCCAGCTTCGAGCGCAGGTCGTGCCGTTGCCGCTGCCACGACTCCGGCAGCGAGAACCCGAGCAGCGTCCACGAACCGTCCCACCGCCGGTTCACCGCGCCCGTGTGCCACACCCGCCGCTCCCCGTCCCGCAGCACGGCCTCCGAGTGCGCGGTCAGCCCGAAGTACATCCGCCGGCCCTCCCGCTGCCTGCGCAGCAGCCCCCGGTTCACCATCCGGGTCAGCGTCGAGCGGGTCGCCTGCTCCCCGACCCCGGCCCGCGCGAACACGTCGATGACGCTGCCGGAGTACACACAGACGGAGCGCCCCAGTACCTGATCGCCCAGGAACGTGAGCATCAGGGACTGGGGCCGCACCGATTCTTCCGTGGTCACACGGCCAACCGTACGCCGTGACGGGAGAATTCACATGATGGTGGCTTGTCCACCGTTCGGTCCCGCAATCGGCATCCGCCGGCGCGCGGGGGCGTTACAGTCCAACCACTCCGAGACACCGGCTCGTCCGCCGTGATCGTGATGCGCCGCCTGGGCGCCGTCGTCAAGGACCGCGTCGTCGCGGGAGGTGTCACCTTCGTCGCGATGCCGGCGCCTGACCGCGGGTCAGCGCACCACGTCCACGAAGATCGGGTTCGCGTAGAACCAGGTGTCCGCCCACGGGTCGCCGTCGCCCGGGGCGTGGGGGACCGGGCCGTGCGGGTCGACGGAGGCGCCGAGGTAGCCCGTGCCGTGGCGGTTGCCGTCGCTGCCGCGCAGGCGCAGGTAGAAGGAGTCGTCCTCCACCGTGACCGGGATGCGCAGCGTGTAGGTGCCCTTGAGGCCGGAGACGTCCTTCGTGCGGACCACCTTCGTGTCGGGCGCCTTCCACGTGTCGGCGTCCGTGACCGGGCCCGTCACCGTGCCCCGGATGACGTCCACGTGGGCCAGCTTCGGGAGGATGCCGTGGGGGTTGACGCGGGACGCCGTGGTGACCGTGATCTCCAGGGTCAGCTTCTCGCCCCTGCGGACCCGCAGGCGGCCCCCGAGGGTGACGCCCCGGCCGTGGCTGTGCCGGCGCTTCAGGCGCACCTCAAGGCCGTCCAGCAGGTGGCCGTGGTCCGCCCAGACGCGGCCCGCGCGCATACCGGCCATGACCGCGCGGTAGCCGTAGCGGGTGACACCGACGTGCGTACGGCTGAACTGGCCCGGCCAGAAGTCGCTGCCCGGCTGCGGGGACGTCGTGTCGATGGGGTCGGGCAGCTTGCCGGTGTTGTCGAAGTTCCGCCCGGCCGGCCAGTCGCCGTTCTTCCACGTGTCGAAGACCACGCGGTGCGCGTCGGAGTTGCTGGTGATCGAGAACAGGCCGCCTTCTGCCAGCATCGAGTCCCACAGCCCGCCGACGGTCGCCGTCGCCCAGTCGAAGCCGCCGTACGTCAGATACGCCTCCTTCGGGTACCCCGCGAAGGAGTTCGCCGACGGCGCGTTCTCGTACTCGCCCCGGATCGAGTTCGCCCCGCGCCAGCCGGGGATCGCCGCGCCCTGAGCACCCGGCGCCCCCTCCATGCCGATCATGATCTCGGGGGCGGCGTCGCGCCAGGCCCGCAGCTCGTGCGGGGAGTCGATGCCGAGGCGCATCGGATGGTTGGCGAGCACGAGGACGTCGTCCACGTAACCGGTACGGCGCTGCTCCGCCAGCCACTTGATCGCCTTGACGGCGTGGGCCTCGTTGCGCGCGGTGTTGGCGTTGCCGGGCGCGCCGTCCGTGTAGTTCAGGAGCTTGCCGTCGAAGGCGCTCTCGAACCGGGTCAGGACGTCGACCTCGTGGGGGCCGGGCGGGGTGAACACCGTGCAGTGCTCGGCGGCCGGGATGTACCACTCCAGGCCCTGGAAGATGAGCTGGCGCGGGTTCTCCTTGCGGGCCTTGAGGATCTCCTGGTGCTCCAGGGCGGCGCCGAAGTCGGCGTGCCCGAAGTTGGAGTGCTCGGTGAACACCATCCAGTCGAGGCCGAACTCGGCGGCCTTCGCGGCGAGTTGGGAGAACGTGTACTTCGCGTCGTGGCTGTACACGGAGTGGATGTGGTGGTCGCCGACGAGGTAGGCGAGGCGCGGGTCCTCGCCCCCGTAGCCGCCGTGGCCCTTGCCCGCGGCCGGTGCGGCGGACGCGGGGGAGGCCAGCGCCGGGGACAGCGCGAACGCCGCCCCGAACAGGCCCGCGCTGCGCAGGAGTCCACGCCGGGAGACGCCCTGCGGATCGAGGTCGGCGGGCGCGACGGAGGGGTCGGCCCAGGTGGGGAGCTGTTGCTCGGTCATGACAGGTCTTTCTGGGAAAGGCGTTGCGGGGACGGTCAGTGGTTCATGAACTGGCTGACGGGCAGCGCCCGTTCGACGATCCGCACATCGCCGAGGCGCGCGTGCAGGATCTGGTCGATCTTCCCGGCGTACTCGTAACCGCCGAGCAGCCACGGCAGCCCGACCGACGTGATCCCCGTGGAGACGGCCTTGGGGTTGCGCACGACCGGGCAGCCGTCGACGTACAGCGTCGTGTGCTTCCCGTCGTTGACGACGGCGACGTGCCACCAGGTCTCCAGCGGCGTCTGCTGGCCCCAGTTGGTGGCGATGCCCTCCTGGTTCAGCGGGCGCATCGCCCACTGCGGCTCGCGGTCGTTGGACAGCGAGAGCGTGGCGAGCGGCTCGTCCGGGTCGTCGCCGGTCTTGTGCGCGGCCCCGCCCGTGCCGGTCCGGCCGACGATGCCCGACCAGGCGTGGTGCGCCGGGTCCCAGTCGGCGGGCAGGCGGTAGAACGCCTCGATGGTGTACCCGTTCCTGAACACGGCCTTGTTGATCGGCGCCGAGTCCACGGTCTTCAAGTAGGCGCCCCGCAAAGGCGACTTGAACCCCTGGAACTCCAGGCTCCCGTGCCCGGGCTGGTCGGGGTGGTGGTCGGCGGACCAGCCGAGGGAACCGCCGCCCACGCTCACCTGCGTGAGGTCGTTGCCCTTCCCCGACAGGTCGCGGACCGTGCCGCCCACCGCCTTGTCGAACCGCCAGTACGCGACCGTCCCCCGCACCAGCATCTTCGACGCGGGCCGCGCCGCCCGCACCGGCACCGGGTCGAAGCCCTGGAACCGGGCCGCGAAGTCGATGTCGACGCTGAACCGGTCGGCGTCACCGCTGAGTTCGATCTCCTGCCGCTCGAACTCGTTCAGCCCCTTCTTCGCCCGCCCGAGGATCCACGGCGACACCGTCTCGACGTCGATGACGTTGCGGTCGAGGTCGAAGCGGTACAGCCGGATCATCGCCGCGCCGCCGAAGTACCGGTTCTGATAGTTCGTCAGATGCAGGTGGACGTCGTTCCCCGCGCTGTTCTTGCGCGTCGCCCGCCCCGCCGGCCAGTAGTGCCCGTTCAGCGTCAGGAAGATCTGGTCGTGGTCCTTGACCAGCCGGTCCCACAGCTGCTGCCCGTAGTCCGACAACTGGTCGTCGTCCACGACGAGTTCGTGCGTCGTGAGGATCACCGGCGTCTTCGGGTGCTTCGCGAGGACGCTCTCCGCCCACGCGTACCCCTGGTCGGACAGCCGCCAGTCCAGCGCGAGGACCAGCCACTGACGGCCCCCGGCGTGGAAGCGGTGGTACGTGTTGTACCCGTCCGGGGACGCCCCGCCGAACGTCGGCTTGGCCGCGAACCGCTTCGGCCCGAACGCGTCCAGATAGGGCGAGGCCCCGCGCTGGTCGGTCGTCGAGGACTTCACGTCGTGGTTCCCGGCCAGCACGCTGTAGCCGACCCCCTTGCGGTCCAGCAGCCCGAACGCCTCGCCGATCGCGGAGAACTCGGCGGCGGCCCCGTTCTGCGTCAGGTCGCCCAGGTGCGACAGGAAGACGATGTTCTCGTCCTTCCCGTGCTCCAGCAGGTACTTGAGGGACGCCTCGACGGGCTTCGCGTCGATGCTGGGCCCGTCGAAGAGGTACTGCGTGTCGGGCATCACGGCGAGCGTGAACCGACGGCTCTTCGCGTCGGGACGCCAGGAGGGGCGCTTCTCCGCCACGGAGGCCGAGGCGGTCCCGGCGGGCAGCGCCACCCCGGCGGTCGCGGCGGCGCCGAGCAGCGCCGTCGCGCGCAGGAAGCCGCGCCGTCCGGCAGCGGCCTGCGGAGCCTCGCAGGGCTCCTGGCCGGAAGAGTCATGGGCATGCGACGTACACACAGGTGCTCCGGTGGTGCTCAGAAGTGAGAGGTGGGTGTTACAGCACGCGCAGGGTCCAGCTCCAGTGATGGCAGCCCGTCGCGACCAGATAGGAGGGGAAGGTGTCGGGCCCGCACGAGGCCGTGCCGAGCCCCCGGTGCGCCGCGTCGACGTGCACCACGCAGCCCGCGCGCGGCACCAGCTCGTCGTGGTGCGCCGCCGCCGTCAGGTCGCCCGCGCGGTGGCGCGTGACGGAGACCTGACGCGGCGCGTCCAGGGTCACGGCGAGCCCGGTGGCGTCCGGCGCGGACAGGGTGAAGCGCCGTACGCCGTGCAGGCCGCCGCTCTCCTGCGGGCGCAGGTACGGCGTGAACAACGCGTCGACAGGCCGCGCGTGGTGGCCGACGGGGGCGCCGGCCGCGCGGTCCGGGTACGACTCCCAGGGGCCCTGCCCGAACCACTCCAGCAGGTCGAGCCCGGGCACCGTCTCGAAGACCGAGCCGACGCGCGCCACATCGTGGAACGCCTCCGGCACCTGCGCCGACTCGTCGACGTGGATGCCGCCCTCGACCGGCGTGAGGATCTGCCGGTGCCGTACGACACCCGTCGTGCCCGCGTACTCGGCGTCGACGATGACGGCCGCGCCGTCCCGCTGCACCGAGACGACCTCGCGCACGAGCTGGTCGAGCCCCCATGCCCGCCAGCGCGCCGCGATGCCGCCCAGTTCGTCGTTGTCGGTGGGCGCCCGCCACAGCGAGAGCACCGGCGCCGAGGTGAGCAGCGGGTGGACGAGCAGCCCGTCGCCGTCGACCTCCACGCGGCCCTTCGCCACCGGTTTCCCGGCGGGGGAGGGCCCCCGCAGCCGCACCTGCGGCACGCAGACCTCCGCCCCCGCCGGCGCCCACGGCAGGTCCTCCGCCGTCGTCACCCGCAGGGTCAGCCACGCCTCGCCGCCGTCCTGAGGCAGCGCGAACGGCACGGGGACGGTGCCGGAGTCACCCGGCGCCAGTTCCGGCAGTTCTGCCACGGCGGTGAGAACGGTGCCGTCGGCGAGCGCGAGCCGCCACTCGGCGGCCAGCTGGTCGAGGCCCCGGAAGTGCTGGTGGTTGGAGACCACGAGATCGCCGTCGTCGTCCAGGGCCAGCCGGACCGGCGCCGCGATCTCCCGGTGTTCGAACATCACCGGCTTCGGGGTCCGGTCGGGAAAGACGACGCCGTCCGCGATGAACGCGCCGTCGTGATCGGGTTCGCCGAAGTCACCGCCGTACGCCCAGCGGTGGCCGGGTCCGGCGACGCCGCTCTCGTAGAGCCCGGCGCCCCCACGCCCGGCCGGTCGTCCGTCGTTCACACGTTGGAGGATTCCGTGGTCCCAGAACTCCCAGATGAACCCGCCCTGAAGTCCAGGCGTTGACTCGATGGCGGCCCAGTGGTCCGCGAGCGTGCCGTTGCTGTTGCCCATCGCGTGCGAGTACTCGCACCAGATCAGCGGCTTGGTCTGGGTCCCCGAGCGGGCGTGCGCGACCACGTCGTCCAGCGAGGCGTACATCGGGCAGGCGATGTCCGAGGCGTCCGAGCGGGCCGCCCAGTCGAGCTTCGCGGCGCCCTCGTACTGAACCGGTCGAGTCGGGTCGTGCCGGCGCACCCAGCCGGCCGCCGCGTCGTGGTTCGCCCCGTAGTCCGACTCGTTGCCCAGCGACCAGACGATCACCGAGGGGTGGTTCTTGTCCCGCAGCACCATCCGCGAGACGCGGTCCACGAAGGCGCCCAGGTAGCGCGGGTCGTCGGCGATCTCGTGGGCGTGGTCGTGGGACTCGATGTCCGCCTCGTCGACCACGTAGACGCCGAGTTCGTCGGCGAGGTCGTAGAACGCCGGGTCGTTCGGGTAGTGCGAGGTGCGGACGGCGTTGAAGTTGAACCGCTTCAGCAGGGCGAGGTCGGCGCGCATGTCCTCGTACGACACCGTCCGGCCCGTCAGCGGGTGGAAGTCGTGCCGGTTCACCCCGCGCAGGAACACCCGCACCCCGTTGACCAGCAGATCCCGGCCCACGACCGCGACGTCCCGGAACCCCACCCGGTGCCGGGAGACGTCGGCGACCGAGCCGTCGGCGCGGTGCAGGCGGACGGCGAGGTCGTACAGGAACGGCGTCTCGGCGGTCCACGGCCGTACGCCGGTGACCTGGTGGTTCAGGCGGACCTCGCCGAGGAAGCCGGAGACGCGGCCGTCCTCCTCGTTGAACCGGTCGAGTTCGGCGTCCTGGGTGAGGAGGGCGCCGTTCAGCTCGCCGGTGACGTACCAGCCGTCCGGCAGTTCGCCGCCCGTGTGCCGCACCGCGCAGTCGACGCGCAACGCCCCGTCGGCACGGGCGCGCACGTCGACGTCGGCGAGGTGCAGGGGGTCGGTGGCGTAGAGGAGGACGGACCGGGTGATGCCCGCGTGCCACCACTGGTCCTGGTCCTCGATGTGCGAGACATCCGACCATTTGACGACCGTGAGGCGCACCAGGACGCGCTCGCCGGGGCGCGCGAACCGCGTGATGTCGAAGTCGGCCGCGAGGTGCGAGTCCTTCGAGACGCCGACCGGGCGGCCGTCCACGTGGACGAGGAGCACGCTCTCGGCGGCACCGACCTGGAGGACGATCCGCTTGCCGGTCCACTCGGCCGGCACGTCCACGACCCGCTCGTACACGCCCGTCGGGTTCGCGGCGGGCACGGACGGCGGGACGTCCCCGAACGGCATCCGGACGTTGAGGTAGACCGGCAGGTCGTCGGTGTTCTGCATCGTCCAGGCGCCCGGCAGGGTCTGCGAGGACCAGGCGCCGCCGAGCGCCGCGTCCGGCGAGGGCAGGAGCTGGAAGCGCCACTCCCCGTCCAGCGAGAGGGCGCCCGCCCGGCGGTCCACGGCGGACATGGGCAGCCGCCCCCAGGAGGTCACCTCGGGTGACTCCCAGGGGCGGAGCGCGGACAGCGGGTCCATCACTTGATGGCCCCCTTCGCGAGGTCTCCGATGATCTGGCGGGCGCCGATCGCGAACACGATCAGCAGCGGGACGAGCGCGAGCAGCGCGCCGGTCATGACCATGCCGTAGTCGGTGGTGCCGTGCGTGCCGTTGAGCTGGGACAGCGCCACCTGGAGGGTCACGTTGTCCGGGTTGGTCAGCGCGATCAGCGGCCAGGCGTAGTCGTTCCACTGGCCCATGAACGTGAAGATCCCGAGGAACGCGAGCCCGGGACGCACCACCGGCAGCGCGACGTGCCAGTACTGGCGCAGGAAGTTCGCGCCGTCGATGCGCGAGGCGTCGAGCAGCTCGTCGTGGATCGCGCCCCGCATGTACTGGCGCATCCAGAAGATGCCGAACGCGTTCGCCGCCGCCGGGACGATCAGCGACGTCATCGACCCGATCCAGCCCAGCTTCGCCATGATCACGAACTGCGGGATCGCCGCGAGCTGCGCCGGGACCATGAAGATGACCATCAGCAGCGCGAACAGCAGCCCGCGCCCCGGGAAGTGGAACTTCGCGAAGACGAACGCGGCCAGCGAGTCGAAGAACAGCACCAGCACGGTCACGCTCCCCGCGACCAGCAGCGAGTTGCCCATCGACCCGAAGAAGTCGATCGCGTCGAAGAGATTGCGGACGTTCTCCCCGAAGTGCGAGCCCGGCAGCAGCTTCGGCGGGTAGGAGAAGATCTCCGACGAGGTGTGGGTCGACATGATGACGGCCCAGTAGAACGGGAACGCCGACAGCAGCAGCCCGACGACCAGGACGGCGTGCAGCGCGATACCGCGCCTGCGGGAGCCCTTGATGCCCTTGGTGGAAGACATGGCGCGCGGCTCCTAGTCTTCGCCCCGGCGCTGCACCAGGCGCCAGTTGACGATGGAGAAGATGATGACGACGAGGAAGATCCCCCACGCCACGGCGGCGCCGTAGCCGAAGTCGTTGTTGTCGAAGGTCTGCTGGAAGAAGTAGAGGACCATCGTCTGGCCCGAGTGCCCCGGACCGCCCGCGTACGTCGAGTCGTTGGCGGACGACTGGAGCAGCACCTGCGGCTCCGAGAACGACTGGAGCCCGGTCACCGTCGAGACGACCAGCACGAACAGCAGCACCGGACGCATCATCGGCAGCGTGATCCGGAAGAACGTCTGGAACGGGTTCGCCCCGTCGACCTTCGCCGCCTCGTACAGCTCACTCGGGATCGTCTGGAGCCCGGCGAGGAAGATGATCGCGTTGTAGCCGGTCCACTGCCAGGTCATCAGCGTCGCGATGGCGACCTTGATCCCCCACGGCGTGTTCAGCCACGCCACCTGATCGAGCCCCACCGCCTGCAACAGGGCGTTCATCAGGCCGAAGTTGGTGGAGAACACCGACCCGAAGATGATCGCGACCGCGACCACCGAGGTCACGTTCGGCAGGAAGTACGCGAACCGGTACACGTTCTTGAACCGCACGGCCGAGTTCAGCATCACGGCCGTCACCATCGCCAGGAAGATCATCGGGAAGGTCGCGAGCGCCCAGATGATGATCGTGTTCCCGATCGAGTTCCAGAAGTCCGTGTCGGAGATCAGGTACCGGTACTGCGCGAGCCCGGCCCACTCCATCGAGCCGAGCCCGTCCCAGCGGTGGAACGACACGTACAGCGAGAACCCGACGGGGATCAGGCCGAAGCCGAGGAACAGCAGGTAGAAGGGGGAGATCGCGGCGTACAGATGCCAGTACTTGCGCCAGCCCTTCTTCGGCTGCGACGGCGCGGATCTCCCGATCACGGGAGGCTTCTCCAGGGCGGTGGCCATCAGTAGCTCACCCCCAGGTGCTTCGCGATCCGGCGGCACTTGCTCATGGCGTCCTTCCAGGCCTGCTCGGGGTTCTTGCCGAGGACGCCGACGTTCTTGATCTCGTCCTTCAGGGGCTGGCCCAGCGCGATGTCGAACGGGCTGTTGTAGGCGACCGGGATCTTCTGCGCGGCCGGCCCGAAGACGTCCATGGTCACCTGCCCGCCGAAGAACGGGTCGGGCTCGGTCAGCTTCCTCATGCCGTACGACGCCGGGGTCGACGGGAACAGCCCCGCGTCCACGAACCCCTGCGCCTGGTTGCCGGCGTTCAGCAGCCAGGTGATGATCTCGAACGCCTTCTCCGGCTCCCGGCACTCCTTGGTGATCGCCAGGAACGAACCCCCGATGTTCGAGGGCCCGCCCGGACAGTTCGCCACCCGCCACTTGCCGGCCGTCTTCGGGACGCCCTGCTTGAGGTCGCTCGTCGACCAGGACGCGTTCAGGTTCGACGGCAGCTTGCCGTCCTCCTGCGCCGACAGCGCGTCCGGCGTACCGCTGACGATGCTGGACACGATCCCGCGCTTCTTCGCCTCCACCGCCCGCGCCCACGCCGTACGGACGTGGTCCCCGTCGCCGATGAAGTGCCGGTCCCTGTCGACGTACTGCTTCGTGCCCTGGTTCATCGACATCGTGAAGACGCTGGTGATGTCGGTCAGCAGGTAGGTGCCCGGAATGCGCTTCTTCAACTGCTCGCCGGCCGCGAAGAACTGCTCCCAGGTCGCGATCTCCCGGGACACGTCGGCCGGCTGCGACGGCAGGCCCGCCTTCGCGAACACGGCCGGCTGGTAGTAGTGCGCGACCGGACCGCAGTCGATCGGGAAGCCGACCATCGTCCCGTCGTCGGCGACCCCCTGGTCCCACTTCCACGACAGGTACTGGCTCTTCAGCTTGTCGGCGCCGAGCGTGCGCAGGTCCACGAACTGGTCCGCGTTCGGCAGGTAGGACGCCATGTCCTCGCCCTTGAGGCCCGCGATGTCGGGGATGTGGGCGCGGCCGGCCATCGTGGTGATCAGCTTCGAGCGGTAGTAGCCGCCGATCTGGATCGCCTTCAGGTCGACCGAGGGGCCGTAGCGCTTCTTGGCGTTCTTCACGACGGTTTCGCTCAGGCCGCCGTTCCAGTACCACAGCACCATGTCGTCGCCGGTCGAACCGGCCGGTACCGCGCACGCGGACGCCAGGCCGCCGAGCGCGCCGGCGGCGCCGGTGGCAAGGCCCGCGCGCAGCAGGCCTCTTCGTGAGAGCCGCACAGCTCCCACCGCCTTTCGGGATCTTTACTGGACTACTCGGGAGTGGGGGTCTTTTCCAAGGGGGGGCTAAAGGGGCTTCGCCGGAGGTGTGACCGGCGCGTACCGCACCGGCCGTCCCGGGTCGGCCGGCAGCCGGTCCGCCAGGAAGCCGTACGCGTGCCGCAGCCCGGGGTCGGTCACCGAGCGCCACCAGCGGTCCACGCCGTACCAGCCCGGCGCCGCGAGCGCGCCGCCGTGGTGCTGTACGGACAGGCCCGCGGCCAGCACCGCGAACTTGAGGCGCTCCTCCAGCGGCCACCCGCCGAGCGAGGCCGCGACGAAGCTCGCGCCGAACACGTCACCGGCGCCCGTCGCGTCCAGCACGTCCACCGGGAGCGCCGGGACCTCGGCGTACTCGCCGGTCGTCTGGTCCACCGCGACCGCGCCGTCGCCGCCGCGCGTGACGACCGCCACCGGCACCAGCTCGGTGAGCGTGCCGAGCGCCGCGACCGCGCTGTCCGTGCGGGTGTAGGCCATCGCCTCGGCCTCGTTCGGCAGGAACGCGTGGCACAGCGAGAGCTGGTCCAGCAGGTCCCGCGACCACTCCTGGGTCGGGTCCCAGCCGACGTCCGCGTACACCCGGGTGCCGTTCGCGGCGGCCTTGGCGATCCACTCGCGCGGCTCGGCCTCCAGGTGCACCAGGGCGGTGCGCGCGGCGGGCGGGTCGGCCATCAGCTCGTCCTGCGAGTACGGGGGCTCCTGGCCGTGCGTGACCAGGGCCCGGTCGTCGCCGTGCGCGAGGGCGACGGTCACCGGGGTCGGCCAGTCCTTCGCGACCCGGGACAGGGTGAGGTCGACGCCCTCCTGACCGGCGATGACCTCCCGGCAGTACGCCCCGTAGAAGTCGTCGCCGAAGACCGTCGCGAGCCGGGTGCGCAGGCCGAAGCGGGAGGCGGCCACCGCGAGGTTCGCGATGCCGCCGGGGCCGCAGCCCATGCCGGCCGTCCAGACCTCCTCGCCGGGCGTGGGCGGCTTGCCGAGGCCCGTGAGGACGAGGTCGTAGAAGAGCAGCCCGGTCAGCAGGACGTCGGGAGTCCGGGGGGTGTCGTCCACGGGGTGGCGCCTCTCGTCGGAACGTTCTTCAGAACTGTTCACATTCGGTGCACGGAATCGTGCGCTCTCTTGCAGACCTGGTCAATAGTCGAGCAGAAACGAGCATGGATTTGATTGAAGATGACGAGTAGTGTTCGTGTCGTGCTGGCAGAACGACGACATCAACTCATCCTCCGGGCCCTGCGCTCCGGCGGCCCCGCGGCCGTCACCGACCTCTCCGAGCAACTCGGCGTCAGCCCCGCCACGATCCGGCGCGACCTGGTCAAGCTGGAGGAGGACGGCCTGCTGACCCGCGTCCACGGCGGCGCGGTCGCCGAGGAGGGCGACCAGCCCTTCGCCGAGGTCGCCGAGGTCCGCGTCACCGAGAAGGACGCGATAGCGGCCCGCGCGGCGGCGATGATCACGAACGGTCAGTCGGTGCTGCTCGACATCGGCACCACCGCCTACCGCCTCGCCCGGCAGCTCCACGGCCGCCGCCTCACCGTCATCACCAGCAACCTCGTCGTCTACGAGGAACTGGCCGACGACGAGGGCATCGAGCTGGTCCTGCTCGGCGGCGTCGTCCGCCGCGACTACCGCTCCCTGGTCGGCTTCCTCACCGAGGACAACCTCCGTCAGCTGCACGCCGACTGGCTCTTCCTCGGCACCAGCGGAGTGCGCCCCGGCGGACAGGTGATGGACACGACCGTCGTCGAGGTGCCGGTCAAACGCGCGATGATCAAGGCGAGCGACAAGGTCGTCCTCCTCGCCGACCGGGCCAAGTTCCCGGGCACGGGCATGGCGAAGGTCTGTGGTCCAGAAGATCTGGACGTGGTGGTGACGAACGCCCCGGTCGACCCGGTGACCCGCTCCTCCCTGGGAGAGGCGGGCGTCGAGGTGATCGTGGCAGGAAAGGTGCAGGCGTGAAACTGACGATTCTGGGCGGCGGCGGATTCCGGGTGCCGCTCGTGTACGGGGCGCTCCTCGGTGACCGCGGCGAGGGCCGGGTGACCGAGGTCGTCCTGCACGACCTGGACGCGGGGCGGCTCGGGGCGGTGACGCGCGTGCTGGCCGAGCAGGCCGCGGGCGTCCCGGACGCGCCCTCCGTGACCGCCACCACCGACCTGGACGACGCCCTGCGCGGCGCCGACTTCGTGTTCTCCGCGATCCGCGTCGGCGGCCTCGAAGGCCGCGCCAACGACGAGAAGGTCGCCCTCGACCAGGGCGTCCTCGGCCAGGAGACGGTCGGCGCCGGCGGCATCGCCTACGGGCTGCGCACGGTCCCGGTCGCCGTCGACATCGCCCGGCGCGTCGCCCGGCTCGCCCCGGACGCCTGGGTCATCAACTTCACCAACCCGGCGGGCCTCGTCACCGAGGCCATGTCCCGCCACCTCGGTGACCGCGTCATCGGCATCTGCGACTCCCCGGTGGGCCTCGGCCGCCGCATCGCCCGCGTGCTGGGCGCGAACCCGAACGACGCCTACATCGACTACGTCGGCCTCAACCACCTCGGCTGGGTACGGGGCTTGAAGATCGCCGGACGCGACGAGCTGCCCCGCCTCCTCGCCGACCCCGACCTGCTCGGCTCCTTCGAGGAGGGCAAGCTCTTCGGCACCGACTGGCTCACGTCCCTCGGCGCGATCCCCAACGAGTACCTCCACTACTACTACTTCAACCGCGAAGCCGTCCGCTCCTACCAGGAGGCCGAGAAGACCCGCGGCGCCTTCCTGCGCGACCAGCAGGCCCGCTTCTACGACGAGGTCGCCGCCCCCGGCGCGCACGCGCTGGACGCCTGGAACCGCACCCGCGCCGAGCGTGAGGCGACGTACATGGCCGAGAACCGCGAGACGGCCGGGGCGGGCGAGCGTGACGAGGACGACCTCTCCGGCGGCTACGAGAAGGTCGCCCTCGCCCTGATGCGGGCCATCGCCCGCGACGAGCGCACCACCCTCATCCTCAACGTCCGCAACCGCCACACCCTCTCCGTGCTCGACACGGACGCGGTCATCGAGGTGCCCTGCCTGGTCGACGCCAACGGCGCCCACCCGGTCGCCGTCGCGCCCCTGCCCGGCCACGCGGTCGGCCTGGTCAGCGCGGTCAAGGCCGTCGAGCGCGAGGTGCTGGCCGCCGCCGAGTCCGGTTCGCGCACGACCGCGGTGAAGGCGTTCGCGCTGCACCCGCTGGTCGACTCGGTGAACGTCGCCCGCAGGCTGGTGGAGGGCTACACGGCCGTCCACCCGGGTCTCGACTACCTCAAGTAAGCTCCCGGCGGAAAGCGTCTGGAAAGCGCTTTCTGCGGTTGGTCCGGTATCTCTCCCTGGAGACCTCTCATGCATGACGAACGCCAGCGGATCGAGGAGCGCGTAGAGCGCCTCCACACCCAGCGCATCAAGCCCGCGATCTACGCCGCGACCGTTCCCTTCGCGGTGGAAGCCTGGCAGGCCCCGGGAGAGCCGGTGTCCTTCGAGGAGGCCACCGGGGCTGTTTACGAGCCGTTCGAGATGGGCACCCCGTGGGGCCCGCCGTGGGGCACCACCTGGTTCCGGATGCGCGGCACGGTCCCCGCCGAGTGGGCGGGCCGCCGCGTCGAGTCGGTCATCGACCTCGGCTTCGTCGGCGACTGGCCCGGCAACCAGGCCGAAGCCCTCGTCCACACCGTGGACGGCACCCCGCTGAAGGCCGTCAACCCCCTCAACCAGTACGTCCCCGTCGCCAACCCCGCCGTCGGCGGCGAGGAGATCGACTACCTCGTCGAGGCCGCGTCCAACCCGGACATCCTCGCGGAGAACTTCTCCAAGATCACGCCGATGGGCGACATCCTCACCGCCGGCGACAAGCCCCTCTACACCTTCCGGCACGCGAACCTCGCCGTCCTCGACGAGGAGGTCTGGCACCTCGACCTCGACGTGCAGGTCCTGCGCGAGCTGATGGTCGAGCTGAGCGAGCACGAGCCGCGCCGCCACGAGATCATGCACGCGCTCGACCGGGCCATGGACGCGCTCGACCTGGACGACGTGGCGGGGTCGGCATCCGAGGTACGCGCGATCCTGGCGCCGGTGCTGGCCAAGCCCGCCAACGCCTCGGCGCACATCATCTCGGGCGTCGGCCACGCGCACATCGACTCCGCGTGGCTGTGGCCGATCCGCGAGACCAAGCGCAAGACGTCCCGCACCTTCTCCAACGTCACCTCGCTGGCCGACGAGTACGAGGAGTTCGTGTTCGCCTGCTCGCAGGCCCAGCAGTACGAGTGGGTGCGCGACAACTACCCCAAGGTGTGGGCCCGCATCCAGGAGTCCGTGAAGAAGGGCCAGTGGGCGCCCGTCGGCGGCATGTGGGTCGAGGCGGACGGCAACCTGCCCGGCGGCGAGGCCGTCGCCCGCCAGCTCATCCACGGCAAGCGGTTCTTCATCGAGCACTTCGGCATCGAGACCAAGGGCGTGTGGCTGCCCGACTCCTTCGGCTACACCGCCGCCTACCCGCAGCTCGCCAAGCTCGCCGGCAACGAGTGGTTCCTCACCCAGAAGATCTCCTGGAACCAGACCAACACCTTCCCCCACCACACCTTCTGGTGGGAGGGCATCGACGGCACCCGCATCTTCACCCACTTCCCGCCCGTCGACACCTACAACGCCCGCTTCAGCGGCGAGGAGATGTCCCGCGCGGTCCGCCAGTACCGCGAGAAGGGCAACGCCAACCGCTCCCTCGCGCCCTTCGGCTGGGGCGACGGCGGCGGCGGCCCCACCCGCGAGATCATGGAACGGGCCCGCCGACTGCGGGACCTGGAGGGCTCGGCCAAGGTCGAGATCGAGCACCCCGACGAGTTCTTCGCCAAGGCCCGCGCCGAGTACCCCGACGCCCCCGTCTGGGTCGGCGAGCTCTACCTGGAGCTGCACCGCGCCACCTACACCTCGCAGGCCCGCACCAAGCAGGGCAACCGCCGCAGCGAACACAAGCTGCGCGAGGCCGAGTTGTGGGCGACGACCGCCGCGCTGCACGCGCCGGACTACACCTACCCGTACGAGAAGCTCGACCGCCTCTGGAAGACGGTCCTGCTCCACCAGTTCCACGACATCCTGCCCGGCTCCTCCATCGCCTGGGTGCACCGCGAGGCCGAGGCCGAGTACGCCCGCGTCGCCGAGGAACTGGAGGAGCTGACCGCCGAGGCGATCGACGCCCTCGGCCACGGCGGCCTGCGCGTCTTCAACACCAGCCCCTACGACCGCGCCGAGGTCGTCCGCACGCCGGACGGCACCCGCGCGTACGTCGAGGTACCGGGGAGCGGCAGTGCGGCGCTGACCGACTCGGAGGCCCCGCACCCGGTGACCGTGGACGGGCTGACCCTCGACAACGGCCTGGTCCGGGTGGAGTTCGCGGAGGACGGCACGCTGTCCTCGGTACGGGACCTGCGCGCCGGCCGCGAAGTCCTCGCCGAGCCCGGCAACCTGCTGCGCCTGCACACGGACCTGCCCAACTACTGGGACGCCTGGGACATCGACAAGCACTACAAGAACCGGTACACCGACCTGCTCGACGCGGACTCGGTGACCGTCGTCGAGGCGGACCCGCTGATCGGCGCCGTCCGCATCGAGCGGTCCTTCGGCAAGGGCTCCACGATCGTGCAGACCGTCACCGTCCGCGCGGGCAGCTCCCGCATCGACGTCGAGACGGACATCGACTGGCACGAGGCCGAGAAGATCCTCAAGGCCGCGTTCCCCATCGACATCCGCGCCCCGCACTCCTCCGCCGAGATCGCCTTCGGCCACATCCAGCGCCCCACCCACACCAACACCTCGTGGGAGTCGGCCCGCTTCGAGGTCTCCGGCCACCGCTGGGTCCACGTCGCCGAACCCGGCTACGGCGTAGCGGTGTTGAACGACTCGACGTACGGCCACGACGTGTCCCGCACGGTCCGCGAGGACGGCGGCACCACGACCACCGTCCGCCTCAGCCTGGTGCGCGCCCCGCGCATCCCGGACCCCGGCGCGGACCAGGGGCGCCACCGCTTCACCTACTCCCTGCTGCCCGGCGCGAGCATCGCCGACGCGGTCGCCGAGGGCTACTCCCTCAACCTGCCGCTGCGCCTCGCGGAGTCGGCGGGCGCGGCCGAGCCGGTCGTCTCCGTGGACGGCGAGGGCGTGACGGTCGAGGCGGTCAAGCTCGCGGACGACGGCTCCGGCGACCTCGTCGTCCGGCTCTACGAGTCGAGCGGCGGCCGGGCGACCGGGACGCTGCGCACGTCGGTGCCGATCGCCGGGGCGCAGATCACGGACCTGCTCGAACGGCCGCAGGAGGACGCCGAGTCGGCGGCCGACGGGTCGGTGGCGGTCACGCTGAGGCCGTTCCAGATCCTCACCCTGCGCCTGCGGCGCGCATGACCCCTGGGGGACGGGCACTCGGCGGTGCCCGTCCCCGCAGGTACGCCCCAAGTCCCCAGCTCTGTCGAGGAGTTCAGCCGTGCCCATGCAACCCTGGTTCACCGACGCCAAGTTGGGGATCTTCGTCCACTGGGGCATCTACGCCGTGGACGGCGTCCCGGAGTCCTGGTCCTTCTACGACGGCATCGTCCCCTACGACCGGTACGTCTCCCAGCTCGACCGGTTCACCGCCTCGAAGTACGACCCCCGCGCCTGGGCCGACCTCTTCGCGCGCGCCGGGGCCAGGTACGCCGTCCTCACCACCCGGCACCACGACGGCGTCGCCATGTGGGACACCGAGCACAAACACCTGGGCCTGGACCGGGACTTCCTCACCGGATACGCCGACGCGCTGCGGGAGAAGGACCTCAAGGTCGGCTTCTACTACTCGCACTCCGACTGGAGCCACCCCGACTACGCGTCCACCCGCAAGCCGGGCCGCCCGCCGGAGCAGGAGGACAACCGGTACTCCGAATGCGCCGCCGAGGACGAGGACCTGGCCGCGTGGGACCGCTTCATCGCCTACCGGGACGGCCAGATCAGGGAGTTGGCGTCCCGCTTCCGCCCCGACCTGATGTGGTTCGACGGCGAGTGGGACCGCAGCGAGGAGCAGTGGCGCATCCCCGAACTCGCCGCGCTCATCCGCTCCTACGTGCCGGACGTCGTCTTCAACGCCCGCATGCTCAGCGAGGGCGACTACGCCACCCCCGAACAGGGCGCCCCCATCGTGCCGCCGGACGGGCCGTGGGAGCTGTGCCTCACGATCAACGACTCGTGGGGCTACCAGCACCACGACCACAACCACAAGTCCCTGGCCCAGCTGATCCGTTACTTCACGGAGACCATCGGCGGGGGCGGCAACCTGCTCCTCGACGTCGGCCCCATGGAGGACGGCACGATCCCCGCACCGCAGGCCGAGCGCCTCGAAGGGCTGGGGGAGTGGATCCGCCGGCACGAGGAGGCGGTGTACGGGACCGTGCGCGGGCTCCCCGCCGGGCACCACTACGGCCCGAGCACCCTCTCCGCCGACCGGCGCACCCTCTACCTCGTCCTCTTCGACGCGCCGCGCGCGGAGATCGGCGTACGGGGGCTGGCGACCGGCGTCCGGAGCGTACGGGTCGTGGGCTCGGGCAAGGAGCTGGGGCACCGGGTGGTCGGGGGGCTGCACGACGCGGTGGGCGTCCTGTGGATCGACCGGCCGGAGGCAGCGGATCTCGATCCGTACGCGACGGTCCTGGCCGTCGAGCTGGAGGGCGAACTGGAGCTGTACCGGGGAGCGGGCCGGTTCTGAACGTCGTTCGGGTCGGTCGGTCGCTCCCCGTGACAGCGGCCGACCGACCCGATCCCCCGATCGCTCCACGGACCTCCCGTACCCCGTTCGGTCCCCCGTGAGGTCCATGGAGCTTGTGGTGCTCCCCCGTGGTGCTCCCCCTGGTGGTGCTTCCCCGGAACGTCGGCGCTTCCCCCGTCGAGCCCCTTGCGCCCACATGAGTAAGAGCGCCCACCCCGCCCCCTGATACACCCCCGCGCAAAAAAATCTCCCCCGGTTTTTCGTGACCGGGGGAGACGGGGGTGAGCTGCGCTTACGCGGAGGCGGTGGCCTCCGAGGCGACCGGGCTCTCGACGACGGCCGCGCTCTCCACCGGCACGGCGGGCGCGGCGACCGCGGGCAGCACCGGCTCGTCGACCCGCTGCTGCGGCAGCGTCACCGGCCGCAGCTGACGCGGCCCGGAGACGACCGTGTAGTCCTGCCCGAGGAACGGCGGCGCGATCTCGCCCGGGTCCTCGCCGAGCGCCAACTGCACAGCCGCCCAGGGGGCGTTGACCCCGCACAGCGAGAGCTGGTGCAGCCCTCCGGCGGGCCGCGTGTTGACGTCCATGAGGACCGGCTCGTCGCCGAACATCCGGAACTGGATGTTGGACAGGTAGTGCAGCCCGAAGCCCTCGGCGATCAGCCGGGCCGGCTCCAGCCACCGCCGGTCCAGCGTGAACCCGCGACGGCGCCCGTTCTTTGTTCGCCCGATGGACATGCGGACGATGTTGTCGGGCCCGGTGAGGCAGTCCACCGACACCTCGGGCTGCTCCAGGCGCGGCATGACGATCCAGTCGACCTCTTCCCCGGCCTCCTCCAGCGCGGCCGTCACCAGGTCCAACGGGACGTAGGGGGACGGGAATCCGGTGAGGTGCGAGAGCGAGAAGGGGGCGCGCGTGACGATGCGGAAGCCCACCCCGCCCGCGCCGGACGCCGGCTTGAAGCACGCCTTGTGGCCGTCGGCCTCCAACGCGTCGACGGCTTCGACGAGTTGTTCCGCGTTGCGCACCCGGAACCACGGCGGCACACCCACGCCGACGGCGCGCACGGCCTCGTACGCCACGATCTTGTCCTCGAAGACGGCCACGGCCTGCGGCGTCGGCGCGAGCAGCGCGGTGCCGACCGCCTCGAAGTCGGCGCGGTGCGCGACGATCGCCGACTGGTGCAGGCGCGGCACGAACACGTCGATGGAGCGGCGCGCGCACTGGTCGAGGGCGAACTCGACGTAGGCGGCGGGGGAGAGGCCCTCGGGCTCCAGGTCGGCGGTGTCGGCGGCGGCCAGCACGGGGGAGTCGGCGTCGCCGTGCGTCGCATGGATCTCCACGGCGCGGTCGCTGGGATTTCTCCGCAGCTGATCCATGAAGAAGACGTTCTCCGCGTACGTGCGGTTGAGCCAGACGCGTACGCGAGAGACCATGCGAGGCCGCCTTTCAGGGTTCGCGGGCAGGGCGAAGCAGGCCCGGCCCGGGCAGGAGGAAGTGGGGACACCAAACCGCCCTGCGCGAAGGGAAGTTCATGGCGGTGGTGTTGGGGCGATCATACGGCCTGCGCGGGGTCCCGCGTGCAACACGCGTGTTACGGATTCCCGGGCGGTGGGTGGCCCCTGCACCGACGTCGCGGGGACGGCCTTGTCGCGGGGCGCCGAATGTGTTGTCGTGGTGACCTTGGAAAGCGCGGAGAGCGTTGCGGACGAGGGACGGGGGCGCGTGGTGACGACGACGGCCGGGGGAGCCGGGCGGCTGCTGGCCATCAGCGACCTGCACATCGGGTACCCCGAGAACCGGGCCCTGGTGGAGGAGCTGCACCCGGACACCGAGGACGACTGGCTGCTGGTCGCGGGCGACGTCTCCGAGAACGTCGCGGACATCCGCTGGACCCTCAAGACCCTCGCGAGCCGCTTCGCCAAGGTCGTCTGGGCGCCCGGCAACCACGAGCTGTGGACCCACCCCGCCGACCCGGTCACACTGCGCGGCGTCGAGCGGTACGAGCACCTCGTCGCCGTCTGCCGCGACCTCGGCGTCGTCACCCCCGAGGACCCGTACCCGGTCTGGGAGGGCCCCGGCGGTCCGGCCGCGGTCGCCCCGTTGTTCCTGCTGTACGACTACTCGTTCCTCCCGGCGGGCTGCGCGACGAAGGAGGCGGGCCTGGAGTACGCGCACGGCACGGGCGTCGTCTGCAACGACGAGTACCTCCTGCACCCCGACCCCTACCCGACCCGCGAGGCGTGGTGCCGGGCGCGGGTGGAGCTGACCGAGCGGCGGCTCGCGGAGCTGCCGGCGGACCTGCCCGTCGTCCTCGTCAACCACTATCCGCTCGACCGGCACCCCACCGAGGTGCTCTGGTACCCCGAGTTCGCGATGTGGTGCGGCACCACTCTGACCGCTGACTGGCACCGCCGCTTTCCGGTGGCCGCCATGGTCTACGGGCACCTGCACATTCCGCGCACCACCTGGCACGAGGGCGTCCGGTTCGAGGAGGTCTCGGTGGGTTATCCGCGCGAGTGGAAGAAGCGTCAGCAGCCGCCGGGGCGCCCGCGGCTGATCCTGCCGGCTCCGGTTTCGGCTGCGTCCCCGGCTCCGGTTTCGGATTCGGCTTCGGTGAAGGGCGAGAGCGAGTGATCGAGCGGTTGCTGCCCGCGTCCGTGGTGGCGGTGGAGGCGATCGGGCCCGCCGCAGCGGACCCGGCCGCCGAGGCGGGCCTGTACCCCGAGGAACGCGCGGTGATCACGAAGGCCGTCGACAAGCGGCGCCGCGAGTTCGCGACCGTACGCGCCTGTGCGCGCCAGGCCATGGAGAAGCTCGGCGTCCCGCCCCGGCCGATCCTGCCCGGCGAGCGCGGCGCGCCCGGCTGGCCCGAGGGGGTGCGCGGCAGCATGACGCACTGCGCCGGGTACTGCGCGGCGGCCCTCGTCCGCACCGCCGACCTCGCCTCCCTCGGCATCGACGCCGAGCCCCACGACCGGCTGCCAGAGGGCGTCCAGTCCGCGATCGCGCTGCCCGCGGAGGAGGAACGCCTCGCCGCGCTCACCGCGAGCCGGCCCCACGTCCACTGGGACCGGCTGCTGTTCAGCGCGAAGGAGTCGGTGTACAAGGCGTGGTTCCCGCTGACGGGGAAGTGGCTGGACTTCTCCGAGGCGGACATCACGCTGACACCGGTGGAGGAGGCGTTCGGGACGGTGTCGGCGACCCTGCGCGTGCCGGGGCCGGTGGTGGACGGGCGGGAGGTCGGGCGGTTCGAGGGACACTGGATCGTCAGGGACGGGCTGCTGGCCACGGCGATCGCCATTCCCCACGCATCCTGAATGTCAGGGACACCACCCCCGTACGAGCTTGAAGAAATCCGCCTCGTTCCCCGTGAGGCCCGCCTGCCGCAATGCCTCCTCCGCCTCCGCGAGCACCGAAGCGGGAACCACCCGCACCTCTCCGTCGTACGCGGCGGCCACGGTGTTGAGGAGCCTCAAGTACGCCTGGACTGCGGCGCGTTCACGGTCGGTCAGTACGGAGGTGGTGGGCATCGGACGGCTCTCCCCTGGTCGGCATCGGCTGGTTGGTCTCGTCGTACCGTCCAGCTTGCCGCCCGCCACTGACAATCGCCCTCAACCCCGTTGCGATGCGCTCCGGTTCACCTGCATAGCGGACGGCATGTTCGGCCGCGCGTCATTTCCCGTCCTGCCGCAGATAGCCGAGCGACGCCTCGATGCGCCCCGCCAGCCGGTCGCGCTGGCCCTTCTCCGGTGTGCCCGCGAGCAGCCCCCGGCAGCGGCTCGCCAGGAGCAGGCCGAAGGTCTCCGCCTCGCGCTCGTCCTCCTCGTCGAAGCGTGTGCGCGCGGCGACCCGGCGGACGGTCTCCTGGAGGTCGGCGCCGTCGTGCAGCAGGCGCGCGGCGACGACGGCGCCCTCGACGGGGTGGCCGTGGTGCCCGGCGGTCATGTGCCACAGCTCGTGTCCGAGGATGACCAGTTGATGATCGGGCGCCGTCCGTTCCTCGATCACGACGAGGTCCTGGTCGGTCATGTCCAGCCACAGCCCGCTCGCCGTACCGACCGGGAACGCGGCCGTACGGAAGTGCACGGGACGGCCCCGCCGGCGGCTCATCGCCGCGCACAGGCCGGCGTACACGTCCTCGGGCGCCGCAGGTGTGTCGAGGGCCAGACCGGCGACGAGTTCGCCGCACAGCCGCCGCATCCGCCTGCTCATGCCCACCGCCCTCCAGGGGTTCACGACTCGGGTCGCTTGACGCTCTCCAGCAGCATGTCCAGCCACTCGGCGACCTTGTCGCGGTGCTGGTCGGTGGGGAGTTGGGCGGCGCGCCAGGCGATCCCGCGCACACCGTGGTCCTGGAGGAGCTTCTCCAGCGGGTCCGGCTCCGAGGCGGCCTCGCGTTCGGCCTCGCGCGCGGCGAGCTGCTGGAGGAGCTCCTGTTCGGTGTGGAGCAGGACGCTGGCGAGCGCCTCGGGGTCCTCGGCGGTCAGGAAGCCCGCGTGGACGCGGAAGAACCGCTGGATCGCGTCGCAGTGCTCCATCGTGGGCCGCCGGTCGCCGTTGATCAGCGCGCCCGCCTGCTGCCGGGACATGCCCGCGCCGTCCGCGATCTCCTGCTGCGTGTACTTGCGCCCGCCCGGCTTGAGGCGGGTGCGCCGCAGCAGCCCGAGCCGCTGGAGGAAGCGGGCCTGTACGTCGGGCTCGCCCGCCGGGCGCCCGCTCAGCAGCGCCTTGACGACGGGCTCGGGCACCCCGGACGACACCGAGAGGCGGGGGACGTCGAAGACCTGCGCGTGCGGCACGCCGAGCCGGCCGGCGAGCGCGGTGACCCGGGCGACGAGCGCCGACAGCGAAGCCGTCGCCGGGTCGCCAGCAGCCTCGTAGCCATCCGTCACGGAACAGGTCTCCTACATCTCTCGCGAACGCCCCGCGGCCCGACCGGCCGAAACCGCCTCCTCCGCACCGACGGTCACACTCATCCATACCGGCAGTCACGGTCAACTGCCCGGAGGGTAACCGGTTTTTCGAACTCACATCCAGGTCTCGCCACAACTGTGGCCAATTTCAGCCGTCAACCACCGCCGAATGCCACGATAGTTGACATGACGAGTGCGGGGGCCGCAGGATCGGGGCGCCGCGAGACGGCCGCATCAGGCAAGAGGGGTGACCTCCCGATGGCATACAGGGCAGGTGGGCAGCGGTCCGTACCGCCGTCCCGCCCCGAAGGGCCCGAGGCCCACGCATACCTCCAGGACTACGCCGCGCTGCTGGACGCGGTCTCCTTCCCGTCCGTCGTGCTCGACCGGCGCTGGGGCGCGGTCATCGCGAACACCGCTTTCCGGACACTTTTCCGCGAGGTCGGCCCGCACCCCACCGCCATGCCCGACGACAACTTCCTGCGCTTCGTCCTCTTCCACCCCGACGCCTCGCTCGTCCTCGGCGACCACGAGTCGCGCTGGTGCCTGCCGATGCTCGCGCAGTTCGCCGCGGCCCTGGAACGCGACGGCGACGACCGCGAACTCCAGTCCGTACGGCGGGAGATCGCGCAGGACCCGATCATGGAGGCCGCCTACCGGCACGGCCTGCCGCGCTGGATCCGCGAGGTCGGCCCCGCCGGCCTCGCCCTCGACGGCGCCGTCCGCCCCCTCCTGCACCCCGACCCGCGCTGGGGCGCCACCGACTGCCGCGTCGTCACGGAGACGACCAAGTCCCTTCAGGACATGGGGTGTACGCGGCTGACGCTGGTCCTGCGGGAACCGCCGCGGGCACGGCACGCGGGGCGCCGGAGCGGGGCGTGGGCGGGGCGCAGGGGGGCGAGCCACCTCACGGTGGTGCCGGCGCCGGAGGCCTGAGTCTCACAGGTCCAGTGTCAGCCGTTCCCCTTTGCACCTCGACACGCAGATCATCATCGTCTCCCCGGCTTCCTGCTCCTCCGCCGTCAGTACCGAGTCCCGGTGGTCCACGACCCCGTCCAGAACGTCGGTCTCACACGTCCCGCACGTCCCTTCCGTGCACGAGTACAGGACCTCGACCCCGGCCGCCCGCACCGCGTCCAGCACCGAGACGTCCGCCCCGACCGTGACCGTGCGCCCGCTGCGCTCCAGGACGACCTCGAACTCGTGTGCCTCATGGGCTTTCTGGGATCGCGGCTGGAACCGCTCGACGTGCAGCACCCCCGAGGGGCACCGGCTCTCCACCGCGTCGAGCAACGGCCCGGGACCGCAGCAGTAGACGAGCGTGTCCCCGGGCAACTCGTCCAGCACCGGCCCGAGTTCGAGCAGCGCCCCGGTCTCGTCCTGCGGCGCGACGCTCACCCGGTCGCCGTAGCGCAGGAGTTGGTCCGTGAACGCCATCGACCGCCGCGACCGTCCGCCGTACAGCAGCGTCCACTCCGCGCCCGACGCCTCGGCGGCGGCCAGCATCGGCAGCAGCGGGGTGATGCCGATGCCCCCGGCGACGAAGCGGTAGCGGGCGGCGGGCAGGAGGGGGAAGTTGTTGCGGGGGCCGCGCGCCCGGACCTTGTCGCCGGGCGCCAACTCCTCGTGCACATAGGCCGATCCGCCTCTGCCGGCCGCCTCTCTGAGCACCGCGATCCGCCACTCGTGCCGGTCCGCCGGGTCACCGCAGAGCGAGTACTGCCGCTCCAGGCCGGGCGCTAGGAGGAGGTCGACGTGGGCGCCGGGCTCCCAGGCGGGCAGGGGGTCGCCGAGGGGGTGGCGCAGGGACAGCAGGCGTACGCCCTCGGCAACCGTGTCGATCTGATGGACGGTCAGTTCACCGTCGTAGGCGGTCACTCGGCCTCCCGCGTCTCGTGGCCACGCGGGTGCGCCAGCATCCACTCCCACATCTCCACCGGGTCCTGCGCGGTGTGCTCGCGTCCGCAGTGGCAGGTGCCGTGCAGGACGTCCGTGCCGGGGAGCCAGGCGATGCGGTAGACCTCGCCGGTCACAGGGCCCGCTCCACGGGCTTGTCGCCCTCCTCGACCAGACGCGCGAGGATACGGCGCGCGGCGAGACCGCCGGTGTCGATGTTGATGCTCAGCTCCTGGTAGCCGTCGCGCTCCGAACCCAGCGTGCGCTGAAGGAGGTTGAGGGCGTCGACGTCCTGCATGACGACCGTGTGGTTGTTGCCGCGCAGGAACTCGGTGACCTCCTCGTCGTCCGTCGCCCAGTCCCGCGACACCATCCAGAAGTCGTACACCCTGCCGTCGCCGGACGGGGTGATCGCGTACGTGATCTCCGTGTGGAAGCCGTGCGGATCGCTGCCGTCCGCCTCGGGCACCACCCCGGCCGGGGCGATGCGGCTGTGCAGCAGGTACAGGCACGGCGCGTGGTACTCGATGTCCTGCCAGCGTGTGATCCGGCCCTCGATGCCGGTCGAACGGGCGTAGAACGGGGGGCACTCGGCGTCGTCCATGTGCCGGCTGACCCGGACGACCCCGGCGCCCTCGTCGACCTCGGTGGTGATCGGCGTCTCGGCGACCTCGGGGGTGCCGATGTAGCCGCCGTGCAGATACGTCTCGTGCGACAGGTCGAGGAGGTTGTCGACGAGCAGGCCGTAGTCGGCGTCTATCGCCTCCATGCCGCGTACGGTCGTCCAGCCCGGCGCGTCGAGGTGGCGGGCGCGCGGGATCGCCGCCGGGTCCGCGAGCGCCGGGTCCCCGATCCACACCCAGATCAGGGAGTCCTGCTCGACCACCGGGTACGCGGCGACGCGCGCCGTGCGCGGGACGCGTTTCTGGCCCGGCACGTACACGCACGTACCCGTCGTGTCGTACGTGAAGCCGTGGTAGCCGCACACGATCCGGTCGCCGTCCAGGCCGCTCGCCGAGAGCGGGTAACGCCGGTGCACGCAGCGGTCGTGCAGGGCGACCGGGGTGCCGTCGGCCTCCGTGCGGTACACGACGATCGGCTCGCCCAGGACGGTGCGGCCGAGCAGTTCGCGGCCCACCTCGTGGCTGTAGGCCATGACGTACCACTGGTTCCTGGCGAAGGCGGTGATGTGCGGCATGGGGGTTCCCGTCTCTCGGTCCTGCCGCCATCGTCTTGAGGTGCGTGGGGGTGGTGCAACGGGACTTCCGCCTCGCGGAAGGATCGCTGGTGCGGGGTGTGTGCGGGGTGCGTGCTGGGGGTGGGGAATTCCGGTTGGCCGAAAAGGGCGGACGCGGTCCGTTAATTCGTGGGGAGAGGTGGGGGGTGAGGGCGCTCGTTCCGGGAGGTGTGAGCGGTCGGTGCGCGGTGAACCGCTATTCGGGGGCTGGCCGAAAACTCCGGCGGTGTGACACGTTCGGGTGAAGGTGTGCGAACGGGCCGGGGGCCATACGGAGTACCTCGGATAGGCTTCCTTCGTCGCTGCCGCGTGTGGTGTGAAACGAACCGGGTGAGACAGGTGAGAAAGCCGGTCCGCATTTCCCGCGACAATCGCCGTCATATTCCACGATCCCCCACCCCGGAAAGGGAAACCGAGTCATGCCTCCCGTAGTTCCCCCGTTCCTGATCGGTCTCATCGCCGCACCTCTGGCCAAGCGAATCGTCACACCTCTGATGAAGGGGCTCGTGAAGACCTCGGTCGGGCTCGTCCTGGAGGTGAAGCGCGCCGCCCACGAGGCGACCGAGGGGCTCCACGACCTCGCGGCCGAGGTGACCGCCGAGGTGATGGCCGCCCAGCTCGCGACCGGCGGGGCACCGGCCGCCGCGCCCGCCCCCGCCTCCGTCGCCGCCGACACCGGCGCCGCGAAGACCGCCGCACCCAAGGGTCGGCCCGCCGGCGGGGCCGGCAAGACCCACTGAGAACACGCACCCGGAATTCGTCGCACGACAGCCGCCCGGCGCGCGGTGTCGCAGAGAGCATGGGAACCAGCTGGACATGGCACTACTGGTGGGGGCGGCGGCCGTCGGACGGCCGGTCCGGAGCGATGTGAGAATGCGCTCGAACGTGCCGGGGCGGCAGCGGTGGAGCGTTCCGCAGACGGTCGGGAGACCGGATTTCGCGGAATCTCTGGCGGATGTGCTGCGGGGGGTCAGGGGAATCAGGTCGGTGCGGGTCAATTCCGTCACCGGGAGCGTTCTCGTGCTGCATGCGGCGAGCGTCACGGGTACGGACGTCGGGGAGTTGTTGCGGCGAATTCTCGGACGGTTATCGGCCGCTCCCGTGGCGGAAATCAGCGCGCGTACGGAAACCGTGGCGCCCGGGACGGAAACCCTGGCGCCCGGGCCCGCGCCGACGGCCGCTGAACCCGCGCCCGGCACCCTCCGCGCCGCCCTCGCCGTCACCGGGGGCGTCGCGGGGGCCGCGGGGCTCGCGCTCGGGGGCGGGAAGCTGCTGCGCAGGCCGCTCGTCGCGCTGGGGGCGGTCGCCGGGGCCACGGTCGTCGTCGTGCGGCGGGCCATGGCTCGGGCGGGTGCGGTGGGGGACGCGGCAGGGGGCGCGGGCGCGGTCGGAGATGCCGCGGCAGGCGGCGCGGGTGCTGTCGAAGGGGTTGCGGCGGGCGGCGCGGGGGTGGTTGAGGGTGCCGGGGTCCGGCGGTCCCCTCTCCGGGCCCTGCTCGACCTCGTCGGCCCCCATCGGTCCAAGCTCGCCCTCGCCACCGGGCTCTCCGCCGTCTGCCAACTCGCCGAGGTCGCCTGCGGGTTGTTCCTCGGGTGGGTCGCGCTGGTACTCATCAAGGGGTCCTGCCCGCCGCTCCTCGCCCTCGGGATCACCGGCGCCACCGCCCAGTTGTGGTTCCTCTCCGGCGCGGCGGCCGTCGCCTGCGCCGCCGTCGCCGTCCTGTCGTACGCCGCGAACACCCAGTGGCGCGGGCTCGGGCAGGCCGTCCAGCAGGACTGGCGCGACTCCACCTACGCCCACGTACAGCGCCTGGAACTCGGCCAGTTGGAGGGCGAGCGCACCACCCGGATCGCCGGGGTCCTCACCGACGAGGTCGCTGAGCTCGGCGGGTTCTTCGCGACCTGCGCCAATGACGCCGTCCAACTCGGCACCAGCTTCCTCGTGCTGGTGCCCGCGTTCCTGATCCTCGCCCCGCAGATCGCGTGGATCGCGTTCCTGCCGATGCCGGTCGTCGCCTGGCTGTCGTTCCGCCACCAGGGCCGGGTGGCCGACGACTACGCCGTCTCCAGCGAGCACCGGGCCGAACTGCACAGCCAGTTGGTCAACAGCCTCCAGGCGAGCGCCACCGTCAAGAGCTTCTGCACCGAGGAGTACGAGGCCGCCCGCCTCGACGAGCTCGGCGAGAAGTACCGGCTCAGCAACCGCCGTACCGACCGGCACACCGTCCGCCACGGAGAGACGGTCCGCGCGACGACGACCGCCTCCATGGTCGGCATGCTTCTCCTCGGCGGCCGGTCCGTCCTCGACGGGGACCTGCCCTTCGAGGTGTTCAGCCCCCTCATCGGCCTGCCCCAGCAGGTCCTGTTCCGCCTCACCCGGCTCGGCACGATCGTCGACCAGTACCAGCGCACCCTCACCGCCTACGACCGCGTCCAGCACCTGCGCGCCCTGCCGGCCGAACCCGGCGGCAAGGACGAGGAGTTGGACCGTACGACCGTCCAAGGGGCCATCTCCCTCAAGGACGTCACCTTCGCCTACCCCGGACGACCGCCCGTCCTGGAGAACTTCTCCCTCGACATCGCGCCCGGCGGCGTCACCGGCATCGTCGGCGCCACCGGCTCGGGCAAGACCACCGTCGCCCGGCTCCTCATGCGCTTCCAGGACGCGGCCGAGGGCCAAGTCCTGCTGGACGGGCGGGACATCCGCGACCTCGACCGCCACGACCTGCGCCGCGCCGTCGGGTTCGTCGCCCAGGACCCCTTCCTCTTCGACGGCACCATCGCCGACAACATCCGCTACGGCACCTTCGACGCGAGCGACGAGGACGTCGAGCGCGCCGCCCGCGCCGCCGAGGCCCACTCCTTCGTCGACACCCTGCCCGACCGCTACGACACCCGCATCGGCGAACGCGGCGCCGCCCTCTCCGGCGGTCAGCGCCAGCGCATCGCCCTCGCCCGCGCGATCCTCAAGGACTCGCCGGTCGTCATCCTCGACGAGGCGACCTCCGCCGTCGACAACGAGACCGAGGCGGCGATCCAGCGCGCGCTGCGGTCGTTCGCACAGGGGCGGACGCTGGTCGTCATCGCCCACCGGCTGTCCACGATCCGGGGCGCCGACCGCATCCACGTCCTCGACAAGGGCGGGGTGGTGGCGGAGGAGGGAACCCACGCGGAGCTGCTCGAACGGGGTGGGCTGTACGCGTCGCTGTGGAGCTTGCAGTCGGGGGAACGGGCCGCGTAGGCAGCGGGGTTCGGGGACGCCGGGGGCAAGTCCGGGGCTGTCCTCGGCCTGTTCCTGCCCTCTCCTGCCTCCTCGGCGGCAACTCAAGTAACCGTTTTCACTCCTCTTTCTCCCTGTAGTCCCCCCTTTTTTCTCCCGCACCACTTCCGGAGGTACTCCCATGTCTGCCCGCGACGGCGCCGCTCTTCCCGCGACCGCGGCCCAGCGCGAGATCTGGCTCGCCGAACAGCGCACGCCCGGCGTGCTCCCGGTGTACCGCGTCGGCGAGTACCTGGAGATCGACGGCCCCGTCGACCCGGACCTGTTCGCGACGGCGCTGCGGCAGGCCGTGGCCGAGTACGACGGCCTGCGCGCCGTGTTCGGCGACGGCCCCGAAGGGCCACGCCAGACCCTCCGGCAGACCCAGGCCCCGGACCTCGCCCGCCTCGACCTCGACTCCATCGACGAGGCCGTGAGGTGGATGCACGCGGACCGGCTGCGCCCCCTCGACCCGGCCCGCGACCCCCTCCACTCGCACGCCCTGATCCGCCTCGCCGACGACCACTGGCTCTGGTACCACGCCTACCACCACCTGGTCACCGACGGCGTCGGCCTCGTCCTCCTGGCCGAGCGCGCAGCCGCCGTCTACACGGCCCTGGCCTGCGGCGATACGGTGGACCCGGCGCCGTTCCCGACCCTGCGCGAGGCTGTCGACGCGGACGCCGAGTACCGCGCCTCAGCCCGTTGCGCGGCGGACCGCGCGCACTGGGCCGACCACCTCGCCGGCCTCCCCGAACCGGCGCACCTCGGCAGCCCGACGACCGACCCCACGGTCCGCCCCCGCGTCGTCCCGCTCCCCCTGGACGGAAACCCGCTGCAAGCGGTTGCACAACGCACCGGCGCCCGCGCCTCCCGCACGCTGATCGCGGCCACGGCCCTGCACGTACACCGGCTCACCGGCGCCCGTGATCTCCTGATCGGCCTCCCCGTCACCGGCCGTTCCCGGTCGGACCGCGTCCTCGCCGCCTTCCCCGGCCTCGTCTCCAACGTCGTCCCCCTGCGCCTTACGGTCCATCCCGGCCGGACCTGGCAGGCACTCCTCGACGACGTGGACCGCGAGGTGTGGTCGGCGCTGCGGCACCAGCGCTACCGGGGCGAGGACATCCACCGCGACCTCGGCCTGGCCGGAACGCCGGGGTCGGCGTGGCCGGTGGTCGTCAACTACCGCGCCTTCTCCCGGTCGTTGGACTTCGCCGGGCACCCGGCGGCCGTCCGCGACCTCTCCGAGGGCGGGGCGACGGACCTCGCGGTGTGGGGGGTGGACCGGCAGGACGGCCAGGGGCCGCGGGTCTCGCTCCAGACCGGCGCCGACCGGTGGGAGGAGGCCGAACACGCCGCCCAGGCGCGGGCGTTGGCGGGGCTGCTGGGGAGCCTGGCGGAGACGGACGGGGGGCAACTCCTGGGGCGGGTGCCGTTCTTGAGGGCGGGCGGGTATTCCTCCGTGGCGGCCCTTGCCCCGGGTGCGGTCTCGCCGGAGCGGGTGGCCTTCGAGGAGCCGGGTGGGAAGTCTGGTGGGAAGTCGCCCCTGCGCTCTGGAGTCCCGGCCCCGGAAACCCCCGACCTGACCGCTCTCTTCGAGCACCAAGCCGCCGCCACCCCGGACGCCCTGGCCGTCGTAGCCCCCGAAACCACCCTCACCTACGCCGAGTTGGACGCCCGGGCCAACCGCATCGCCCACCTCCTCCTCGCCCGCGGCGCCGCCCCCGAACGCCTCGTCGCCCTGGCCCTGCCCCGCTCGGCGGACCTGGTCGCCGCGATCCTCGCGACCCTCAAGACCGGCGCGGGGTACGTCCCCCTGGACCCCGACCACCCCACGGCCCGCCTCGCCGAACTCCTCGACGACACCGGCCCCGTGACGGTCCTCACCGACGAGGCGACCCGCGACCGCCTGCCCACCGGAACACCGACGACCCTCCTGGGTACCGGACTTGACGACCAGTCACCGACGGCCCCCCGGCGCACGGTCGACCCCCTCCACCCCGCGTACGTCATCCACACCTCGGGCTCCACCGGCCGCCCCAAGGGCGTACTGGCCACCCGCGGCGCCCTGGCGAACCTGATCCATCACCAACACGCCACCCTCTACCCCGAGAACACCCCGGCCCTCCGCGTCCCCCTCACCACCTCGGTGACCTTCGACGCCTCCTGGGACCAGCTCGGCTGCCTCTTCGCCGGCCACACCCTGCACGTCCTGGACCGAGCCACCTGGGCCGACCCCACCGCCTTCGTCGCCCACCTCCGCACCCACCGCCTCGACCTGGTCAACGCCACCCCGACCTACCTGCGCGCCCTCCTCGACCACGGCCTCCTGGACCCGGCCCACCACCGCCCGTCCCTCGTCATCGCGGGCGGCGAGGCTCTCCCGCCGGGCCTGTGGGACGAGTTGAGGAACGCGGACGGCGTCCGCTGCCTCAACTTCTACGGCCCCACCGAGTGCACGGTCGACGCCCTCACCGCCCCGATCGAGGCCCCCCGCCCCACCCTCGGCCTCCCCCTCCCCGGCGTACGCGCCCACGTCCTGGACACCGCCCTCCACCCCCTCCCCGACGGCCTCCCCGGCGAGCTGTACCTCTCCGGCGAAGCCCTCGCACGCGGCTACCTCGACCAACCGGAGGCGACAGCGGCCCACTTCGTGGCCGACCCCTTCGGCGCCCCCGGCACCCGCATGTACCGCACGGGCGACCTCGTACGCCGCTCCCCGGACGGCACCCTCACCTACCTCGGCCGCACCGACACCCAGCTGAAGATCCGCGGCTACCGCATCGAACCCGGCGAGATCGAAGCCAAACTGACGGACCGTCAGGACATCGCGGAAGCCACGGTCGTCACCCGCGACGACAAGCTCGTCGCGTACGTCGTCCCCGCACCCGGCGCCACCGCCGCCCCGCAGGCCCTCCGCGACCACCTGCGCGCCCGCCTCCCCGACCACATGGTCCCGGCGGCGATCGTCGCCCTGGCCGCCCTCCCGCTGACCGCGAACGGCAAACTCGACCGCGCCGCCCTCCCCGCCCCCGACCGGGCGACGGCCACCCCGGCCGGCCGCCCCCCGCGCACAGCCCGCGAAGAACTCCTGTGCACGCTGGTCGCCGACGTCCTCGGCATCCGCCAAGTCGCCCCGGACGACGACTTCTTCGCCCTCGGCGGGCACTCCCTCCTCGCGATGCGCCTGCTGGCGCGCATCCGCTCGGCGTTCGACGTCGACCTCAGGCTCGCCGACCTCTTCGACGCCCCCACCCCGGCCGGCCTCGCCCGCGCGGTCGACTCCGGCGAGCACCGCACCCGCCCCGCCCTCACTCCGTACGAGCGCCCCGACGCGGTCCCCCTCTCGTCGGCCCAGCGCCGGCTCTGGTTCCTCCAGCGCATGGAGGGCACCGGCTCGACCTACCACATCCCCCTCGCCCTCACTCTGACCGGCGACCTCGACCGAACGGCCCTGGAGCAGGCCCTCGTCGACGTCGCCACCCGGCACGAGAGCCTGCGGACCGTCTTCCCCGACGAACGCGGCGTGCCCTGCCAACGGGTCCTCGACAACCCCGGGATCCCGCTGACGGTGTCGACCGCCGACGCATCCGACCTGCCGGCCCGCATGCTCGCGTCCGCCCGCCGCACCTTCGACCTCGCCACCGAACTCCCCTTCCGCGCCGAGCTGTTCCAGACGACGGCTACCGACCACACCCTGCTCCTGGTCCTGCATCACATCGTCGGCGACGGCTGGTCCGTCGGCGCCCTCGCCCAGGACGTCACCCGCGCCTACGCCGCCCGCCGCGAAGGCCGGACCCCCGACTGGCCCCGACTCCCGGTCCAGTACGCCGACTACACCCTCTGGCAACGCGACCTGCTGGGCGAGGCCACCGACCCGGACAGCCTCTCCGCACACCAACTCGCCTACTGGACCGGCCAACTGGCCGGACTCCCCGAACAGCTCCAACTCCCCTTCGACCGCCCCCGCCCCGCCGCCACGACCTACCGGGGCGAACAGCTCCCGCTGACCATCGACCCCGAACTGCACGAAGAACTCCGCGAGTTGGCCCGACGCCACGGAACGACCCTCTTCATGGTCCTCCAGGCATCCCTGGCCACCCTCCTCGCCAAGCTCGCCGCCGGACACGACATCCCCATCGGCACCCCCGTCGCCGGCCGCACCGACGAGGCGGCCGACGACCTGATCGGCTTCTTCGTCAACACCCTCGTCCTGCGCACCGACCTGACCGGCGACCCCACCTTCGCCGAACTCCTCGCCCGCGTACGGAAGTCGGCGCTGGCCGCCTACGCCCACCAGGACCTCCCCTTCGAGCACCTCGTCGAGGAGCTCAACCCCACCCGCACCCTCGCCCACCACCCCCTCTTCCAGACCATGCTGGCCCTCCAGAACGCCCCCCTCGGCGCGTTCGACCTCCCCGGCCTGCACGCCACCGCCGACCTGGTCCCCACCCGCACCGCGAAGTGCGACCTCACCTTCAACCTCACCGAACACCCCACCGGCCCCCTCACCGGCACCGTCGAATACAGCACCGACCTCTTCGACCCCGGCACCGTCCGCAGCATCACCGACCGCTGGCTACGGCTCCTGCGCACGGTCGCCACCGACGCCGCAGTCCGCCTGAGCGAGGTCGACGTCCTGTCGCCCGAGGAACGCGCCGCACTCCTGCCCGTGCCGGTGTCTGGTCACGTGACCCCGGCCGACGACCTCGTGTCCGTCTTCGAGGCCCAGGCACGGGACCATGCCGACGCGGTGGCCGTCGTCGCGGGCGCTGACCGCGTGACGTACGGCGAACTCAACGCCCGTGCCAACCGCTTGGCCCACTGGCTGATCGAACAGAGCGTCGGGGCGGAAGACTTCGTCGCCCTCGCCCTGCCCCGCTCGGCGGACCTCGTCGTCGCGATCCTGGGCGTCCTCAAGTCCGGCGCCGCCTATCTGCCGGTGGACCCCGAATACCCGGCCCAGCGACGCGAGTTCATGATCGAGGACGCCCAACCCGTCCTGATGCTGGACGACTTGGGTGTGGTGGGGGAGGGGTATCCCGACACGGACCCGGGTGTGCGGATCTCGCCGGATCATCCGGCGTATGTGATCTATACGTCGGGCTCGACCGGCCGTCCTAAGGGTGTGGTGGTTCCGCATGGCAACGTGGTGCGGTTGTTCCGTGCTACGGATCAGTGGTTCGGGTTCGGTCCGGACGATGTGTGGACGTTGTTCCATTCGTACGCGTTCGACTTCTCGGTCTGGGAGCTGTGGGGACCGCTCTTGCACGGTGGCCGGCTGGTGGTCGTGGACTATCACGTCTCGCGCAACCCTGTCGCGTTCGCAGCCCTGTTGGCGGACGAAGGTGTGACGGTCCTCAACCAGACCCCGTCGGCCTTCTACCAGCTGCCTTCCGACGCTTCCGGCCTCTCTCTGCGGTATGTGATCTTCGGCGGTGAGGCCCTGGAGCCCGCCCGTCTGGCGGACTGGTACGCCCACCACGCGGACGACGCTCCGGTGCTCGTCAACATGTACGGCATCACCGAGACGACCGTGCACGTCACCTACGAGGCCCTCGACGCCGCCTCCGCCGCGCAGCCGTCCAGCGTCATCGGCACCGCGATCCCGGACCTGCGGACGTACGTCCTGAACCGGCATCTGAAGCTCGTTCCGCCCGGCGTCGTGGGGGAGTTGTACGTGGCCGGGGCCGGGCTCGCCCGGGGGTATCTGAACCGGCCCGGGCTGAGCGCGGAGCGTTTCGTCGCCGACCCCTTCGCCGGGTCCGGCACGCGGATGTACCGCACCGGTGACCTGGTCCGGCGACGGGCGGACGGGGTGCTGGAGTACGCGGGACGCGCTGACGACCAGGTCAAAGTCCGGGGATTCCGGATCGAGTTGGGCGAGATCGAGGCGGCGCTCGCCGTGCATCCCGAGGTCGCGCAGGTCGCCGTGCTCGCCCGGCAGGACCGCGCCGACGACACGCGTCTCGTCGCGTACGTCGTGGGTGACGCGCCTGCGGACGACCTCCGTGCCCACCTGCGCGGGCGCCTCCCCGAGCACATGGTCCCGGCCGCGTTCGTCCGCCTGGACGCCCTGCCGCTGACCGTCAACGGCAAGCTCGACCGCGCCGCCCTGCCCGCGCCCGACCTCACGCCGACGGAGTCGGGCCGCGCGCCGCGCACCGCGCGCGAACAGCTCCTGTGCGACCTGTTCGCGGAGGTGCTCGGCGTCGACCGAGTCGGCCTGGACGACGACTTCTTCGACCTCGGCGGCCACTCCCTGCTGGCCACCCGGCTCGTCGCCCGGGTCCGCGCAGCGCTCGGCGTGGAACTCGAACTGCGGGCGCTCTTCGAGTCCCCGTCCGTCGCCGGGGTCGCCGCGAGTCTCGGTACGGCGGGCGAGGCCCGCCCGGCGCTCGTCCCGGCCGCCCGGCCGCAGCGCCTGCCCCTGTCGTCGGCCCAGCGCCGACTGTGGTTCCTGCACCGGCTGGACGGCGGCAGCGCGGCGTACCACATCCCGCTGGCCTGGCGCCTGACCGGCCCGCTCGACCGCCCCGCCCTGGAAGCGGCCCTCGCCGACCTGACGGCCCGTCACGAGAGCCTGCGTACCGTGTTCCCGGACGTGGACGGCGTCCCGTACCAGCACGTCCTGCCCGAACACCGCCCCTGCCTCCCGGTCACCGAAGGCGTGGACCTCGCCGCCTCCCTGGCCCGCCCCTTCGACCTGGCGACCCAACCGCCCCTGCGCGCGGACCTGTTCACCGACGGGCCCGGCGTCCACGTCCTCCTCGTCACCGTCCACCACATCGCGGGCGACGGCTGGTCCCTCGGCCCGATCAACCGCGACCTCGCGGCGGCGTACACGGCGCGCTGCGCCGGCCGGGCCCCCGACTGGGCCGAACTGCCCGTGCAGTACGGCGACTACACGCTCTGGCAGCAGCAACTCCTCGGTGACGCCGGGGACTCGGAGAGCCTTTTCGCCCGCCAGGCCGCCTACTGGACGCGGACCCTCGCCGGGCTCCCCGATCAGATCCACCTCCCCACCGACCGGCCCAGGCCCGCCACGCCCACCTTCCGAGGGGGCCAGATCCGCGTCGAGCTGGACGCCGGCCTGCACGCCGGGCTCCTCGACCTCGGCCGCCGTCAGGGCGCGAGCCTGTTCATGGTGCTCCAGGCCGGGCTCGCCGCCCTGCTGACCAAGCTCGGCGCGGGCGACGACATCCCCGTCGGCAGCCTCATCGCGGGCCGCACCGACCAGGCGCTGGACGACCTGGTGGGCTTCTTCGTCAACACCCTGGTCCTGCGCACCGACACGTCGGGCGACCCGACGTTCACCCAACTCCTGGGCCGAGTCCGGGAGTCGGCCCTCGCCGCCTACGACCATCAGGAGCTGCCGTTCGAGCACCTGGTCGAGGCCCTCAACCCGGCGCGCTCACTGGCCCGGCAGCCACTGTTCCAAGTCCTGCTGGCGCTCCAGAACGTACCCGGCGGGACGTTCGAACTCCCGGGCGTACAGGCCGAGATCGTGCCGGTGCACGCGCCCACGGCCATGTTCGACCTGTCGTTCCACCTGCTGGAGCGGGAAGGCGCGGGCGTCCACGGGTACGTGGAGTTCGCGGCCGACCTGTTCGACAGGGACACGGTGGAACGGCTCCTGGCGCGCTGGGTCCGGGTGCTGCAAGCGGCCGCCGCCGAACCGGAGTCGACCCTGAGCCGGTTCGACGTCCTGCTCGACGACGAATGCCCGCGTGAAGCGGCCGTCCAGTACCGGGAGTTCGTCCCGCTGCCCGCCCTCTTCACCCACCGCGCCACCGAACTCCCCGACGCCCCGGCCCTCGTCTTCGAGGACACCACCCTCACCTACGCCGACCTCGAAACCAGCGCCAACCGCCTCGCCCACTCCCTGACTTCACGCGGCATCGGCCCCGAGGACATCGTCGCGATCTCCCTGCCGCGAGGCGTCGAAGCGGTCGTCGCGACCCTCGCCGTCCTGAAGGCGGGCGCCGCCTACCTCCCCGTCGACCCCGAATACCCCGCCGCCCGCCGTGAGTTCATGCTCGCCGACGCCCGCCCGGCCCTCGTCCTCGACGACCCGGCCGCCGTCGACCCCGGCCCCGGCCACCCCGGCACCGCGCCCGAGGTGCCGTACGCCGCGCAGCACCCGGCGTACGTGATCTACACCTCCGGCTCGACCGGCCGCCCCAAGGCGGTCGTCATGCCCGCCGAGGCGCTCGCGAACCTCCTGCACTGGCACCACGCCACCCTCGGCGGCCAACCCGGCACGCGTGTCGCGCAGTTCACCGCCGCGGGCTTCGACGTCGCCGTCCAGGAGACCCTGTCCGCGCTGCTGTACGGCAAGACGCTGGTCGTGCCCACGGACGACGAACGGCGCAGCGCCGAACGGTTCGTGGACTGGCTGGAGCGGCACCGGGTCGAGGAGCTGTACGCCCCGACCCTGATGCTGGAGGCGGTCGCGCAGGCGGCCGAGGAGCAGGGCAGGGGCCTTCCGGACCTGCGGCTGATCGTGCAGGCCGGCGAGGCCATGCGGGTCGGCGCTCTGCGCGCCTTCCGGGACCGGCGGCTCCACAACCACTACGGCCCGGCGGAAACGCACGTCGTGACCGCCTACGCACTGCCCGCCGGACACGACACCCACCCCGTGCCGATCGGCCGCCCGATCGACCAAGTCCGCGTCCACGTCCTGGACTCGGCCCTGCGCCCGGTCCCGCCGGGCGTCCCCGGCGAGCTGTACCTGTCCGGCACCTGCCTGGCCCGCGGCTACCTCAACAGGCCCGCCCTGACGGCGGATCGGTTCGTCGCAGACCCGTACGGCCCGCCCGGCGCCCGCATGTACCGCACCGGAGACCTCGCCCGCCGCCGCACCGACGGCGAGCTGGAGTTCCTCGGCCGCGCCGACCAGCAGGTCAAGGTACGGGGCTTCCGCATCGAACCCGGCGAGGTCGAGGCCGCCCTCACCGCGTACCCCGGAGTGTCCCGGGCGGCGGTCCTCGTCCGTGACGACCGCCTCGTCGCCTACGTCGTCCCCGCCACCGTCCCCGCCGCACTCCTCCTCGCCCATCTCCGCGACAGGCTCCCGGACTTCATGGTCCCCTCGGCCGTACTCGCCCTGGACGCCCTCCCGTTGACGCCCAACGGCAAACTCGACCGCGCCGCCCTGCCGGCACCCGCCCCAGAGGCGACGGGCCGCGCCCCGCGCAGCGCACGCGAACAGCTGCTGTGCGACCTCTTCACCGAGGTGCTCGGCGTCGACCGAGTCGGCCCGGACGACGACTTCTTCGCGCTCGGCGGCCACTCGCTGCTCGCCACCCGCCTGATCTCCCGCATCCGCGCCACCCTCGGCGTCGAACCCGAACTCCGCACCCTCTTCGAGGCCCCCACCCCGGCCGCCCTCGCCGCCCGCCTCGGTGACGCGGACACGGCACGCCCCGCCCTCACCCGCCAACTCCGCCCCGCCGTCCTGCCGTTGTCGTTCGCCCAGCGCCGCCTGTGGTTCCTGCACCGCATGGAGGGCCCGAGCGCCACCTACGCCATGCCGCTCGCCCTGCGCCTGACCGGCCCCCTAGACCGGGAGGCACTCGGCCTCGCCCTCAGCGATGTGACGGACCGTCATGAAAGCCTGCGGACGGTCTTCCCGGACGTGGACGGCGTACCCCACCAGCACATCCTGGCGGACACCCACCCGATCCTGACCGTCACCGGCACCGACGAGGCCGGCCTCCCCGAGGCCCTGGCCCGCGCCGCGCGCCACGGATTCGACCTGGCCGCCGACATCCCCCTGCGCGCCGAACTGTTCACCCTCGCGCCCGAAGAACACGTCCTGCTGCTCCTCCTGCACCACATCGCGGGCGACGGCTGGTCGCTGCGGCCCCTCTCCCGCGACCTCGCGACGGCCTACGCGGCCCGCACCCGGGGCGAGACGCCCGGCTGGGCCCAACTCCCCGTCCAGTACGCCGACTACACGCTCTGGCAGCGCGACCTCCTCGGCGAGGAGTCCGACGCCACGAGCGCCTTCGCCGGACAGACCGCCTACTGGCGCGAGGCACTCGCGAACCTCCCCGAACAGCTCCACCTCCCCACCGACCGCCCCCGCCCGGCGGACACCACCCACCGAGGCGGCCTCCTCACAGCCACCGTCGACGCCGAACTCCACGACGCCCTCCACGAGTTGGCCCGCCGCAACGGCGCGAGCCTGTTCATGGTGCTCCAGGCCGGTCTCGCCGCGCTGTTCACGCGGCTGGGCGCGGGCACGGACATCGCGGTGGGCAGTCCGGTCGCGGGCCGTACGGACCAGGCGCTGGACGACCTGGTGGGCTTCTTCGTCAACACCCTCGTCCTGCGCACCGACACGTCCGGCGACCCCTCGTTCGAGGAACTGGTCCGGCGCGTCCGCGAGACGTCCCTGTCGGCGTACGCCCACCAGGACCTGCCGTTCGAGAACCTCGTCGAGGAGCTGAACCCGGTCCGCTCCCTCTCCCATCACCCGCTGTTCCAGGTGATGTTCGCCCTCCAGAACGCCCCCATGGGCACCTTCGACCTGCCCGGCCTGCGCGTCACCCCGCTGACCGTGCCGACCGGCACCGCCAAGTTCGACCTCGGCTTCAACCTGTACGAGCGCCCCGAGGGCGGCATCTCCGGAGCCGTCGAGTACGCCACCGACCTCTACGACCCCGACACGGTCACCGACCTCGTCGACCGCTGGACCCGCCTGCTGCGAGCGGGAGTCGACAATCCCGCCCGTCCCATCGGCCGCGCCGACCTCCTCACCGCCGACGAACGCAGCCGCCTGCTGGAGCCCGCCGCCGACAGCGCCATCCCCGCGGAGCCCCTCCCGACCGCCTTCGCCCGCCAGGTACGCACGACCCCCGACGCCGTCGCGCTGGTCGCGGGGGAGCGGGAGCTGTCCTACGCCGAACTCGACGCCCGCGCCAACCGGTTCGCGCACCACCTGATCCAACAGGGCGTCGGCCCCGAGGACTTGGTGGCGCTCAAGCTGCCCCGGTCCGTCGAACTCGTCATCGGCATCCTCGGCGTCCTCAAGGCGGGCGCGGCCTACCTGCCCGTCGACCCGGCGTACCCCGAGGCGCGGATCGCGTTCATGCTGGACGACGCGCGGCCGGCGGTCGTCGTCGACTCCCCGGAAGCCGTCACGGCAACCGGGCACCCCGACACGACACCCCCGATCCGCGTCCTGCCGCAGCACCCGGCCTACGTCATCTACACCTCGGGCTCGACCGGCCGCCCCAAGGGCGTCGTCGTCAGCCACGCCGGGCTCGCCCACCTGGTCGCGGGCCAGGTCGAGCGGTTCGCCATCGACGCGGACAGCCGCGTCCTCCAGTTCGCCTCACCCAGCTTCGACGCGTCCGTGTCCGAGCTGTACACGGCCCTGCTGACCGGCGCGGCCCTCGTCCTGCCGCCCCCCGGCAACCCGCTCCCGGCGCTCACCGAGCTCGACGTGACCCACGTGACGGTCCCGCCGTCCGTACTGGTCGCGCTGGAAGGGGAGCTGACGGCTTCGACGCTGGTCGTCGCGGGCGAGGCGTGCTCGCCGGAACTCGTCGCGAAGTGGGCTCCCGGCCGCCGGATGATCAACGCCTACGGCCCGACCGAGACGACCGTCTGCGCGACGATGAGCGACCCGCTCACCCCGACCGGCCAACTCCCGCCCATCGGACGCCCGATCACCGGCGCCCGCGTGTACGTCCTGGACGCCGGCCTCCAGCCGGTCCCGCCCGGAGTGCCCGGCGAACTGTACGTGTCCGGCGCCGGGTTGGCGCGCGGCTACCTCAACAGGCCCGCCCTGACGGCGGCTCGGTTCGTCGCCGACCCGTACGGGCCTCCCGGCGCCCGCATGTACCGCACGGGCGACCTCGTCCGCTGGACGCGCGGCGGCGAGCTGGAGTTCGCCGGACGCGCCGACGACCAGGTCAAGGTGCGCGGCTTCCGCATCGAACCCGCCGAGGTCGAGGCCCAGTTGACCGAGCACCCGGCCGTCGCGCACAGCGTCGTGACGGTACGGGACGACCGCCTGATCGCCTACGTCGTCCCGGCCACCGCCCACCGTGACCACGAACTGGACATCGTGGAGACCTGGCGGGAGACCTACGACGCCCTCCCCGTGACCGCGGCGCAGACCGCGTTCGGTGAGAACTTCACCGGCTGGAACAGCAGTTACGACGGCCGGCCGATCCCCGAGGCGCAGATGCGGGAGTGGCGGGACGCCACCGTCGACCGTATCCGCGCCCTCGCCCCCCGCCGCATCCTGGAGGTCGGCGCCGGAACCGGCCTGCTGCTGGCGAAACTCGCGCCCGACTGCGAGACCTACTGGGCGACCGACTTCTCGGCGACCGCGATCGGCGTCCTCACCGAACACGTCCGCCACCAGCCGGAGTTGACCGGCAAGGTGGTCCTGCGCACCCAGCCCGCGCACGACGTGACCGGGCTGCCCGAGGGCGAGTTCGACACGATCGTCGTCAACTCGGTGATCCAGTACTTCCCGAGCGGCGCGTATCTCCGCGACGTCGTCGGCAAGCTGACGGGTCTCCTCGCGCCCGGCGGCGCCCTGTTCCTCGGAGACGTCCGCAACCTGCGGCTGCTGCGGCCGTTCCTCACCGCCGTGCACGGGCAGGACCCGGACGCCGTGGACCAAGCGGTGCGGCGGGAGGAGGAACTTCTCGTCGACCCGGACTGGTTCACCGCGCCGGACCTGCGCCTGGACGCCTCGATCGAGGTCCGCCGGGGCCGCCACCACAACGAACTCACCCGCCACCGCTACGACGTCACCCTCCGCAGGCCGACCGGGACCGCGCCCCTTCAGGTCACCCAACTTGCCTGGGGTCAGGACGTGTTCACCCTGGACCAGGCGCTCGCGGCGGCCGACGCGACCCCGGCCCTGCGGATCACGGGCGTGCCCAACACGCGGCTGGCCACCGAGGCCGGACGCGATCCGCAAGGCGCGCCGGACCCCGACGAGTGGTACACGTGCGGGCGCCGCGCGTACGTGACCTGGTCGCCCGACGGCCCCGACCTCCTCGACGTCTGTCTCATCGCCGAGAGCCACCGGACACTTCAAGGCCACCCCACCCTCTATCGACCCGCCCCCGAGTCGAGCACCCCCCTCACCAACTCCCCCCGCGCCACCGGCAATCTCCCCGCCACCCTCCGCGCCCACGCCCGCGAGCGGCTGCCCGAGCACCTCGTCCCGTCGGTGTTCGTCGTCCTCGACGACCTCCCGCGCACGGCCAGCGGCAAGCTCGACCGCGCCGCCCTCCCCGCCCCCGAGGCGGACCGCACGACCACGGGCCGCGCACCCCGCACGCCCCAGGAGGAGCTGCTGGCCGACCTGTTCGGCGAGCTGCTGAACACCGGACGCGTCGGCGTCGACGACAACTTCTTCGACCTCGGCGGCCATTCACTCCTCGCGACCCGCCTCGCCTCCCGCGTCCGCGCGACCCTCGGCGTCGAACTCGACGTCCGGGCCCTGTTCGAGGCGCCCACCCCGGCCGCCCTCGCCGCCCGCCTCGACCGGGCCGGCACCGCGAGGCCCGCGCTGACCAGGGCCGAACGGCCCGAGCGGGTACCGCTGTCGTTCGCCCAGCGCCGCCTGTGGTTCCTGCACCGCATGGAGGGCCCGAGCGCCACCTACAACATGCCGCTCGCCCTGCGCCTCACCGGCCACCTCGACCGCGCGGCCCTGGAGGCGGCCCTCGGTGATGTGACGGGCCGTCACGAGAGCCTGCGGACGGTGTTCCCGGACGTCGGCGGCGTGCCCCACCAGCACATCCTGGCCCCCGCCCGCCCCACCCTGTCCGTCCTCGACGCCGACGAGGAGCGGCTCCCCGGACTCCTCGCCGAGGCCGCCGGGCACGGCTTCGACCTCGCCGGTGAACCGCCCCTGCGCGCCCACCTGTTCAAGCTCGGCGCCGAAACGCACGTCCTGCTCGTCGTCGTCCACCACATCGCGGGCGACGGCTGGTCCATGGGCCCGCTCTCCCGCGACCTGGCGAGCGCGTACGCCGCCCGCTGCCGGGGAGAGGCGCCGGACTGGGCCGAACTCCCCGTCCAGTACGCCGACTACACGCTCTGGCAGCGGGAGCTGCTCGGCGAGGCCGACGACACGGACAGCCGCCTCGCCGGACAACTCGCCTACTGGAAGCAGGCGTTGGCAGGCATCCCGGACCGGACCCCGCTGCCCGCCGACCGGCCCCGGCCCGCCACCGCGTCCCAGCGCGGCGCCCAGCTCGCGCTGCACCTGGACGCCGAACTCCACGGCAGGCTGCGCGAGATGTGCGCCCAGCACGGCGCCAGCATGTTCATGGTGCTGCAAGCGGGCCTGGCCGCCCTCCTCACCCGGCTCGGCGCCGGTGAGGACGTGCCGGTCGGCAGCCCGGTCGCCGGGCGCACCGACGAGGCCCTCGACGACCTCGTCGGGTTCTTCGTCAACACCCTCGTCCTGCGCACCGACACGTCCGGCGACCCGACGTTCGCCGAACTGCTGGGCCGGGTCCGGGAGACCGCCCTGTCGGCCTACGCCCACCAGGACGTGCCGTTCGAGCACCTCGTGGAGGTCGTCAACCCGGCCCGCTCCCTCGCCCACCACCCGCTGTTCCAGGTGATGCTGGCGCTCCAGAACGCCCCCACGGGCGAGTTCACGCTCCCCGGACTCACCCTCGGCCACGAGTCCGTCCCCACCGGGACCGCCCGCTGCGACCTCACGTTCAGCCTCGCCGAGCGGTACACCGAGGACGGGCGGCCGGACGGGCTGGTCGGCGCGGTCGAGTACGCCACCGACCTGTTCGACCCCGGGACGGTCGGCACACTCGTCAGCCGGTGGGTGCGGTTCCTCGACATCGCCTCCCGGAACGCCGGCGTGACGATCGGTCAGGTCGATGTCCTGGACGACGAGGAACGCCGGCACCTCCTCGCCGTCGCCACCGGCACCGAACTCGCCCCCGTCCGCCCCCTCACCGACCTGTTCGCCGGGCAGGTGCTGGCCACCCCCGACGCCGTCGCCGTCGAACAGGGCGGCACCACCTGGTCGTACCGGCAGCTCGACGAGCGGTCGAACCGGCTCGCGCACGCCCTCGCCGGGCAGGGAGTCGGGGCGGAGACGGCCGTCGCCGTCCTCATGGAACGGTCGGCGGACCTCGTCGTCGCACTCCTCGGGATCCTCAAGTCGGGCGGTACGTATGTGCCGTTGGACCCCGGGTTCCCGCCCGCGCGCGTCGACCTCGTCGTCCGGGAGACCGGCGCGGCGCTCGTCCTCACGGAGGACGTCCTCACCGCGCTGATCCAGGCCGAGGCCCGGACCGAGGCGCCCGAGGTGACGTGCCGGGCGGACCAGGCGGCGTACGTGATGTACACGTCCGGATCGACCGGGCGGCCCAAGGGAGTCGTCGTCACGCACGGCGACGTCGCCGGGCTCGCGCAGGCGCCCTGCTTCGCCGGGGACGCCCATCGCCGGGTGCTGCTGCACGCGCCGGTCGCGTTCGACGCCTCGACGTACGAACTGTGGGTACCGCTGCTGAACGGCGGCACGGTCGTCGTCGCTCCCCAAGGCCGGTTGGACGTCCGGGAGTTGGGGCAGGCCATCGGTGACGGCCGGGTGACCGGGCTGTGGCTCACCGCCGGGCTGTTCCGGCTCCTCGCCGAGGAGGAGCCGGAGGCGCTGGCCGGGGTGCGGGAGGTGTGGACCGGCGGCGACGTCGTGTCCGCCGCCGCGGTCGCCCGCGTCATGGCGGCCTGCCCCGGTCTGCGGGTCGTCGACGGGTACGGCCCCACCGAGACGACCACCTTCGCCGCCCACCACGTCATGGACACGGAACCCGACCCGGCCCGCCCGGTCCCGCTCGGCCGCCCCATGGCCGGGATGCGGGCGTACGTCCTCGACAACCGCCTGCGGCCGACACCCCCCGGCGTCGTGGGCGACGTGTACCTCTCAGGTACGGGGGTGGCGCGGGGCTACCTCGGCCAGCCCGCCCGCACCGCCGAACGCTTCCTCCCCGACCCCTACGGCCCGCCCGGCGCCCGCATGTACCGCACCGGCGACCTCGCCCGCTGGACGCGCGGCGGCGAGCTGGAATTCGCCGGACGCGCCGACGCCCAGGTCAAGGTACGCGGCTTCCGCGTGGAGCCCGGCGAGGTCGAGGCCGCCCTCACGGCCTGCCCCGCAGTGGCCCAGGCGGCGGTCGTCGTGCGGGAGGACCGGGAGGGGGACAAGCGGCTCGTCGCGTACCTCGTACCTGAGAGGGACGGGGTGTACGGCGCTCCGGCGACGGCTGAGGGCGGTACGGGGGGTGAGGTGCTACCCGTAGCTCCCGAGGCGGACCCGGCGTGCGACCCCCGCCTGAGCCCCGCCACCCTCACCGCTCACCTCCGCCGCCACCTCCCCCCGTACCTCATCCCCTCGGCGTACATCCCCCTCCCCACCCTCCCCCTCACCCCCAACGGCAAGCTCGACCACGCCGCCCTCCCCGCCCCCGGCCACACCCCGTCCACCACCCCCCACCGAGGCCCCCGCACCCCGCAGGAACAGGTCCTCTGCGACCTCTTCGCGGAAGCCCTAGGCGTCGAGCGGATCGGCATCGAGGACAGCTTCTTCGACCTCGGCGGCCACTCGCTGCTCGCGGCCCGCCTCGTCGCGAGGGTCAGGGACACCCTGGGCGTCGAGATCGGCCTGCGGACCCTGTTCCAGGCCCCGACCGTCGCCGAGCTGTCCGGCAGGCTGGCGCTCCAGGACGCGGACGGCTCGCTGGACGTCGTCCTGCCGCTGCGGCCCACCGGCACCGGCACACCCCTGTTCTGCGTGCACCCCGGCGGCGGCGTGAGCTGGTGCTACAGCGGACTGCTCAGCCACGTCGACCCCGACCACCCCGTGTACGCCATCCAGGCGCGCAGCCTCGCCCGGGACGAACCCAGGCCGGGCAGCTACCAGGAGATGGCCGCCGACTACGTGGAGCAGATCCGCAAGATCCAGCCGGAGGGCCCCTACCTGCTCCTCGGCTGGTCGGCCGGCGGACTCATCGCGCACGCGGTCGCCACCGAACTCGGGCGCCTCGGCCAGCGCACGGCGTTGCTCGCGATCCTCGACGCCTACCCGGTCGTCGACCTCACCTTCGACGAGGCGCCGGTCCCGGCCGAACGCGACGTCCTGGTCGGCATGTTGGACTGCGACCCCGGCGAACTCCCGGACGGCGACCTCACCTACGACGAGGTGATGACGGTCCTCAGGCAGCGCGGCAGCGCGCTCGCCAGCCTTGAGCGCCGCCACCTCGAAGCGATCGTCGCCGTGATGATCAACAACGCGAGCCTCGCCCTCACCTTCGAACCGGCCGTGTTCCAGGGCGAGATGCTCCTGTTCAACTCCACGATCGACCGCGAGCAGGACTCCCCGGGAGCCGACGTGTGGCAGCCGTACGTCGACGGCCCGATCACCTCGTACGACATCACCGCACGCCACGACCGCATGACCCAGCCGGGCGCACTCGCCCAACTCGGCCCCGTGCTCGCCGCACGCATCGCCGAACTCACCAACTCCACCGACACAGAGGAGATCTGACGCCATGTCGACCAACCCCTTTGAGGACGACACCGCCCGCTACCTGGTGCTCACCAACGACGAGGGCCAGCACTCGCTGTGGCCCGCGTTCGCCGAGGTCCCGGACGGCTGGACCGTCGCCCACCCCGAGGACACCCGCCAGGCCTGCCTCGACCACGTCGAGCAGCACTGGACGGACATGCGGCCCAAGAGCCTCGTGGAAGCCATGGACGCCTGAGATGACGGCGACCCCCACCGACACCCTCGACTACCCGGCGGCCATGGCGAGCGACGCCTTCCGCCGGGACCCGTACCCCTTCTACGCCCGCATGCGCGGCGCCGATCCCATCCACCGTACGGCGCAGGGGATCTGGTATGTCTTCCGGTACGACGACGTCGAACAGGCCCTGGGCGACCTGCGGTTGTCGAACGACAAGGACCGGATGACCGGCGCGCTCGTCGCGCAGGACGGCCGGATGCGGCAGCTGAGCCGGCTCGTCGCGCGGCTCGGACGCGTCATGAGCAACACCGACCCGCCGGACCACGCGCGCCTGAGGAAACTCGTCAACAAGGCGTTCACCGCACGGCGGGTGGAGGAGCTGCGGCCCCGGATCCAAGGGGTCGTGGACCGGCTGATCGACGAGGCCGGCGGGTCCACGTTCGACGCGCTCGCCGCCGTCGCCTCACCCCTCCCGCACGCCGTGGTCTGCGAACTGTTCGGCATCCCCGAGACGGACCGCGCCCAAGTCAAGGAGTGGTTCCGGGGGTTGGGCCGCATCCACGAGGACATCGACAAGGCCGAGAAGGTCGTCGACGCCTTCGAGACCTACCTGACCGGCCTCGCCCGCGAACGCCGCGCCGACCCGGGCGACGACCTGATCAGCGCCCTGGTCACCGCGCAGGCGCAGGACGACCGGCTCACCGACCACGAGGTCCTCTCCACCTGCTTCATGCTGATCACGGCGGGCGACGAGACCACCACCAACCTCGTCGGCAACGGCCTCCTCGCCCTCCTGCGCCACCCCGACCAGCTCGAACACCTGAGGGCCGAACCGGAGTTGATCCGCCAGGCGGTGGAGGAGTTCGTCCGGTACGACACCCCGAGCCAGGCCATCGTCCGGGTGGCCGCCGAGCAACTCGACCTGGGCGGCCGTACGTTGCCCCCCGGCGACCTGGTCTACCTGCTGCTCGCCTCGGCGGGCCGCGACCCCGGGCGCTACGACGACCCCGACCGCCTCGACCTGACCCGCGCCCACCCCCGGCACCTCGGCTTCGGCCACGGACCGCACTTCTGCCTGGGCGCCCCGCTGGCCCGCCTGGAGACCGAGATCGCCGTCTCCACCCTCCTCGCCCGCTGCCCCGGCCTGCGCCTCGCGGTCGGCCCGGACGAGCTGGACTGGCGCCCCAACCCGCTGCAACGCCGCCTCACGGCGCTGCCCGTCACCCACAACTCGAGGAAGTGACCACCGAGGTGACCGAGACTCAGGAACTCACCCCCACCCGCGAGTTGAAGGTGACCCGCGAACAGGTCCTGCCCTGCACGCCCGACCGCGTCTTCCGCGCGGTCGCCACCACCGACGGCAACGTCGGCTGGCTGTACCCCATGGACGTCGAACCCCGCCTCGGCGGCGCCGTCTCGCGCGGCTCCTCCACGGTCGTCGCCTGGGACCCGCCGCACGAATTCGCCTGCCGCACCCCCGACGTGGACGGCTTCACCAACACCCTCAGCTACCGCGTCGAGCCGCACGAGGACGGCTCCCTGCTGCGGATGGGCATCCACTGGGTGCACACCGGCACCCCCGACGACGGCTGGGACACCCGCGCCGACGCGGCCGAACGGCACGTCGACTTCTACCAGCACAGCCTCGCGGAGTACCTGCGGCACTTCGACGGGCGCCCCGCCACGTACGTCAAGGCGTCCAGGCCCGGGCCGCCCACGTCGCCGGACGCCTTCGACGCGGTACGGGAGAGGCTCGGCGTGCCGCCGGGGGCCGCGGCGGGAGACGTGGTCGTGGCCCTGCTGCCCGGCGGTCCGGTGGAGGTCCAAGTCGACCACCGGGACGGGGACTTCCTCGGACTGCGCGGCCCCGACGGCCTGTACCGCTTCTTCAACGGGGCCCGCTGGGACTGGCCGCTGTGGGTCGGCCACCACCTGTTCACGCCGGCCCCGGACACCGACGACGCCGCGTGGGACACGTGGCTCGCCGAAACGGCCCCCTGAGCCGAAACGACCCCCTGAGCCGAAACGACTCCCTGAGTCGAAACGGCCCGCTGAAGAGTCCAGCTGAAAGACCAGCTCGAAAGGAGCGCACCCATGCAGACCCAGACCCTCGTCTACTCCGCCGAACTCGTCGAGCAGGACGGCGTCTTCACCCTCGTCGTCACCGACCGCACCCACGGCACCGTGCAGTCCGTCCAGGTCCCGAAGCGGGCCGTCGACAAACTCCCGTACTTCCTCTCGCTGCTGACGTCACGTCAGTTCGGCATGTTCCGCTAGCAGTTAGGCACCGCACCGCCATGCCCCACCTCGCCCCCACCCGGCACCCCGCCCCGCCCCCGCAGCACACCGCCGACCGCTGGTTCCGCGCCCACCGCACCGCCCGGCCGCCCCGCCGCCGGCTGATCTGCTTCCCGCACGCCGGCGGCACCGCCCAGTTCTTCCACGGCTGGAGCGCCCACCTCCCGGACGACGTCGAGGTGCTGGCCGTCCGCTACCCCGGCCGCCAGGACCGCCTGATGGACCCCTGCATCGCGGACATGGCCGCGATGGCGGACGCCGTCACCGAGGCCCTGGCCGGCCGGCTCGACCTCCCCGTCTCCCTGTTCGGCCACAGCATGGGCTCCGCCATCGCCTACGAGGTCGCCCTCAGGCTGGAACGGCGCGGCGTGCGCCCCGAGCGGCTGTACGCCTCCGGCCGGGCCGCCCCGCACCGCGCCCGCCCCGCCGGAGTGGACCCCGACGACGAGGCCGGACTGATCGCGACCGTGCGCGGACTCGGCGACTTCCAGGCCGAGGTGTACGACATCCCGGAGCTGCGCGAACTCCTCCTGCCCGCCCTGCGCGCCGACTACCGCCTGATCGAGACCTACCGCCCGCCCCGCGCGATCCCCCTGCGCACCCCCGTGACCGCCTACACCGGCATCGACGACACCCACTGCCCCCTCGCCGACGTCCACGCCTGGTCCGAACTCACCACCAGCGGCTACGACTTGCGCACCTTCCCCGGCGACCACTTCTTCCTCGTCCCCCACGAGGCGGAACTCGTCCAGGACATCGCCGTCCGGCTGCACTGAACTCCCCGCTCTGGAGCACCCCTTGACCGACCTGACGGACACCCCCACCCGCCGCCCCCCGAACGAACCCCTCCTCCTCGACCGCGGCTTCCTCGCCGACCCGGCCGCCTCCTTCGGCGTCATCCGCGAGCAAGGCCCCGTCGTACGCGGCTGGTTGACCGAGACGCAGCCGGTGTGGCTCGTCACCCGCTACGACGACGTCCGCGAGGGGCTGCGCGACCACGCGCGCTTCGTGCACACCCCGGAGAAGGTCGACGGACACACCGGCGACGACCCCCGCCGCGTCCTCGTCGACATGCTCAACCTGCCCGAGGAGATGCGGAAGTACTTCCTCGTCTCCGCCCTCGACGCCGACCCGCCCGCCCACACGCGGCTGCGCGGCGCCGTCGCCCGCACCTTCACCGCCCGCCGCATGCAGGCGCTGCGCCCCCGCATCGCCGGGATCACCCACGACCTGCTCACCGAGGCGCTCGCCGACTCGGTGGACGGAACACTGGAGTTGGTGGAGGGCCTCGCCTTCCCCTCCGCCCTCACCGCCGTCTGCGAACTCGTCGGCGTACCCGAAGCGGACCGGGCCGTCTTCCGGCGCTGGGGCGACGACATCCTCGCCATGGACCCCGAACGGCTCGGCGCGTCCTCGCCGCCGCTGATCGAGACGATCACCCGGCTGCTCGACGAACGCCGCCGGGCCCCCGGCGAAGACCTCCTCAGCGGGCTCGCCCGCGGGCTGGACGAGGTCGAGGCCGTCGCCATGGTCATGAACGTCGTCATGGCCGGCTACGACAACACCGCCCAACTCCTCATCAACAGCCTCGCCGCACTCCTCACCCACCCCGGCCAACTCCGGCTCCTGCGCGACGACATGACGCTCATGCCGCGCGCGGTCGAGGAGTTCGTGCGCTGGTGCGGGCCCGACATCGTCGTCCGGATGCGGCTCGCCGCGCAGGATGCCGACCTGCACGGGACGCGGGTGCGGAAGGGGGACTGCGTGCAGTTCGTCCTCGTCTCCGCCAACCGCGACCCCCGGCGCTTCCCCGACGGGGACCGGCTCGACATCACCCGCGCCGGGACCGAGGAACACCTCGGGTTCGGGCAGGGCATCCACTACTGCGTCGGCGCCGGGCTCTCCCGGGTGCACTGCGAGGTCGCGCTCGGCGTCCTGCTCGAACGGTTTCCCCAACTACGGCTCGCGGGCGGGCCGGAGAGCCTCAAACGGGACGTCATCCCGGGAACCGCGCCGAGACTTCCGGAGCTGCGGGTGCTGGTCTGACGGAAAAACAGAAAAGGGCTCGGCTGTGCGAATTCGGCCGGACCCCGGGGATTGCCGAATTTCTTCCTGGCCTCTCCGTACCGTGACTAAAGTGGCCGTGCTGTCCACCGTCCGGGTCGAGGGGGTGCAGGCGTGGCCAACGCGCGAGAAAAACAGGACGGCGGCCCCACGGTCGTCGTCCTCACCACGTCGCACGTCGAATTCGACGCGGTGGAAAGACTGCTGGCGGGAGACCGGGAGAGTTCGGCCCGCGACGGGATCGGTACCGTGTACCGGCTCGGCTGGATCGACGGGACACGCTGGCGGGTCGCTCTCGCGGAGATCGGTACGGGGAACGGGGGAGCGGCCGTCGTCGCGACCCACGCGGTGAAGCGGTTCCGCCCCCGGCTCGTGATGTTCGTCGGCCTCGCCGGAGCGCTGCGCGCGGATGTCGCCGTCGGGGACGTGGTGGTCGCCACCAAGGTGTACGGGGTGCACGGAGCCAAGGTCACCGACGACGGGTTCCATGCCCGGCCGGAGAGCTGGCAACTCGCCCACGAGGTACGGCAGTCGGCCGCCGCGGCCCACCGCCGCTGGCGGCGCGGGCAGGGCGCCCCGGCCGTCCGCTTCGGACCGGTCGTCGCCGGGGAGGTGGTCCTTGAGGGGGACAGGTCCCCCTTCCGTGAGCGGCTGCGCCGGCATTACGAAGACGCGCTGGCCGTCGAGACCGAGAGCGCGGGGCTGGCCCAGGCGGCGCACATGCACCAGGGGTGGCCGACGGTGACCGTACGCGGGATCAGGGACCGGACGCGCGCCGGCGAGGAGGCGGGGGCGCGCAACGCGGCGGCGTTCGCGGTGGCGGTGGTGCGGGAGCTGGAGTGCGAGGAGGAAGAGCAGGACGTCCCCGAGGTGATCGAAGCGCGGGTGGACGTACCGCGTGGGTGGCGGGCGGGGGCCTCCGTGCGCGTCGCGGAGGCGAGATTCCTGCTGGAGGCCGATCAACTCGGGGAACAGGACGGGGTCTTCTGGGGACGGGCGTTGCGCCTCGGCCCCATGGCCCGGTTCGCGTGGCTGCGGAAGGCCGAAGGGCGCGGCCAGGGGCGGGAAGCGCTGCGCAGAGAGAACGAGTTCCTTCCCCGTGCCCCGCACAACACCTGGCGGGAACTGCCGCCGCGCGGCATCTACGAGGCCCGCGGCGACACCACCCTGCTGGCCCTCACCTGGCCGCTCGCCGGCTACGGCAGAGGGCGCCCGGCCCCGACCGTCGCGGACGCCTTCAACGCGCTGCCCCTGCCCGGTGGCGCACAGCGCCGGCTCCTCGAAGCCTGCGCCCGCCTGGCCGACGCCCTCGCCTTCCTCCACCACGCGGGCCTGGCCCACCGCGCCCTGTCCCCGGAGACCGTCCTCCTCCTCACACCCGACTCCCTGCGCCTGCGCGACCTCGGTGCCGCCTTCCGCCGCCCTCACCCCGGCGAGGGACACCCGGGCTACCGGGCTCCCGAGCAGGAGTACGCCACCTACCGCCCCACGCACCTGGGTCCCCCCACCGACATCCACCAACTCGCCGCCCTCACCTACCGCTTGCTCACCGGCACACCCCCCGCACCGACCCGCCCGCTCCCGCTGCGCACCTACCTCCCGACCGCTCCCACCCCGCTGGACGACCTCCTGCGCACCGCCCTCGGCCCCGACCCCGCCGCCCGGCCCACCGCCCCCGAACTCGCCGACCGCCTCCGCCGATCCGCCGCCGCCCTCACCGAGAATCCCACCCCATGCTGACCCGCACCCTGGACCTCCCCACCCCCCTGGTCCTCACCCCCTCCCGCTCTCTCGACGGCATCCTCGCCCGCCTCCGCCGCGACCACCCCCATCTCCCCGGCACGATCGAGGAGGTGGAGGCCGACCTCACCGCGAGGGACACCACCCCCGCCACCTTCCCCCCGCCCGGCAGACGCCAACAGGCCCTCGCCCTGTACGGCAGGGGCTGGCTCGCGCTGCTCGTCCCCGCGCCGGACGGCCGTGGCTACCAGGTCCGTACGGTCACCCCCCTCCGCTTCGACGACCACCACCGCCTCGCCCGGGGCTGCCTCCTGCTGCGCCCCACCGCGTGGACCGTCCGCGACACACCCCCGGGCCACGCCGACACGCACTGGGACCGCCTCACCGTCGAATGGGACCTCCTGCGCAAGGAGATCGCGACGAAGGGCCACCGCGCCCCCGACGAACGCGAGGCCCGCCACCTGGACCTCCTCACGAAGGCCGTCGACACGGAACACGAGCTGCAACGCGAACGAGCGGCGGCGGCACGGCCGTTCACGTACCGGGACGTCCTCCCGACGGCCCACCGCGCGACGTACACGTTCGTCCTGCACGGCCGCCGGGTCCCCGCCGAGGACGAGGTCCTCAGGGTCGCCGGTGAACCCGCCCTGCGCGGCCAGGTGTTGTCCGTCGACCAGCGGGGCGCCCGCCTCACCCTGGCCCTGGACCGGCCGGTCGACTGGCAACACCTCCCGAAGCAGGGCGAGTTGCAGCGCGTCGAGAACACCACGGTGCACGCCCGCCGCACCGACGCCCTCACCGCCCTCCGCGACGGCCACACCCGCAACCCCCACCTCCTCCCGATCCTCGCGGGCACCCGCGCCCCCCGCCCGGGCACGGACAAGGAACCCCGCGAAACCCTGCGGGGCCGGAGCAACACCCGTACACGGCGAGACACTTCGACGCCGGTCAAGGGCAGCCCTCCCGCGACGCCGCCCACCCCGGCCCTGGACCCATGGCAGCAGGCCGCCCTCCACACCGCCCTCACCACCCAGGACCTCAGCGCCATCATCGGCCCACCCGGCACCGGCAAGACCACCGTCATCACCGAACTCGCCCGCGCATCAGCCGAGTCGGGCCACCGGGTCCTCCTCACCGCCCACAGCAACACCGCCGTCGACAACGTCCTCACCCGCCTCCCCGCCGACCTCGTCACCCTCAGGGTCGGCCCCGAACACCGCGTCGACCCCGCTGCCCGCCACCTCCTCCTCGACCACCGCGCGACGGACCTCCGCCAGGGCATCCTGGACCGCGTCGGCGCCCGCCTCTCCGCCCACACCTCGGGCGGCCCCGGCGCCGACCGCTGGCCCAAGGCGCTGTGCGAGGCCGTCGGCGCCCTGGAAACAGCGCGGGAGCGGGAGCGGGACGCGAGGGCGGCGCTGGACGAGGCCCGCCGGGGCGTCGCGGGCCCGGCGCAGCTGCGGCTGGACCGCAGCGCCGTACGCCTGGCCCGCACCCTGGACCGCAGGGCCCGTACGGCGGACCGGCTGGAACGCCTCACACAGCTCACCGGGCACACCGGACACGCCGACGACACCGGCCCCCGCCCGAACTGGTGGCGCCGCCGCCAACTCGCCCGCGCCGAAAAGGCATTGGCCGTCTACGACGAGGCCGTCGAACAGGCCGCACGCGAGCGCCGCACCGCCGAGGACGCGCTCGACGAGGCGACCCGCGACCACCCCGCCGTGCACGAGCAGCGCGAGAACGTGGAGCGTGCCGCACGGGAGGTGACCCGCTGGCGGAAGGAGGCGGAGTACGCCGAGGCCCCGTGCCGCGCCCTGCTCGCCCCCGTCGGCGACGCGCCGCGGGACCTGCACGAGTTCGCCCGCTGGACCCGCACCGCGCACCCCCTCCTCGCGGCCCGCCGCACGGTCCTCGCGCAGTGGCGGGACGACGTGCGCGCGGCGAACGGCCAACTGCACGCGGAACTCGTCCGGTACGCCCACGTCGTGGGCGCCACCAGCAGCGGCTGCGCCGGACCGGAGCTGCTGACCGGCGTCGAGTTCGACCTCGTCGTCGTGGACGAGGCCGGCCAGATCACCACGGCCGACGCGCTCGTCCCGCTGGTGCGTGCCCCGCGCGCGGTCCTGGTCGGCGACCACCGCCAGCTCCCGCCGTACGCGGACGACGAGACGGTCTCCCGGGTCCACGCCGAACACGGCCCGGACGCCGCCGAGTTGACCGTACGCAGCATCCTCGAACTCCTCCAGGACCACCTCCCGGACACGGCCGTCGCCCCCCTGCGCACCCAACGCCGCATGCCCCGCGAGATCGCCGACTTCTGCTCGAAGGCGTTCTACGACGGCCAGTTGCTCACCCCGGACACCCCGGACACCCCGGATGCCCCGGCGCCCGGCACCACCCGCGGCAACCCGGGCCGCCCCGGCGACCCCCGCCGTCCCGCCACCACTTCCCCGAAACCCCCGCACCCCGACTGGCCCGCCCCCCGCCCCCTCTTCCGCACCCCCCTGGCCCTCATCGACACCTGCGACCTCCCCCCGGCCGACCGCGCCGAAGGCGGCGACCCCCGCTCCCGCGTCAACCGCGCCGAGGCCGACCTCCTCGCCGCCCTGGCCCGCCGCTGCACGGCGGACGACGAGGAGTGGGCGGTCATCGTCCCCTACCGGGCCCAGGCCGCCCTGATCCGCAACCTGTTGAAGGACCTCCCGCCCGGCACGGGGGACATCGCGACGGTCGACTCCTTCCAGGGCGGCGAACGGGACGTGGTCCTGTACGGCTTCACCCGGTCGAACCCGTCCGGCGAGGTCGGCTTCCTGGACGAACTCCGGCGCGCCAACGTCGCGTTCACCAGGGCCCGGCGCCGCCTGATCCTCGTGGGCGACTTCGACACCCTCACCCGGGCCACCGACGAGGGCTTCCGGGACCTGGCCCGCGCCCTGCGCGAACACACGGCGGACGTCGGCGAGTCGCTGCCGTCCCGCGACCTCGAAGCACGCCTCGGAGCCCGCACCGCATGATCCCCCGCCAGCGCCACAACCCCCTCGGTTTCCCGCCCGCCCGAGCCGTCGAGCACGCGGCGTTCCACCTGAGGGCCGCCCCCGAGTCGGTCCACCACCTCCTGCTGCCGGTGTGGCGGGTGGAGGTCGAGGCGAGGGTGACGGCCGCCGAGCCGTACCAGCTGATCGACCGCTACCTGATCAGAGCCGTCGCCGAAGCGGGGGTCACCACTCCCGAGGGACTCGCCTCGTTCCTCGCCCTGGACCCGGCGCTGACCCGCCAGGCCCTCGCCTACCTCACGGCGGTCGGCCACCTCACCGACCACCAGGGCGAGTTGGCGCTCACCCCCCTCGGTGAACGCTCCCTGGAAGCCGGCGAGATGTACACGGTGAAGCTCGGCGACCGCCGCATCGTCCACTTCGACGCCTGGACCGGTACCCCCCTACCCGAGAGCTACGCCGAACGGGGACCGGCAGGCCCGTCCCCCCTCGACACCTGGACCTCACCCCCCGCGCTCCTCGCCCCCGACCCCTTCCGCCCGGAGGCCGCCGAGGCCCTCGCGGAACCCGGCGTGTCCGACCCGAAGGCCCTGGCCTGGGACGTCGAGTACCTCCTGGCCCACGTGGTCCGCACCGCCGACGGCCGCCACCTGGTCTGCACCCGCCCCCACCGGGGCGAACCCGACCCCGTGCTGAGCCGCGCCCTGGACGGCGCCCCCGGCTGCGTCAGCGCCCTCGCGGTGGCGAGCGGCGACGCGCGCAACCGGTTCGAGGAGGAGGCGGGCCGCTGGCTGAGCCGCCACACCCTCGCCGACCACCGCCCCTACCGCGACCCGGACGGCCTGCACCGGGTACGCCTCGCCGAAGACGCGTGGGCGCAGGACGCCGGCCACGCGGACCTGCCCCCGCTCGGCTCGGTCGTCGTCCTGCGCTCCGGAGGCTTCTTCCAGCTCTGGTGCGAGGACCCCCGCGCCCGCCGCCGCGAACTGCGCCGCCGCATGGACGCGTTCGGCGCGGCCCGCCCGCGCGACGCCGAGACCCTGCGCCTACAGGAATTCCGGTTTGCCGCGCTCCTGGACGTCCAACCCGGTCAGAAATAGTCACCGGAAATCGAAAAAAGAACACGGTCAATCACTGATCGATTTCCAATCGAACTCTCCGCAACTAATTCGCCACGCTCTTATGGAAATCAGACACGTCGGCTGTCCGGCGGGAATAGCGTGAACGTCCACACGGAGGTGCCCCTGGGGAGAGGGGTGCCTCCTGAGGTGACGCGATTCCACACGCGATTCCATGCTCGATTTCAGGGGAGCACCGAGATTGACCATTTCACGGGTACTGTGCGCGGCCACGGCCGCGCTCGCCATTCCCGCAGCAGCCGTACCCGCGCAGGCCGCACCCGCCCCGGCCGCCGACCGCCCCGTCCACTACGTCGTGGCCGTCGACCAGTCCGGCAGCCTGGACCCCGCCGATGTCGGCCGGGAGCGTGAGGCGGTCGGCGCGATCGCCGTCAGTGAGCCGTCGAACCGCTCCACGCTGGAGGTCCTGGGCTTCGCGAGCGCCGAGAAGGAGGGCCAGACCGCCGTAGACAAGGTGTGCCCGGCGCGCGCCCTGGACGCGCTGGCGCGGGCCAGGACGGCGGACTGCGCGGGGCGGTTGCGGCGGCGCGAGCAGAACGAGGGCGCGGGCACCGACTTCATCGAGGTGATCCGGCAGGCCGTCGCCGACCTGCGGTCCGCGCCGGACACCGACCCGCGCGTCCTGTTCCTGATGACGGACGGCGTCCTGGAGGTGAAGGACAGCCTCAAGTACCGCAACCTGGACGCCGTCACGGCCCAGGAGGCCGCGGAGAAGGACCTCGCGGACGCGCTCGCCGAGGCCGCCGCCGCGCGCGTGCAGATCTGGCCGCTCGGCTTCGGCAGGGCCGACGAGAACGCGCTCACGAAGATGGCCGACGCCGGCTACCGGGCGGGCTGCGCCAACCTGAAGGACGCCCGCCCCCGCCCCCACATGGCCGACGGCCCCGAGCGCATCAGCGGCGCCCTCCAGGACGCCTTCGCGACGGCCCGCTGCTACTACCGCGACGAGGGCGGCTCGAAGCGCCCGCCGGGCGAACTCGCCGTCCGGATCTCGCCGTTGGCCACCGAGGGCACGATCGTCGTCGAGAAGGGCGACCCGGCCGTCACCGTGAAGTACTACGACCCGAGAGGCAGGCCCGTCGAGCCCGGTACGGGGGACGCGGACTCGACGTACGCGTTCACCGGGCAGGGCACCGCCACCGAGTCGCTGCGCGTCACCCGCCCCCTGCCCGGGAGGTGGAAGGTCGCGCTGGACGCGCCCGAGGGGCACCGGGACAAGGCGGCCAGCGTCAGCGTGCTGTGGCACGGCGCGGTGCGCTCCACGATCTCGCTCAGCGAGTACGCGCCCGCGCCCGGCGCGAAGGTCGAGATGCGGGTGCCGATCCTGACCCGCGAGGAGTCCGTGCCCGACCCGCGCGACCTGCGCGGCATCACGGTCACCGGCACCCTCGGTGGCGAGGGCATCGCGAGGCCGGTGCCGTTCGCGCTGGCCGGGGACGGCCGCGGCAGGTTCGCCGGCACCGTCACCGTGCCCCGGCAGGCGTCCGGCGCGCTCCTGTTCACGTCGAAGGTCATGGCGGTCGGCCTCCAGCCCGACGTACGCAGTCAGCCCGCCGCGGTCTTCACCCCCGGCAGGTCCCTGGAGGCCGCCCTCGCCCTCGGCGGCGCCGAACTGCACCCCGGGGACACGCACGAGGCGCAGCTCACCGTATCCAACACGGACACGAAGCCCCGCACCCTGACCCTCGCCTTCGCCGACACGAAGGCCACCGGGCTCACCCTCACCCCGCGCCACGTGACGGTCGCACCCGGCGCGGAGGCCCACCGCACCACGGTGAAACTCACCGTCGGCGACCACCTCGGCTTCCGCGTCCGCACCGACCCCACCGCCCTCGGCGGCAAGATCGTCGTCACCGACGACACCGGCACCGTCCTCGACGACCAGCTCCTCGACACGGTCTCGGTGAGCAAGAAGGCCAACCCGTGGGCGTGGGTCGCCGCGGGCGCGGCCCTGCTCCTGCTGCTCGCCGCCGCCTGGGCCGCCCTGCGCCTGCACACCCGCAGGCGCGCCGCACGCCCGCGCGGCACGCTCGTCCTGGCGGACCCCTGGGGCCGCGAACTGGCCACCCACCCGGTGCTGGACGGCCGGGGCGGCTGGTACCGCTTCGACGTCGAGGACGACGGCGACAGCCCCCGCGTACGGCGCTCCGCGCAGGGCGAGTGGGCCATGCGCCGCACCCCCGAGGGCGACGCCCAACTGCGGCGCGGTACCGACGAACCGGTGACCGTACGGCCCGGCGAAGGCGTGAGCGCGGGCGCCGACCTGGTCCTGAAGGTCGTCGACGGCACGCCCTCGCCGCCCCCGGACACCTGGTCGCCGTACGCCTCCGAGGTCGGCCACCCCGACCTGTGAACCGCCAGCGGGAAGGCACCCCATGAAGATCAACCAACCGATGCTCTACGTCGGCCTGGGCGGCACCGGAGGGCTCGTCGGCGCCGAACTCGAACGCCGGCTGCGCGCCGCGCTGTGCGGCCCGGACGGCACCGCGCTCGCCTCGCGCGGCATCAACCAGCGCTACCAGCTGCCCGAATGCCTCCAGTTCGTGTACGCCGACTACAGCGAGGCCGAGTTGGCCCGGCTCCCGCACCTGAGCGTGGAACCCGCGCTCCAGGCGGCGTACGCGCGCACCGCCCGCGCAACCCACGATCTCCTTCCCGGCTACGACAGTTCGCCGAGCGTGACCCGCGAACTGCGCGCCGCGATCCCGCGCGAGACCCGCGACTGGCTGCCCCCGCAGGCCACCGAGCCGCGCATCACCCCGCTGCGCAACGGCGCCGGCCAGCTCCCCACGGTCGGCCGCGCCGCCCTGTTCGGGACGCTCCTGCGGGACGACATGACGCCCGTGATGGGCCCGTTGCAGCAGGCCATCGACATCATCGGCCGCTCCGGCGGCGAGTTGAGCCGGCTCGGCGGCGGACCGATCTCCGGATGCGACGTGTTCGTGGCGTTCTCCGTCGCCGGGGGCACCGGCACCGGGATCTTCCTGGACTACCTGCACTTCATCGGGCAGGCGTTCAAGGAGAAGAACTTCAGCGGCGCCCGCATCTACCCGCTGGTCGTGATGCCGTCCGCGTTCCCCCTCGCCAAGGGCGGCGGCCGGGACGCCGAACTCAACGCCGCCCGCGCGGTGGTGGACCTGTTCCGGCTCGTCGACGAGCAGAACGTGCCCGTCGCGGACGACGTGATCGGCGACGTCGACCACGCCTCCGGGACCGCGATCCGCTACCCGCACGACCGGACCGTACGCCTGGACGCCGGGGTCATGCCGACGGCGTTCCTCTTCAGCCGCACCGCCGGGATCCGCCCGGACGACCTGCGCCGGTCGATGGTGTCGCTCATCATGTCGCTGATCGGCGCCGAACTGGGCGACGCCCCCGGGCGGGACGACGAGCACCAGACCTTCGCGTCCAGCTTCATCAACTCCGACGCCAAGCGCCGCATCCGCGCCAAGTCGGGCATCGGTCACCGGGGCGTCTCCACGAGCCTCGTCGCCTCCATGACCGTCCCCCTGGAACCCCTCGCCGACCTGGTCTCCGCCCGCCTGCTCGCACACGGCGTGTCCCGGCTCGCGGACGCCTCCGCGCAGCACAGCCACGAGTACGCCGGGACGGTGCGCCGCATGTTCGCGGACGCCGGGCTCGAAGAGCTGTGGAACCGCGATCCCCTCCCGCCGCCCGAGGCCCGCCCCGCGCAGCGCGGCGGCGCCGGCATCGAGGAGTCCCTGACGACCCGACTGCGCGAGATGCAGGCGACGTTGGAGGATCTACGGCGCCGGGTGGCGCGCCGTGTGCCGGTGCTCGCGGAGCAGTTCTCGCCGCAGACGGCGCTGGAGCGCGCCCTGCGCACCATGGACCCCTTCCAGGTCGAACGCGTCGTCAAGGGCGTCCCCGGCGACCCCGACCCGGTCACCCGGCAAGGTGTCCTCGGCATGCTGGAGAGCCGGGCCCGCGAACCCGGCGGCGGCGAGCACCGGGCCCTCCTCCCGCCGCCCGTACCGAAGTTCAAGGACGGCATCGCCGCCCGCCTCGCGCGCACCCGGCACGACGAACTGCGCGCGCGGACCGAGGCCGAGCAGAACACCTGGTACGCCGCCCGCACCAAGGCGATCTGGCACGAGGCGTGGCGGGCGGAGGAGCAGCGCTGGCGCCCCAAGGCCGCCGCCCTCACCGCCGAGATCGCCGCCCTCGTCGAGGCGTTCCACAAGCACCGCGAGGAGGAGCCGCGCGCCTACAAGGCGCAGGTCCTGGAGCTGTACGACGACCGCACAGGCGTCTCCTACCTGCTGCCGCCACAGAACAACCTCACCGATTTCTACGACGACCTGCGTGAACGCCTCACGAAACGCGAGAACTTGAGGGACAGCGACGACGAGGCGGCGCTCGTGCACGCCCTCGTCGACGCCGACGCGTGGCAGGCGGCCCGCACGATCGCCCGCCGCAACCCGGACGCGGCCGTCGCACCCGTCAAGGCGGCGATCGAGCAGCGGATCAAGCAACTCTTCGCGCAGAGCGGCACGTTGCACGACGAGAAGCCCCTCCTGCCGTCCATGGCCATGCTGCTGGAGGCGGCGGCCGGGGTCGGTGCCTCCGCCGAGTCCGTCGGGAAGGCCGCGCTCGACCAGTTCCGGTTCAAGATCGCCGGGCTGATCCCGCACGGCTTCGTGCCCGAGGGCGGCGGACCGCTCAAGGTCCTGGTGGTGTACCCGCGTTCGTCGGCGAAGGACACCGTCGAGGACTACCTCCGCAAGCACCTCTCGCTGCCGCGCGGGAGCACCGAGTTCAACGGCGTGGACACCGACTCGATCACCGTCGTCCTGTTCCGCCGCGAGATGAGCCTCACCGAAGTCCCGGAAGTCCGCAAGGTGTTGAAGCGCTGGGCGAAGGCGCGCGAGACCGAGGTCGCCGCCGACTACCTCGACTGGCGCCAGCGCCTCGGACGCGGCGGCGAGTGGCTCGCGGCGACCGCGGAGGACCGCCGCGAGATCCTGCACCGCCTGCTGTGCGCCCTGTGGAAGGGGCAGGTCGAGGTCGTCGAGGGCACCGACCAGGAGCCCGTCAAGGTCCTGGTCCGCCTGCACAGCAGCCTCCCCGACGACGTCACCACCGACGTCCCCGGCATCGAACTGCGCCTCGGCGACCGGCCCCGGCACGGCGTCTCCGGCTGGGCCCGCATCCTGCACGCCTACGAACAGATCGCCCTCCTCACCGAGGACGCCGTCGTCGAGACGTACTGCCAGGCCCTCATGGAACGCAGCGCGAACAACCTCGGCGAGGAACCCCACCCGCTGTACACGTACGTCGTCGAGGAACTGGCGCCCCGTCAGATCGCCCTGATCCGCGACCGGTTGGCGCGCTCCGTGCACACCTCCGGCGAATGGGCCGACTCCCTCCTGGAGTTCTGGACCGAGCTGCTGCCCGCCGCCCTTGACACCCCGTTCGCCGACAAGAACGCCGTCGCGCCCACCCTGCGCTCGCTGCGGCACGCGCTGCGCGAGATCGACGTCATCGAAGTGACGGAACGTCAGGTGCCGCGCGCCCGGGGCGCGTTCCCCTGGGACGACCGCCCCGACGCCGGGCAGCCGCCCCGCGAGCAGCCCCTGCCCCCCTTCGCCGGGGTCGCCGCCGCAGGCGACGGCTGGCCCGGCGAGGAACCCGACACCCCCGCCCCCGCCTGGACCGAGGCCCGCGAACAGGAGCCGGCCAGGCGCCCCGGCGCGGGCGAGGCGGGCGACCCGTGGAAGGACGTGGAATGACGAGCCCGGTCATCGTCCTCGACCTGAGGCAGGCGGCGAGCGGCCTCGCGGACGCCGCCGGACTGCGGTCCGCCGTCGCCGAACGGCTGCGCGAGGCCGGCCGGCCCGAACCCGCCGACGGCCACTACCGGTTCCTGCTCGTCGACACGCCCGCCGGGCTCGGACTGCGGCACAGCGTGTACGAGCGCGTCATCGCCTACGGCAAGCGGACGTCCGTACTCGCCCTGGCCGTCGGGGAGTTGACCCCGCCGCCGCAAGCGCCGCCCGCGCCCGCCGCCGAGGCGTGGGACCCGCTCGCGGGGCCCGTCGACACCTGGGAAGGGGCCGGTGCGTGGGGGGCCACCGGGTCCACTCGGGCCGGGGGCGACGACTGGGGGCCGGCCCCTGACCCCGCCGATGCCTGGGGCGCCACGCCCGGGGGCGCCGACCGAGGCACCCCCGCCGATCCAGCCCCCACCAGAGGCACCGCCCCCGACCCCGCCCGCCCCGCCCACCACGGCCCCCGCCTCACCCGCCCCGCCGCCCTCCAGGGCGAGGGCTGCGGCCTCCTGTGGGCCGGCGACCTGCGCGCGGCCCGCACGGCGGGCGACCCCGACGTCACCCCCGACGACCCCCGCGCCCTGTCCGTCCTCGTCGACGTCCTGTGCGGCCTCTTCGACGACGTCCTCGACCGGCTCGCCGCCCTCACCGACTCCGCCGCCGTCCCCGCCGTCCGCTTCCTGGAGCACGACCTGTCCCCGGCGGCCCGCGACCGGGCCTGGACGGACGCCCTCCTGCGCCTCGCGGGCGACACCGGACAGCCCCTGCCGGAAGGGGCCCTGGACCTGGGCGACCTGCTCTCCGGAACCGGCGCGGACGTCCACGCCACCCCCGGAGGCCGCCTCGAACGCTCCCGGAGACGCTGCGCCGACACCCTCACCGCGCTCGCCCGCGCCCGCCGCACGGGCGCCGCCCCCGGCGCGCTGGCCGAAGCGGTGGAGGTCCTGGAACGCCACCGGGCCCTGATCGTCGAGGTGTTGAGGTCCGAGGACCCGCCGACGGCGGACGTGACGGTCGCGCCGAACACCCTCACCCGCGAGGACCTCGCCCGGGCGCTGCGCGTCGCGACCGAGCAACTCCTCGACCGGGGCACCCCGTTGCGCACGGTCGCCGCTCGACTCGTCGCCTTCGGGGAGGAGATCGTCCCCGCCGCGAGCACGGAGACCGCCTCCGAGGCCGAGCGCCGCTGCCCGCCCGACCGCATCGCCCGGATCACCCCGCACCAGCCGTACACCGTCCGCCCCGCCCTGCCGCTCGCCCTCCTCGCGGGCGCCGCGTCCGGGCTCTGGCCGCTGGGCGCGCCGGTCGTGCTGGCCGCGATCTGGGCGGGCCTGCGCAACCTCAGGGCCGGGCTCCTCGCGAGTGCCGCCTTCGTCCCCGGCGTCGCGGCCGGCGCCTTCGCCGGCAGCGCTCTCGACCTGCCCGCCTGGACCCCCGTACCCGCCCTGACCTGCGGCCTGCTCGCCGCCCTGCTGCTGGTCCGGCTCGGCCGGCGGGCCGCCGCCGACGCCTGGTGGCGGACCTCGGGCGCCGACGACACCGGCCGCATCCTCACCGACCTCGACGCGCTCCTCGCCCAGGGCGCCGCCCGCCGCTGGTGGGCCGCCGGGCACCGCCGCGACCTCGCCGACCTGGCCCGCGCCACCGCCGGGGTCCTGCGCGCCGCCGCCGACACCGCCCAGGAGTACGCGGGCGTCCCCCGGCCCCGGCAAGGGGCGTACGACAGCCTGGGCGAGGGCCTCAGGCTCGTCCCGCCGGAGCTGCTGGACCCGCCGACGGCCACCGGGGACGACGTACCCCGCTGGCTGGGCCGCGAGGCCGGCGAGGGCGGGCCGGCGCTGGTCGCGACGCTGCGCGACGACCTCGACGCGGCCGTACGCACCACGCTGAGCTGGAGCGCGAGCCGCACGCGCGGGGATGTGCGCGCCCTGTTCGACGCGGCCCGCCGGCATCTCGACCGGCACGGCGTCGTCGCCCCCTCCCCGCACCGGCCCGACCGTGAACGCCCCGACACCGAGGCCCTGTTGGGGGTCGCCGCCCGCGAGCCGGAGGACGATACGGCGGACCTCGTCGAGCTGGTCACGCCGCAGCAGTCCGCGCTGCTCAGCAAGGACCCCGGGCAGGCCCGCCGCATCCGGTTCGCCCCGCACACCGCGCGCCGCCCCGCCTGGGCCGCCGACCAGCCCGTCCTCTTCCCCGGCCGCTACAGCGGCACCCTGCGCCTCACCCCCCTGCGCCACGGCGTCATCCACACCGTCCGCCGCACCGCTGCCGCCGCCGACACCGAGGACACCTGGTGAACGACATCCCCAAGGGCCGCCTGTCCTTCCTCACCCCGCAGGGCGTCCGCCGCACCGAACCCGTGAGCATCGGCGACCGGCGCCGCCGCACCGTCCCGCCACCGCTCACCGCACGCGACGTACGCCTCGCCGACCGCCCCGCCGTCAAGCTCACCGCCGCCGACCCCGAGACCGGACCCGCCCGCCTCGAAGCCGAGGCCCGCGCCGCGCTCACCGTGCACCGCGCCTTCGCCACCACCCCCTACCGCAGCCTGTTCCCGGCGCTCGTCGGCCACGACATGGACGCCGACGAGCCGTTCCTCCTCTACGAGGCCCCGCGCGGCGACCCCGCCGCCCGCCTCTCCTACGGCATCTCCACCACCGAACAGCGCACCGTGGAACGCGACCTGGTGCTCGCCGTCCGGCTCCTGGAGAGCGTCGGACTCGTCCACACAGGGCTCGTCCCGGCCGCCGTGCGCTGGGACGGCAAACACGTCCAGCTCTGGGACCTCGCCTCCGCCGTCCCCCTCGGCGCCCCGCGCCGGCCCGCCGGGACCCCGCCGTACGCGTCTCCCGAACAGCGCCGGGGAGTCGGGCGCTGCGACGCACGCGACGCGTTGTGGAGCGCCGCGCAGATCGTCTACCAGCTCGCCGCAGGGCACCCCGGCGACCCCGACGGGCCGCCCGCCGACCTCGCCTCCTACCGCTCACTCGAACTCGGCGACGCCTTCGCCCCCTCGGCCGACGCCCGCCCCGAACCCGCCCTGGTCCTGGCCCGGTTGATGCCGGGACCCGACCCGGCCGCGCTCGCCGAGGCCCGCCCCGACCCCCTCGAACCCCACCGGCAGGAGTACGACCGCGCGATGGAACGCAAACGCAGGGCGGCCGGCGTCGTCCCCGACCACCCCCCGGCCCCCGAGCCCGGGCAGCCCCGGCGCCGCACCTGGTTCGGCGGGAGGGCCTACTGAGATGACCGCCCACGAACGCGTCCTGTGCCCCTACTGCCTCGACCACGTCCAGTACGACGAGTCCCGGCTGCACCGCCGCACCGAGACCTTCACCTACGAACGCCTCGACCCCGCCGACCTCGCCAGCCCCCTGCGCCGCGCCGACGTCCTGCGCTCCGCGTTCCAGGCGTGCGCGGGCGGCGAGGGCGGCGAACCCCACTTCGTGCCCGTCCCCTACCTCACCAACGGCCGCCCCTTCACCGTCGCCATGATCGGCGCCTCCGGCAGCGGCAAGAGCCACCTCCTCACCCAGATGGTCGCCGAGGTCATCGGCGGCGGCCTCGACCCCTACGGCGTGCGCTGGCAGTCCGTCAACCCCGCCGACCACGCCGCGTTCGTCCGCGAACGCGTCGTACGGCTGCGCCAGGGACGGCAGCTGGAGGCCACCGGGCAGACCTCGTTCGCCGAGTTCGTCGAAGCGCTGCTGCTCACCGGCGCCGACCGGCAGGTGCGGCCCGTCGCCTTCTTCGACCTCGGCGGCGAGGACCTCATGCGCACCGACAGCCTGCTGCGCTTCCTCCTCGGCGTCGACGCCCTCGTCTTCGTCGTCGACCCGCTGCTCGCCCTCAAACTGCCCCACCTCGACGAGCCCCGCAAGGACGCCGGGCTCGAACTCACCGGCAGCGACCCGGCGTTCGAGACCGTCCTCGACCGGCTCCCGCTGCGCGACGGCTACCTCGACATCCCCTGCGCGCTCGTCGTCGGCAAGGCCGACCTCCTGCGCTTCGAACCCCCGGTGGACCGCTGGCTCGGCCAGGACTCCTCCTACGACCCCCGGCTGCTGCGCGAGGAGAGCCGCGACGCGTACGCCTTCCTGCGCCGGCACGCCGACCCCGGCTGGCTGCGGCCCTTCGACAGCGCCCTGCGCTGCACCCTGCACTTCGCGTCCGCGACCGGAGGCAGCGCGCGCGACAGCCACTTCCCCCAAGGGGTGCGCTCCCGCCGGGTGTTGGGGCCCCTGGTGTCCCTCCTCGCGATGTGCGGGATGTTCACGAAAGAGACGGCCGTGGGGGGTGTCGCCGGTGGCGGACTCCGCTGAGGCCGACCTCCTGCTGTTCCGCTGGGAGGGCAACCGCGACCGGTACGTCACCGGGATCGCCGCCAGCGCGCACTCCTGCTCGGGAGCGCGCGCCGAGGAACTCCGGGCGCTGCTCGCGCCGTTGCTGCGCGTCGAGGGCGCGGGGAGCCGGCGGCCCAGCGTCGTGCGCTGCCTCGACCCCGGGACCGGGGAAGCCGTCGTCGTCCACCGGCGCCCCACCCTCGACGCGCGCGGCCGGGAGTCCACCGTCTCCCGCGCCCTCGTCGGCAGCCCCGCGCTGCTCACCGCCCGCGACTCCATCACCCTCGCCGACCCGCACTGGGACTGGCTCGGCGTGCCCGACGACGCGTCCGGAGAACTGGACCGCGTCCCCGCCGACGCCGTACGCCGCCGGTTCGCGCAGGCCCTGCCCGACTACCTCGACTGCGTCTCCTACATCCGCACGCCCCTCGAAGTCGCCGTCGCCCAGCTCATCCGCACACCCGGACACCGGCTGACCTTCCTGCGCCGGGAGGTCCACGACCTGGAGAACGTCAACTACGCGCCGCTGCTCATCTGGGGCGTGTGCGCGATGCTGGGGGAGTGGCTGGGGGACTCCTCCCTGACCTACGCCAGCTTCGACACCCAGGCCGACGCGCGGCTGCGGCTCGTGTGCGTGCCCGAGTGGCCCCGGTCCGCCGTGGGCGGCTCCGGCGTCGAACGGATCTCCTTCGCGCAGGCGCCCCGCGACGAGGCCCGCGAAGTCGCCGCGCGGCTGGTGGAGCTGTTCCTCGCGGCGCCGGGGCAGCCGGAGGAGCTCGCGGCCGTGCTGCGGGGGTGTCCGGGGCCGGGGGCGATGGGGGTGGGGGAGCGGTTGGACGCGCTGATCTCGGGGCTGGGGGGTGGGGTGGGGCGCGGGAGCGGTGGGGGTGTCACGGGGGCTACGGGTATGACGCCGGTGCCTGAGGTGGTGGCCGAGGAGGTGGTGGCCGAGCCGGAGCCGGTGCACGTAGTACCCGTAGCACCGGTAGTACCCGTGGTACCGGTAGTACCCGTAGTACCGGCCGTACCTGTAGTACCTGCACCGGAACCGGCACCCGGCCCAGCACCCGTCATATCCGTAACCCCCGTAGTACCCGTAACCCCGGTAGCACCCCCGGCTCCCGTGGACCCCCCGCACCCACCGCCCCCCGACCCCCTACCCCTGGTACCACCCCTTCTCCAGCCCTACGGCCCGTACGACCCACAACCCCCCGCTCCCGCTCCCACCCCTGCCCCCACCCCCCGCCCCGACCGCAACCTCCCCCACCGCACCCGCCGCCTCGGCCGTCTCGGCAAGTACTCCTCCCCGGACTGGTGGCGTCAGCGCCCCACCCGGGAGGCACCCGGGCTGCTCCTCACCCGGCTGACGGGACTGGACCGCCTGTCCGACGACACCCTCTGCGCCGAACTCGCCCGTCCCGGCGTGTCCCCCCGGGCCGCGCAGGAGATCCTGCGGGCGCTGGAGCGCCGGACCAGGTGGCGTACGTTCGGGGAGGCCGTCACCCTCGCCGGGACCGTCTTCGGCCACGGCATGTTCCTGCGGAGCGAGTGGCGGGCGGCGCTCACGGAGGAGGACCCCCGGCACGGGGGAGTCGCGGGGGCCGTACGGATGTTCCGCTGGGCGGTGCTGCCGTACCTGTGCCGGCCGGAGCTGGCGGCGCGGGTGGCGGGGATGCTGGACTCCCTCGCGAAGGAACAGCCGCCGGAGGTGCGGGAGTTCTGGCGCCGGGCGCTCTTCGAGCAGGACCCCGCGCCGGAGCTGCCGGCCGTGCTGTGGCGTGAGCTGGCGTGGAACCGGCCGTGGGAGGAGCGCCGGGCCACCGGACCGGCAGCCCTCCGCGTACCCCCTCAGTCGTCCCCGGTGACTACCCCCGTACCCCCCACCCCCTTCACCCCCGCCACCCCCGTCACCCCCTCCACCCACCGCACCCCCTCACCCCCCGACGACACCGCGAAGGTCGTCACGATCGCCCTGGTCCTGCTCACCCTCTTCGTCCTGCTCGTCCTGCTGCTCGGCCGGTAAGCCTCTTACCTCCCTCCGACCCCGCCGTCCCCACCCGTACCCGTCGCCTTCACATCACCGCCACCCGCCCCACCCCGCTCGTTCGGCCCCTCTCGCGACACTCCTGGCGCACGCGTTCCGACACGAACCGGCCGGAAGAAGTCCGCCCAGGTCGAGAGGTCACCCATGTCAGAGGTCAACCGGCGCCGCTTTCTCCAACTCGCGGGTGCCACCACGGCGTTCACCGCGCTGTCCGGGAGCATCGAGCGGGCCGCGGCGCTGCCCGCGAACCATCGGACGGGGTCGATCGAGGACGTCGAGCACATCGTCGTCCTGATGCAGGAGAACCGCTCCTTCGACCACTACTTCGGCCGGATGCGCGGGGTGCGCGGCTTCGGCGACCCGCGTCCGGTCGTCACCCGCGAGGACGGCAAGCCGGTCTGGTACCAGTCGGACGGCAAGAAGGACGTCCTCCCGTTCCGCCCCGACCACGACGACCTGGGCCTCGCCTTCGTCCAGGACCTTCCGCACGGCTGGAACGACGGCCACGCCGCGTTCGACGGCGGCAAGTACGACCAGTGGGTCCCCGCCAAGGGCTCCACGACGATGGCGTACCTGGAGCGCGGCGACATCCCCTTCCACTACGCGCTCGCCGACTCCTTCACCATCTGCGACGCCTACCACTGCTCGTTCATCGGCTCGACCGACCCCAACCGGTACTACCTGTGGACGGGGTACACCGGCAACGACGGCAAGGGCGGCGGCCCGGTCCTCGGCAACGACGAGGCCGGGTACTCCTGGACGACGTACCCCGAGCGGCTGGAGAAGGCGGGCGTCTCCTGGAAGATCTACCAGGACGCCGGTGACGGCCTCGACAAGGCGGGCGGCTGGGGCTGGATCCAGGACGCCTACCGGGGCAACTACGGCGACAACTCGCTGCTGTACTTCACCCAGTACCAGAACGCGAAGCCCGGCGACGCCCTCTACGAGAAGGCCCGCACCGGCACGGACGCCAAGCACGGCGAGGACTACTTCGCGCGGCTGAAGGCCGACGTCAAGGCGGGCACGCTCCCGCAGATCTCCTGGATCGTCGCCCCCGAGGCGTTCACCGAGCACCCCAACTGGCCTGCGAACTACGGGGCTTGGTACGTCTCGCAGGTCCTCGACGCGCTCACCTCGAACCCCGAGGTGTGGTCGAAGACGGCCCTGTTCATCACGTACGACGAGAACGACGGCTTCTTCGACCACGTCGTCCCGCCGTTCGCCGAGGAGGGCCGCTCGACGGTCGAGACCGGCCCCGACGTCTTCAAGGGCGACGCGGCGGGGCACGTCCCCGGTCCCTACGGGCTCGGCCAGCGCGTCCCGATGATCGTCGTCTCGCCCTGGAGCAAGGGCGGTTACGTCTGCTCCGAGACCCTCGACCACACCTCGGTCATCCGGTTCATGGAGCGCCGCTTCGGCGTCCACGAGCCCAACATCTCGCCCTGGCGGCGCGCGGTCTGCGGCGACCTGACGGCCGCGTTCGACTTCTCCCGCAAGGACGTCCGCCCGGTCGCGCTGCCCTCGACGGCCTCCTACGAGCCCGCCGACAGGAACCGGCACCCCGACTACGTCCCGACCCCGCCGGCCCACCCCGCCCTGCCCCGGCAGGAGCGCGGCCACCGGCCCACCCGGCCCCTCAAGTACGCGCCCAGCGTCGACGCGAAGACCGGCTCCGGGGCGCTGACCCTGACGTTCGCCTCCGGGGCGCACGCCGGGGGCGCGTTCCTCGTCACAACGCCCGGCACAACTCCGCGGAGCTACACGACCGGCGCGGGCAAGAAGATCTCCGACACCTTCACCGGCGCCTCCTACGACCTCACGGTCCACGGGCCGGCCGGGTTCCTGCGCGCCTTCAAGGGCGAGACCGCGCACGCCGGGCCCGAGGTCGTCGCCCGGCACGTCGGCGACCGCGTGGAGCTGACCTTCACCAACACGTCCAAGGACACGGTCGAACTCCGCGTCACCGACGCGTACCGCTCCCGTACGACCACGGTGAAGCTCCGCCCGCACGCCGTCCTCAAGCGCACGGTCGAGACCGGCAAGGGACACCGCTGGTACGACCTGACGGTCACCTCCCACGCTTCCTCCACGTTCCTGCGCCGGTTCGCGGGGCACGTGGAGAACGGGCGGCCGGGGGTCAGCGACCCGGCGATCATCACCGAGTAGTCGTACCCGGGTAGTACCACGGGACCGCTCGCCTCCCGGGCGGGCGGTCCCTGCGGGTCAGGACGTGTACCTGGCCGTCTTGTACTGCTTCCTCTTCTCCTCGGGGCTCGCCCTGTTCTCGCCGGGGCCCGGAGTGCGGTCCATCACCTCGTCGGTCCACGAGTTGGGGACGGTGAGCCCCCACTGCTTCCTCAGCAGCTTGTGCTCGTCCTTGTTCATCGTCACGTACCACTGGCCCCAGCGGCACCACCCCATGGGTTCGTCGCTCTCCGTCGCCACCGCCTTCACCAGCTTCGCCACCACCGGCCGCATCCCCTCCGCCTGCGCCTCCAGGTACTGGTTCATCCGGTAGGTGGCCTGGTCGCCGTGCTGGAACATCGCGTACGCGGAGTCCTCCATGTGCAGGCCGTGCCCCTCCAGACGGGCCGTCCCCTCCCGTCGCACCGGCACGGCGGAGCTGTTCGCGACCCCGGCGTTCAGCCGGTTCAGCAGGTTCACCTTCTGCTGGGACGCCTCGGCGATCTGACCGCCGCCGCGCATACCGCCCATCAGGGAGTACGCCTCGTGCAGGTCGTAGTCCCCGGTGTACAGATACGTCTGCCAGTTCGGCACACCCCTCAGGGCGGTCAGCTGCGGCCCGCCGCCCGGCGCCAGCACCGTGATCGGCACGTACTCCTCACCCCGGGCACCGGTCTCCACGATGCCGAGGTCCAGCACCTCCTGGGACGGGTCGTCGACCCGCACCCCCAGCAGCCCGCCCTGCCCCCAGTGCCCGACGAACCCGTCCAGGTCCTCCTGAGCGAGCCAGGCGAGCACGGCTTCCGGATCGGCCTGCGACCCTTCACGCCCGTACTCCTTCCGCACCGAGGACGGCTTGATCGACTTCTCCAGGATGGTGTGCGGCTTGGGCTTGGCACCCTCCGCGATCCGCCGGATGGAGAACTCGCCCGTCTCCCGCACGGCGATCGTGTAGTGGTACTTCTTGCACACGGCCGCGATCGGCGCCCAGTGCTCCTCCCAGGCGATCTGCCGAAGCGTCGCGGCCCGCACGCCGTCGGCGACGGTCCCGACGGCTCCGGCGCGGCCGGGCGTGTAGGTGGCGGCGGCAAAGTCACGCAAGGGATCGACGGGTGCGGCGGGCTGCTGCGCGGGCTGGGCGTCCTCGCCGTTGTCCATGCGCTGGAGAGGGGCTGCGGGGGCCCGCTGGAGAGACGCCTCCGACGCGGGCAGGACAGCGGCCTCCGGCGCCGTCCCGACCGCCGCGTCCGGCACCTGCTCGACCGTCGTCCCCGGCGCCCGCTGGACGGACGTCCCCGGTGCCCGCTGGGCCACGCCGGACGGCTCCGCCCCCGGTACCGGCCCCGACATCACCCGGTGCGCCGTCCGTTCCGCCTCCCGTTCGAAGCGGTCCGACGGGTCGGAGACCCTCAGCCCCGCACCGTTGTCGGTGCCCGACACCGGCCCCGAGCGCTGCTGCACGACGTGCACGAGTTCGTGCGCGAGCGTGTGCCGGTCGCCCCCGCCCTCGCCGAGCACCACATGGTGCCCGGACGTGTACGCCCGCGCCCCGACCTCCGTCGCGGACCGCTGCGCGGCGATGTCGTCGTGCACACGGACGTCGGAGAAGTCCGCCCCGAGCCGCCGCTCCATCTCGGCCCGCACGGGCTGCGCCAGCGGCCGGCCGGGCGAGCGCAGCACATCGGGCACAGCCGACCGCTGCACGGGCGGCGCCTCGGAGCCGGCCTCCTCCCGCCGCCGCATCATCCGGGCGACGGCCGCGTTCCCGATGGCCCGCTGCAACGGCGCGAGGGCCTGCGGCGCGAGAGCCCCACCCGCCACCGGCCCCTCCGCCCGGACCGGACCCGCGGCGCGACGCACCCCGCCGGACCCCTCCGGCCGCTCCTTCTTGGCGTACATGACGACCCCACCTCAGCTCTGCCCGCGATCACTTCCCCCTTGCTACGAGCACACCCGCCCCGGGTGAAGGTCCGAACGGGCAGTACCGAGGCACCGTCGTCTGCCCGCAGGGCGGGTGGTGGACGGGCGGAGACCGGTTCGGCGGGGTGTGCGCTCAGTTCAGCCGCTTCGCGCTCCCCGCCCTGATCGTGGGTGCTACAGCGCCGTCAGCCGGCCCGGCCCCGGCGCCGGGCGCGGCAGCATCGCCGGTTCCTGGGACGCCGACTCCGGCCGCAGCGCCAGGACCGCAGCGACGGGGTGCTCGTCGTGCGGGACGCCCGCGGGTTCGGGGAGCACGATGTGGTCGGGTACGACGATGTCGTCCGGTACGCCGTCGTCGTACCGGATCCCGCCGGCGCGCTCGCCGTCCTCGTACCGGTCGAAGCCCTGTGCGGTGTCCTCCGGGACCGGCGCCGCCACCGCCTCCGGGGCCGCCCGGGACAGGAGGACCACGCCCCGGCCCGCGAGCCCCGCTCCCGCGGTCGCGAGGAGGATGCCCGCGGCGCCTCCCTGGAGGCTCTCGCCCAGCAGGGTCAGCCCGATGACCGCAGCGGCGACCGGGTTGGAGAGGGTGACCATGGAGAGGGGCGCGCCGAGGCCGTCCTGGTAGGCGGTCTGGGAGAGGAGCAGGCCCGCTGTCGCGAACGCGGCGACGAGCAGGGCGATGCCCAGGACCTGGTACAGCGGGAGGGAACCGGTGTCGGTGAGTGCGACCGTCACCGTCTGGGTGAGCGCCGAGGCGACCCCCGAGGCGATGCCGGACGCGGTCGCGTGCCGCAGGCCCGGCTTCGCGCCGGGCCGGGCCAGGAACGCGATCACGGCGACCGTGGCACTGGCGACGGCGATGGACTGGGCGCCGTCGAGCACCTTCTCCGGCGCGGGCCCCGACGCCACGACCAGGATCGCGGCGAGCCCGGCGAGGGTGTACGACGTCCCCCGCCACTCGGCCCGGCTCACCTTGCGCCCGGCGATCCGCGCACCCAGCGGCACGGCGGCGACGAGCGTCAGCGCGCCGAGCGGCTGCACGACGGTCAGCGGACCGTAGTTCAGCGCGACGACGTGCAGCAGCGCACCGCCCCCGTTCAGCAGCACGGACCCCCACCAGGCACCGCGCCGGACCATCCGCATGATCCCGGCCCCGGAGGACCGCGAGGCGAGCCGCTCCTGGGCGACAGCGGCGGCGGCGTACGCGACCGCGGAGAACAGCGACAGGACGACCGCGACGAGGGTGGCGTTCATCGGCCCGCTCCCACGAGTTCCTTGACGGGCTCGGCCGTCGTCTCCGGTACGGGCGGTACTTCAGGAGTACGGGTCCTGGGCGGCCGGACGAAGGCCAGCGCGCCCCCGAGCAGGGCGCCCGCGACGATCGCGTCGAGCCAGTAGTGGTTGGCCGTCCCGACGATCACCAGCAGCGTCAGGGCGGGATGCGCGAGCCACAGCCACCGCCACCGCGAGCGCGTCGCGACGATCATCCCGACCGCCAGCATCAGCGCCCACCCGAAGTGCAGCGACGGCATCGCGGCGAACTGGTTGGAGAGGTGGTCGGTCTGCGGCGGCCCGTACACGGACGGCCCGTAGACCCGGGCCGTGTCGATCAGCCCCGTGCCGGACAGCATCCGGGGCGGCGCCAGCGGGAAGAGGAGGTGGCCGACGAGCGCGGCCCCGGTGACGGCGGCGAGCACCCGCCGCACCCACACGTAGTGCGCGGGGCGGCGGAGGTACAGCCAGACCAGGAAGGCGAGCGTCGCGGGGAAGTGGACGGTCGCGTAGTACACGTTCGCGGCCTTCGCGAGTCCGTCCCCGTGCAGCAGCAGCCCTTGCACGTCGACCTCGGAGGGGAGGCGGGCCCAGCGTTCGAAGTCCCACACGTGGCGCGCGTTGCGGAACGCTTCCCCGGTGTGCCCGGTCGCCAGCTGACGGCCGAACTTATAGACGAGGAAGAGCCCCGCGACCAGCAGCAGCTCGCGGACTATCGGAGGCCGGGCCGCTGTGGACCCCGCTCCTTCTCCAGGCTCGGTGCGGGCATTCATCCCCATGCCTTTTCGTTCACGGTGGTGCGCTGCGACGGTGGCCGCAGTGTCGATACGAAAGCGTATCGATACGCCAGTGTACCGATACGATCCAGTACCGGTACACTGGAGTATCGATTGACGTACGCCACATCGATCCGATCACCGGACCGGGAATGAAACGGAGAGGAAGAACGATGACGTCGCAGGCCGCGGAGGTGCCGGAGACGGCCGCGTCGCGCCGCTCCAAGCTCACGCCCGAACGCGAGCAGGAGTTCTTCGACGCCGTCCTCGAACAACTCCGGACCTGCGGATACGACGCCGTCACGATGGACGGCGTCGCCACGAGCACGCGGTGCAGCAAGTCCACGCTGTACCGGCAGTGGAAGACGAAACCCCAGTTCGTCGCCGCCGCCCTGCGCTCCTGCCGCGAGGTCCGCTTCGCCGGCATCGACACGGGCTCCCTCGCGGGCGACCTGCGCGCGGCGGCCCTCGCGGGCGCGGACTCGGCCGGCAAGGACACGGCGCTCATGCAGGCGCTGGGCCACGCCGCCATCCAGGACCCCGAACTCCGCCAGGCCCTGCGGGAGACGCTCATCGAACCCGAGGTCGAGGCCGTCCGCCAGATCCTCCACCGGGGCGTGGAGCGCGGCGAGATCCCGGCCGACCACCCGGCGCTGGAGTTCGTGCCGGTCCAGCTGTACGGCGTACTGCGCGTCCGCCCGGCCCTGGAGGGCAGGGAAGCGGACCCGGACTACCTGCTCCGCTTCGTGGAGGCCGCCGTCCTGCCCGCGCTGGGCCTCCCCTAGAACCGGGCCGGCCGTCCACGGGATGACTGGACGCCGGTCCGACGCGCCGCACCGTGGGGACGGGGGCGGCGCACCACCCGGCCGGGTGGAACCCTTCTTGAGCGGAGAGGGGCTCCACCCGGCCGACCCTTCTGGGCCAAGGCCGTGCGCGGGTCTTCGGGGCCCGTCAGATGTCCTGGCCGCTGCCCCCGCCGGAGGACACCTTGATCCCCGTCGTGATCTGGTCGATCACCGTGGCCTTCTGGTCCGCGTCGACACCGAAGCGCAGGACGACGAAACGGGTGGGGTCGGCCGGGGACGGGAACGCCACGGACTCCACGATCCCGTCCGCGCCCTTGCTGGTCACCGCCTTCCAGCGGATCTGGTAGCCCTTCTGCCCGGCGACGGTCACGGCCTTGGCCGCGAGGACCTCGTGCGAGGTGATCGCGCCGTACGTGGACCCGCCGTACGACTGCTCCGCGTTGGCGGCGATGTCGGCCTTGGCTATCTCCTCGGCGGTGGACCCCTTCGTGCCGAGGGCGACGGCGGGGGCGGAGTAGACGCCGCCCTTGGTGCAGCTCTTGGACGTGTCGCCGGGGCACGGGTACGTGGAGTCGGAGTTCACCTGCGCCCCGACCTGCATCTGCTGCCCGGTCCAGCCCTCGGGGATGGGGATGCTGATGCCGTTGACGGGATCGGTGACGGCACCGCTCTTGATCTCGGGCGCCTCGGACTCGCCGGGGGAGGGAGTCCCGCCACCGGACCCGCCCGAGCCACCGGACCCGCCTGATCCGCCGCCGTTCCCGCCGAAAGGCCCGCCCTGCCCACCGCCGGGCCCGCCCGGACCCTGCGCCGTACCGGTCCTGTCGCTCCCGCCGCTGTCCTTGGTCAGCGCGAACACCCCGACCCCGATGCTCGCGAGCACGGCGACAGCGGCGGCGACGGCTATCCCGATCCGCACACCGTTCCTGGACCCGCCCTGGGGCGCGGCCGGATACCCGGGCTGCCCCGGATAGGGCTCCTGCCCGGGGTACGCGGGGTACGCGGGGTACCCCTGAGGTGCGGTGGGGTACCCGGAGGAGAGCACGTCCCCCTGACCGCCGCCGTCATACCCAGGAGCTCCGGTATGAGTACTCGAGAACTCGGCAGGCCCGACGGCCCCCGCAGGCCCCTCGGACTCCGGCTCCTTCTCCAGCCCGACGGCCGGTTTCTCCTCCGTGGAATCCTCCGGCCCCGGGGAACCGGAGTCGTCCGGCGCGGCCTCCACCGCGTCCGCCTCCGCCTCCGCCCCCACGACCCGGGTCCGCTCCGTCCACGCCCCGCCGTCCCACCACCGCTCGGAGGGAGGACCGTCACTCGTCTGCCCCGGGTCGGGGTACCACCCGGGTGGAATCGCCTGCGTCATGCCCCCACCGTATGAGGCATCGGTGAAAGCCGTATGAGAGGGAGCCCCCGGAGCCCCGCGAAATCCGCCGGCCCGCCCCCGGCATGGCGCGATCCCGCCGTCCGACACCCCGTCAACCCCGCTCCCCGCACACCGGAGTTGACCCGCACCCCCGTGCGACGCAGGCCGCGAGCCCCGCGTACCCCACCCCGATGTCACCCACCCGGGGAACGCCTCCCCGGACCGGCCCCTAAGACCCCTCCCATGCGGCTACGCTCAAGGTTTGTACATCGTTCGGGCGACTCGGGGAGGTAACGGGATGACGGAGGCAGGGCCACAGCCGGCCACCTCGGCCTCCCTGTGGGAGCGCGACGCGGAAGTCGTCGCCATCGCCCGGGCGGTGGCCGACCTGCGCGACGACACGCCTTCCCGGGGCCGTCTTCTGGTCTTCCGCGGCGAAGCGGGCCTCGGCAAGACAGCGCTGCTGGCCGAGACCCGCCGCCGGGCGGAGGCCGCGGGCTGCACGGTCTGGTCCGCGCGGGCCGGCGAGACCCTCCGCTCGGTCCCGTTCCACGTCGTACGCCAGCTCCTGCAACCGGCCCTCCTGTGCCTCCTGGAGGAGGAGGCCCGCGCCTACCTCGGCGACTGGTACGACATCGCCGGCCCGGCCCTGGGCCTGACCCGGCCCGGCCTCACCCCGAGCGACCCGCAGGGCGTGTACGACGGCCTGGTCGAACTCGTACGGCGCCTCGCGGCCCGCGACTACCCCCTGGTCCTGCTGATCGACGACGCGCACTGGGCGGACCAGGAGACCCTGCGCTGGCTCGCCGCGTTCGCGGAACGCCTGGCCGACCTGTCGGTCCTGGTCGTCGTCGCCCACCGCCCCGGCGAGGCGGACGAGGCGGCAGCGGCGTACCTGACGGCGGTGGACGACCTCGCCGGCGACGCCGTACGCGGCCTGACCGCCCTCTCCCCGCCCGCCGTCGCGGCGCTGACCCGCGCCACGCTCGGCGACCGGGCGGACGACCCGTTCTGCCGCGAGGTGTGGGCGGTGACCGGCGGGAACCCGTACTACACGGTCGAACTGCTGGCGAAGGTCCACGACCGGGACCTGGAGCCGACGGAGTCGGCCGCCGAGGAACTCCGCACCATCAACAAGGCCGCCCACGACGGCGGTTTCGTCGCCCACCTCGAAGGGCTCGGCATCGAGGCGACCCGCTTCGCGTGGGCGGCGGCCATCCTCGGCACCGGCATCTTCGTCGAGCACGCGGCCGGCATGGCGGGCCTCGGCCCCGCCAAGGCCCAGCAGTGCGTCGAGGTCCTGCGCACCGCCCGTATCCTCACCGCGCCGGGCCCGGCGGACGACGGCGACCTCGTCTTCGTCCACCCGCTGATAGCGACCGCCGTCTACAGCAACATCCCCGAGTACCTGCGCGGCGCCATGCACGGCGTCGCCGCGAAAGTCGTCCTGGACGCGGGCCGGGGCATCGCCGCCGCCTCCCGCCACCTCCTCGAAGTGCACCCGGAGGGCGACGCCGACCTCGTCGAACAGCTCCGCGAGGCCGCCCGCGCCCACCTCGCCGTCGGCGCCCCCGACGCGGCCCTGCGCTGCCTGGAACGCGCGCTCGCGGAACCCCCGCCCGCCGGGGCCCGCGCCCAGGTCCTGTACGAACTGGGCTGCGCGACCCTCCTCACGTCCCCGTCCCAGACGGTCGCCCACCTCAGCCGCGCCCTCGAACTCCCCGGCCTGGAAGGGGACGTCCGCGTCGACGCCGTATGCCGCCTCTCCCAGGCCCAGATGCACAACAACGAGCTGGACGAGGCCGTCCGCACGGTCCGTACGGAAGCCGCCCGGCACGAACCCGGGCCCGCGCGGATGCGGCTGACGGCCGTCCAGTTCATGTGGGAGCGCCTCGTCCTCGGCGAGGCGTCCGCCCCCGGCAGCTCCGAACGCCTCGCCGAACTCGCCGCGACCTGCACCGGCCGCGACAACGGCGAACGCGCCCTGCTCGTCCTGCGCGGCTTCGACGCGACGTGCCGGGGCGAGAACGCGGAAGAGGTCGCCGAACTCTGCGACCGCGCCCTCGTCAACGGCGGCCTCGCACCCGGCCTCGACTGGACCGGCACCGAGTGGGGCATCGAACTGCCGATGATGCTCGCGTCCGCGTACGCCTACACGGACCGCCTCGACCGCGCCGACACCCTCTTCAACGGCGCCCTGCGCGCGTACACCTCCGCCGGCTGGAGCGGGGGCCATCTCTCGCTGGCCCACGCCTACCTGGGCCTCGGCCTGCGGCGCCGGGGGCGCCTGCGGGAGGCGGAGCAGTCGCTGCGGGAGGCTCTGCGGCTCGCCGAACGCGTGGGCCGGGGACTCCCGCTGTACTGGTCGGCGATCTGCAACCTGGTCGACGTCCTGCTGGCCCGGGGCCACATCGAGGAGGCCTGGCGGACGGCCGAACAGTACGACTTCGTCGCGCCCTACCCCTCCACGATCGTCCTCCCCGACCCCCGCTCGGTCCGGGGCCGCCTGCTCCTCGCGGTGGGCCGTACGACGGAGGGCGTCAACGAACTGGAGGAGGCGGAGAAGGCGGCAGCCGCGCGGGGCCACTTGAACCCGGTGATGGTCCCGTGGGCCCTCGACCTGGCCCGGGCCCTCTCGTCGGAGGACCCCGCCCGAGCCGCCCGCCTCGCAGCCGACGCCCGCACCCGCGCGGAACGCCTCGGCACGGACACGGCCATCGGAGAGGCGCTGCGCTGCGCGGCGGCCCTGGAGACGGGGCAGCGCGCGGTGCGGCTGGCCGAGCGGGCGGTGACGTACCTGGAGTCGTCACCGTGCCAGTACGAACACGCGGCGGCGAGGATCGAGTACGGCGAACTGTCGCGCTCGGCATCGGAGTTGAGGCGCGGGATGGACCTGGCGGGGGCGTGCGGGGCGGACGGTCTGGTACGCCAGGCGGAGGAGGCGCTGGCGGCCATGGGGTAGGTGGAGGCAGGGGCCCTTCCCGGGGCCCTTCACCCCGCCTCTTCCTCCGCCAGAACCCTCTGCGCCACGGCGAACGCCGAATTCGCGGCGGGCACCCCGCAGTACACGGCCGTCTGCAACAGCACCGCCCCGATCTCCTCCGGCGTCAGCCCATTGCGCCGGGCGGCCCGCACATGCATCCCCAGCTCGTCGTAGTGCCCGTGCGCGACGAGTGCCGTCAGCGTCACAAGGCTCCGCTCCCGCCGGGACAGCGTGGGGTCGGTCCAGATCTCCCCCCACGCATAGCGGGAGATGAAGTCCTGGAACCGCGCGGTGAACGGCGACTGCCGCTCCTGGGCCCGATCGACATGCGCGTCCCCGAGAACCTCCCGCCGCACAGCCATCCCCGGCCCGGCCGCACCCCCGAGGTGCGCACGAAGCGCACTCGACACGGCGCCGGGACACTGCGCGGGCGCGAGATGCGCGGCCCCGGGAATCTCGACGAGCGTCGCCCCGGGCACCCCGTCGGCGATCTCGCGGGCATGCGGGGGAGGGGTGGCCGGATCCTCCCGCCCGGCGATGACCAGGGTCCGCGCCTGGATCTCCCCGAGCCGCTCCCGCACGTCGAAGGACGCGAGGGCGTCACAACAAGCGGCATACGCGCCGGAGTCGACTGTGGCCAGGTCCCGCAACAACGCGGGCACCCGGAACTCCCCGGCGAACCACCGCCCGGCGGTGCTCTCAAGCAGCCACTCCGTCCCCTCTCTCCGCACACGCGAGGCCCGCTCCTCCCACGGCGCGGCCCCACCGAAATGCGAGGAGGAACAGATGACGGCCAACGAGGAGACCCGCTCGGGATACTCCAGGGCCAACTGCATCCCGACGGCCCCACCGATGGACACCCCGGCATACGCGAACCGCTCGATCCCCAGGGAGTCGGCCAACCGCACGACGAGCGCGGCGAGTTCACTCATACTCGCCCCGGCAGACACCAACTCCGCCGCGGACCCGCCATGCCCGGGCAGATCCCACCGCACGACCCGATGCGTCACCGACAACTCGGGCGCGACCTGATCCCACAACGCGTACGAGGTCCCCACGGACGGCCCGAGCAGCAACGCCGGAGCCGAAGCCGACCCCTCGGCACGGTAGTTGAGCAGCTTCTCGGTCAACGTCGCTCCAACGCGCGATCGGTGAGAACACCGGCAAGCCCGGTGTAGCGGACGGGATCAGCGAGGTCCGAAAGATCGAGCCCCTTCAACTCGGCCTCGTCGGCCAGGAGGTCGGCAAGCGACCGCCCCTCGGAGTACGTCCGCCGAGCAAGCGACGACAACAACTCCTTGGCCCGCCCCCGCCCGAGGACGACGGCCAGCTCGGCGGCGAGCCGCTCGGACACGATCAACCCGTGCGTGAGCCCGAGATGTTCCCGCATGACCTCGGCGAACACCCGCAGCCCCGCGACGAGTTCCACGGCGTCCCGCGCGGCCCCGCCGACGACCCGCAGCAGATCCCGCAGCGGCTCCCACTCGGCATGCCAGGCCCCGGCGGGCCGCTCGTCCTCGGCGACGAGAGCCCCGTACAGTGTCGCGGCGAGCTGCGGCGCGCGCCGGGCGGCGGCCGACATCAGCGTGGACCGCACGGGGTTGGCCTTGTGCGGCATGGCGGACGACCCGCCCCCGCTGCCCTCGGCGACCTCCCCGACCTCGGTGCGCGACAGCGCCAGCACATCGACGGCGACCTTCCCGAGCGCCCCGGCGCCGAACGCCAGCGCCCCGGCGAGATCCGCGACCGGCGTCCGCAGCACATGCCAGGGCAACTCCGGCTCCCGAAGCCCGAGTTCGGAGGCGAAGACCCCGGGCAGAGACATCACGTCCCCGGCGCCGTACACGGTGAACGCCGCCAACGTCCCCGCCGCACCCCCCAGTTGTACGGGCAGCGACTGCCGGACGCCGGCCAGCCGGTCCCGCGCGTCGAGCACCAGGGCCCGCCACCCGGCCGCCTTGAGCCCGAAGGTCGTCGGCACGGCGTGCTGCGTGAGCGTACGCCCCGGCAGCACCGTGTCACGGTGGGCCGAGGCGAGGCCGGCCAGCGCCCGCGCGGTCCGGTCGAGGTCGGCGAGGACCAGGTCGAGGACGCGGGCGGCGACCAGCATCGCGGCGGTGTCCAGGATGTCCTGGCTGGTGGCACCCCGGTGCACGTACGGCCCGTACCGCGCGCCGACCGCCGCCGTGAGGTCGGCGACCAGGGGAATCACCGGGTTCCCGCCCGCGCGGGCGCGCTCGGCGAGGGCGTGCACGTCGAAACGCGCCGGGTCGGCCGCCTCGGTGACGGCGACGGCGGCCTCGGCGGGCGCCAGGCCCAGCGCCGCCTGCGCGCGGGTCAGTGCGGCCTCCGCGTCGAGGAGGGCCCGCAGGTACGCGGCGTCGCTCGTCGCGGCTGCGGCCGGGGAGCCGGTCCAGCCGGGCGCGAGCAGGCCGTCGTCGCCCACTTCGCCGCTCGCCCCGCCACCCACCTCGTCGCTCACCGGAACTCCAGGAAGACCGTCTCGCCCTCGCCCTGGAGCCGTACGTCGAACCGGTACGACCCCGGCCCCTCCTCGGCGGCGACCAGCGTGCCGCGCCGCTCGGGCTCCAGCCGCGTCAGCAGCGGGTCGACGGCGTGCGCCGACTCGTCGCCCGGCAGGTAGATCCGCGTGTACAGGTGCATGAGCAGGCCGCGCGCGAACACGCACACACTGACGTACGGCGCACTCGCCCCGCGCGCCGCCGGGCGCAGCGTCCGCGCCGACCAGTGCCCGTTGCTGTCGGTCTGCACCCGGCCCCACCCGGTGAACTCCACGCCGTTGCGCCCCAGGAACCCGCCGGTCGCCGGGTCCCTGCGCATCGACCCGTCCACCTGCGGGACCCTGCCCTCGGGGTCGGCGCCCCACAGTTCCAGCAGCGCGTCCGGCAGGGGGGTGCCCTCGCCGTCGTACACGTACCCCTGGAGCGTGATCGTCCCCGGATGCCCGACCGGCGCGATCTCGCCGCCGCCGGGGAACGGCAGCGCGTGCCCGTAGAACGGCCCCACGGTGTGCGAGGGCGTCGGAAGCACGGCCTCACCCGTCTCGATCCTCATCAGCGCCCTTCCTCCATCCACGTCGCCCGCGGCCCGTCCAGCACGATGTCCCACCGGTACCCCATCGAGAACTCCGGCACCGACAGCCCGTGGTCGTACGTCGCGACGAGCCGCTGCCGCGCGGCGTCGTCGGTGACGGACTGGATGATCGGGTCGTACGGAAACAGTGGATCGGCGGGAAAGTACATCTGCGTCACGAGCCGCTGGGTGAACGCGCTCCCGAACAGGGAGAAGTGAATGTGCGCGGGCCGCCACGCGTTCACATGCTGCCGCCAGGGATAAGGGCCCGGCTGAATGGTGGTGAATTCGTAGACCCCGTCCTGGTCGGTCAGGGTCCGCCCGACTCCGGTGAAGTTGGGATCGAGCGGCGCGTCATGCTGCTCGCGCTGATGCGCGTACCGCCCGGCGGAGTTGGCCTGCCAGATCTCGACGAGCTGCCCCCTCAAGGGCCGCCCGTCCCGGTCGACCACCCGCCCGGACACGGTGATCCGCTCCCCGACGGGTTCGCCGTTGTGCTGCCGGGTCAGATCGTTGTCGATCTCGGTGATGTCCCGCTCCCCGAAGGCGGGGGAGGAGAGCTCGACCAACTCCGGGTCCTTGCTGGTGTCTATGGCGACAAGGGGCTGCTTGGGATGCCGCAGGACGGAGGACCGGTAAGGCGCGTAGTCCCGACGGGGATGATGCTCGACGGGAGCCCCGTCACCGATCCGCTTCTCATAAGCGGCATGCTCAGCGGCTATTTCAAGGTCGATGTCATGCTGGGTAAGAGTCATGGGACAGGCTCCGAGTGTTTTTTCAGGGGCGTGTGTCTGACCAGGCAGGACCTATCGCTCAAGCACGACCGCGAGCCCCTGCCCAACACCGATGCACAACGTGGCAACCCCGACCCCCCTCCCCTTCCGGGCCAGTTGATGGGCGACCGTCCCCGCCAGCCGAGCCCCGGACGCCCCCAACGGATGCCCGATGGCGATAGCCCCGCCCTGCGGATTGAGCACCGCCGGATCAAACTCGGGCCACTCGGCCACACACCCCAACACCTGCGCGGCGAACGCCTCGTTCAGCTCCAGCACATCCAGATCCCCGAACCCCTTGCCGGCCTTGCCCAACGCCCGATGGACGGCCTCGACAGGAGCCAACCCGAAATACTGAGGCGCGATCCCGGCGACCCCGACACCCGAAACCCGCGCAAGGGGTTCACGCCCGGTCCGCCGAAGCCCTTCCTCGTCGACGAGCAACACCGCAGCCGCCCCGTCGTTCAACGGCGAAGAACTCCCGGCAGTAACCCGCCCACCCTCTTTCCGGAACGACGGCTTCAGCTTGGCCATGGCCTCCAGCGAAGCATCCTCCCGAACACACTCGTCCGCCCCGAAGACAACGTCGTCCCCCTTCCGCTGAGGAACGGGAACACCGGCCAACTCGACGTCGAACAACCCCTGTTCCCGAGCGGCGGAAGCCTTCCGGTGCGACCCCAACGCGAACTCGTCCTGCTGCTCACGCGTGATCTTGTGCTTGTCGGCGATCAACTCGGCCGATTCCCCCAGCGGAATGGTCCACTCGGGCGCCATCCGGGGATTGACCATCCGCCACCCCAGCGTGGTCGAGTACAACTCCGCATTGCCCGCGGGGAACGGCCGATCACTCTTGGGCAGCACATACGGCGCCCGGGTCATCGACTCCACCCCACCGGCGACAACGACGGACGCGTCCCCGACGGCGATGGCCCGCGCCCCCTGAACCACCGCCTCCAGCCCGGACGCACAGAGCCGATTGACGGTCACCCCGGGCACACTCACCGGCAACCCGGCGAGCAGTGCGGCCATCCGCCCGACGTTCCGGTTCTCCTCGCCCGCCCCGTTCGCGTTCCCGAAGTACACGTCCTCCACGAGCCCGGGATCCAACTCAGGCGTACGCCCGAGCAGTTCCCGGATCACATGCGCCCCGAGATCATCGGGCCGAACGCTCGCCAGCCCTCCGTTGTACCGCCCGAAGGGCGTACGGACCGCGTCGACGATGTAGACGTCCTTCATCCCAGACCCTCCGTCACGATCACCTTGGCCTCGGTCTTGGCCACGATCTCCTCGGCCGTCACTCCGGGAGCGGTCTCGACGAGCACCAGCCCGTCCCCGGTGACGTCGAGGACCCCCAGGTCGGTGATGACCCGGTTCACGCACCCCTTGCCGGTCAGCGGCAGGGCGCACTGTTCGAGAATCTTCGGCGAGCCGTCCTTGGCCGTGTGCGTCATGACGACGATGACGGTCCGCGCCCCGTGCACGAGGTCCATCGCCCCGCCGATCCCGGTGATGAGCTTCCCGGGAATGGCCCAGTTGGCGAGATCCCCGCCGGCGGAGACCTGCATCGCCCCCAGCACGGCGACGTCGATGTGCCCGCCCCGGATCATCCCGAAGGACAGCGCGGAGTCGAAGAAGGAGGCCCCCGGCAGGACGGTGACGGTCTCCTTGCCGGCGTTGATGAGGTCCGGGTCGACGGCGTCCTCGGTGGGGTACGGGCCGGTCCCGAGGATGCCGTTCTCCGACTCCAGGATCACCTCGACGCCGGAGGGCAGGTGGTTCGGGATGAGCGTCGGCAGCCCGATCCCCAGATTGACGTACTGCCCGTCCCGCAGCTCGCGGGCGGCCCGCGCGGCCATCTCCTCGCGTGTCCAGGCCATCAGCTGCTCACCGTCCGCTGCTCGATCTTCTTGTCACCGGCCTGCTCGGGCGTCAGCGCGATCACGCGCTGGACGAAGATCCCCGGCAGATGCACGGCGTCCGGGTCGATCTCGCCGGGCTCCACCAGCTCCTCGACCTCGGCGATCGTGATCCGTCCGGCCATCGCCGCGAGGGGGTTGAAGTTGCGCGCGGACTTGTTGAAGACGAGGTTCCCGTGCCGGTCGCCCCTGGCCGCGCGCACCAGCGCGAAGTCGGTGCGGATGCCGCGCTCCAGGACGTACTCGACCCCGTCGAACTCCCGCACCTCCTTCGGCGGCGAGGCCACGGCGACACCGCCCTCGCCGTCGTACCGCCACGGCAGGCCGCCGTCCGCGACCTGCGTGCCCACCCCGGCCGGGGTGAAGAAGGCCGGAATCCCGGCACCTCCCGCGCGCAGCCGCTCGGCCAGCGTGCCCTGGGGGATCAGCTCGACCTCCAGCTCACCGGCGAGGTACTGGCGCGCGAACTCCTTGTTGGCCCCGATGTAGGACCCGGTGACCCGGGCGATGCGCCCGGCCGCGAGGAGCACCGCGAGCCCGGACTCCATCGCGCCGCAGTTGTTGGAGACCACCGACAACCCGCCCGACCCGCGTGCGAACAGCGCGTCGATCAGCACGGTCGGTACACCGCTCAGTCCGAACCCGCCCACCGCGAGCGACGCGCCGTCACCCACATCGGCCACCGCCTCGCGGGCCGTGGCGACCACCTTGTCCATCCGTCGAGCCCCATCTCTCCCATTGCTCAGCACACTGAGCATTTCAGCGAGGATGTCCTCACGCTCCCACCGCGACGGCCGACCGTCAAGACCCTTGCATTGAAGCAGGCAGAGCGTGTGCGGAGCGTAAAGACAGCGAGTGGACCGTGCGGGTATCGTTCAGTGCACCAACGAATTCGACGAGGGGAGTCTCCATGGGCGCGGTGGACCTCACCACTCACCCCGGGCACCTGGCCCGGCGGCTCCAGCAGGCCCACTACCTGCTGTGGAACACGATGGTCTCGGAGGAGACCACCTCCCCGCAGTTCGCCGTCCTGAACACGCTCGTCGCCGAGCCCGGCCTCGACCAGCGGACGGTGGGGGAGCGCGTGGGGCTCGACCGGTCGACGATCGCCGAGGTGATCAGCCGGCTGGGCAGGCGCGGGCTCATCGACAAGGTCCGCGACCCGCAGGACGGCCGCCGCTCCCTGCTGCGGCCGACCGAGGAGGGCGTACGCGTCCACCGCAAGCTGACCGTCCGTACGGCGCGCATGAACCAGGTCTTCCTCGCGCCCCTGTCGGTCACCGAACAGGCTCTGTTCTTCGCGCTCGTCCAGCGGCTCGCCGACGCGGCGGAGAACCTCCGCCACCCCGGCGAACCGGCGTACGCGCGCGAGGCCGCCGCCCCCGACCCGCAGAGCACCCGCTGACCCCGCTGACTTTCAGGACGCCCGCGCGAACACCACCCACACCTGCCCGCGCGCGAAGTTCACGCTCTTCCCGTCCCGCGTGGTGAACCGCGCCCCGTCCGCCGCCCTCGGCCGCTTCCAGACGACGTCGTACGCCCGCCCGCCGCGCAGCACGACCGCCCGCCCGGAGCCGACGGTCTGCGGGTACGGCGTGTGGTTGCCGAGGACGTCGTGGAAGCGGCTCCTGCGGACCTTCACGTACTGCACGACGACCGTCGCCGGGGCCACCCGCCGGGCCGTCGCCCCGTCCATCCGCACCAGCCAGCGCCCCCTGCCCGCCGACCAGGTGAACGTGAACCGCGCCGCCGGGTAGCGCACCGTGCGGGAGCCGGCCGCCCGCCCTCCCGCGGGCGCGGGCCCGAAGCGGAACCCGGTCGCCTCCAGCGCGGCGGCCCCCGGCGCCGAGCGCACCAGCCGGTCGGGACGCAGGTAGAGGTTGTGCGGCGCCGGTTTCGCGCGGCCCCGGTAGTACGCGCCGGACACCTCACCGGGCTCGATCGCCCTCAGCGGCGCCTTGTCGATCAGCGGGTGCAGCTTGCGCTGGGCGCCCGAGAACGCGAGCACCGGCCGGTCGAACTGGCGCAGCAGCTCCAGGTCCGACTGGCGCGCGCTGCGGACCGGTCCGATCGCCCGGGGGAGCTTCGTCGCGTACACCGCCATCAGGCGGCTCATGCCGCCCTCGACCGGCTCGACGTACACGACGTCCGCCGCGTCGAGGCCCGTGTGCGGGCGTGCGGGGCGCGCGTTGTCGATCTTCACGGCGAGGACGGGGCCGGTGCGCGCGCGGGGCTTGAGGGAGCCGTTCAACGCGTCGTCGCCCGCGCGCGGGGCGGTCGTGCAGCCCGCCACCAGGGCCGTCGTCAGGGTCGCGGTCAGCAGGAGCGCGGCCGTGCGGGCCGTACGCGCCGGGTGTTTCGGGTTCGATCGTGCGATGTCCACGGGTGCCACCAGTCCGTATCCCTAAAGGGTGCGCCGAAGAGGTCGCTGGTGGCCATACCCGATCAAAAGCGATCAGGCTCGATCTGTTACGCCGTTCAGGTGGCGGGCGTCCCCAGGATCTCCCCGAGGTCGTACCCCACCGGCTCCTCCAGCTGCGCGTACGTGCAGCTCTCCGGCGTCCTGTCCGGGCGCCAGCGGCGGAAGCGGGCCGTGTGGCGGAATCGGACGCCGTTCTCCATGTGGTCGTACGCCACCTCGGCGACCCGCTCGGGCCGCACCGGCACCCACGACAGGTCCTTCTTGCCCGACCAGCGGCTCGGCGCCCCCGGCAGCCTGGCCGCCTCGTGCGCCGCCGCGTCGCCCCAGGCCGCCCACGGATGCCCCGAGGCGTCCGCCATCCGCAGCGGCTCCAGCTCCGCCACCAGCTCCGCGCGCCGGGCCATCGTGAACGACGCCGACACGCCCACATGCTGGAGGGTGCCCTCGCCGTCGTACAGGCCCAGCAGCAGCGAACCCACCACCGGGCCGCTCTTGTGGAAGCGGTACCCGGCGACGACCACGTCCGCCGTCCGCTCGTGCTTGACCTTGAACATCGCGCGCTCGTCCTGGAGGTACGGCAGCGCGAGGGGCTTGGCGATCACGCCGTCCAGACCGGCGCCCTCGTACTGCTCGAACCAGCGCGCGGCCACCGCCGTGTCGGTCGTCGCCGGGGCCACGTGGACGGGCGCGCTCACTCCGGCCAGCGCGCGTTCCAGGAGGGCGCGGCGGTCGCTCAGGGGGACGTCCAGCAGGGCCGTGTCGGCGAGCGCGAGCAGGTCGAAGGCGACGAACGACGCCGGGGTGCGCTCGGCGAGCGTGCGGACCCGGGAGTCCGCCGGGTGGATGCGCTCGGTCAGCGCGTCGAAGTCCAGCCGCCCGCCCCGCGCGATCACGATCTCCCCGTCCAGCACGCACCGCTCGGGCAACCGCTCCCTCAGCGCCGCCACCAGCTCGGGAAAGTACCTGGTCAGCGGCTTCGCCGTCCGGCTGCCCAACTCGACGGCGGCCCCGTCGCGGAACACGATCGCGCGGAAACCGTCCCACTTCGCCTCGTACTGCATGCCCGGCGGGATCTTCGCCACGGACTTGGCGAGCATGGGCTTCACGGGAGGCATCACCGGCAGATCCATGGAGGAAGTCTCGCTCTTCATGCGATGAAATGCCTGATATGTGAGGTTCGCCTACCGTGGCCCCATGGGAGAAGCGGTCGAGCTGGAAGCGGGCGGACGGACGGTACGGCTGTCCAGCCCCGACAAGATGTTCTTCCCGGAGCGCGGATTCACGAAGCTGGACCTCGCCAGGTACTACCAGGCCGTCGCCCCCGGCATCCTGCGCGCCCTGCGCGAGCGCCCCACCACCCTGGAGCGCTACCCCGACGGTGTGACCGGCGAGAACTTCTTCCAGAAGCGCGCCCCCAAGAACATGCCCGACTGGATCCCCACCGCCCACATCACCTTCCCCAGCGGACGCAGCGCCGACGAGATGTGCCCCACCGAACAGGCCGCCGTCCTGTGGGCCGCTCAGTACGGCACCCTCACCTTCCACCCCTGGCCCGTCCGCCGCGCCGACGTCGACCACCCCGACGAACTCCGTATCGACCTCGACCCCCAGCCCGGCACCGACTACGCCGACGCGGTCCGCGCCGCCCACGAACTGCGGGCCGTCCTCGACGAGTTCGGCGGGCTGCGCGGCTGGCCGAAGACCTCCGGCGGGCGCGGACTGCACGTCTTCGTCCCCATCGAACCCCGCTGGACGTTCACCGAGGTCCGCCGCGCGGCGATCGCCGTCGGGCGGGAGCTGGAACGCCGGATGCCGGACCGCGTCACCATCAAGTGGTGGAAGGAGGAGCGCGGGGAGCGGATCTTCATCGACTACAACCAGACCGCCCGCGACCGCACCATCGCCTCCGCCTACTCCGTACGCCCCCACCCGCACGCCCCCGTCTCCGCGCCCCTGCGCTGGGACGAGCTGGACGACGCGCACCCCCGGGACTTCGACCTCGCGACCATGCCCGCGCGCTTCGCCGAACTCGGCGACGTGCACGCGGACATGGACGATCACGCGTTCTCGCTGGACGCCCTGCTGGAGCTGGCGCGCCGGGACGAGCACGAGCACGGGCTCGGCGATCTGCCGTACCCGCCCGAGTACCCCAAGATGCCGGGGGAGCCCAAGCGGGTCCAGCCGAGCCGAGCCCGTACCGAATAACGGCCTTTCAGAGAGCGGGAGTTGAGCCTGGTGGCTACAACTCCTTGATCCTGACGTCCCGGAACGACACGACGTCGGTCGTCCCGTGGACCTGGAGCCCGATGTACCCGGCCGCGTACCGCCGGCCGTCGGTCCCCGGATCGTCACCGCGCGGCGGCTCGAAGACCTGGCCGCCGATGTTGTCGAACTCGTTGATCAGCACGCCGTTGCGGAAGACCGAGTAGTGCTGGTCGACCACCCGGATCTCGTAGTCGTTCCAGGTGCCCTTCTGGGTGACCTGCGCCCCGGCGAGCCCGACCCGGTCGAAGCCGTAGACCGACCCGGACTTGTACAGGTCGCCGGTGGGCGAGTCGAACGCCTGGATCTCGTGCCCGTACTTGATGGCCACCCACTCCGGGCGCGACTCCTCGGGGTGGTCGTGGACCCACGGGAACCGCACGAACACACCGGAGTTGGCGTTCGCGGTGCCCGGCGCGTCGTCACGCCACTGGAGGCGCAGCGAGAAGTCGCCGTACGTGCGCTGCGGGAACCACAGCATGCCGAGGCCCGCCCGGGTGGTGCCGCTGGTGATCGAGCCGTCCGCGTTCAGCGCGAACGAACCGCCGCCCACCTGCTGCCACTTGGCGAACGAACCCGCCGTCCCGTCCATGATCGTGCGGTAGCCCTCGGTCTGGCCCGGCGTGCCGATCCCGGACTCCCGGGCCGCCGCGTCGATCGCGTCGTACTCGCGCTCGTCGACCACCCCGCTCCCGAACAGCCCGTCCAGGACGGTCTTCACGTGCTTGAGGAACAGCGCGTGGGACGTCCACTCCTTCTCGTCCTCGATCAACTCGTTGATCCTGCACCGGCTGCCCGTGAGCCGGTTCGGCACGCCGGAGTCGACCGTCCCGACGATCACGGTCAACCGCTCGTCGAACTCGGGGCAGTTGGGCGCCGGTACCTGGCTCCCGACGACCGTGAAGGTGACGTTCCGCGCCGCCGACGTGTTCCCGGCCCGGTCCGTCGCCCGGTAGGCGAGCGTGTGCGTGCCCGCCCGGTCGACGACCACGGGTGCCCCGTACGCCAGATAGGGCCCGGCGTCGATCGAGTACTCGATCCGGTCGACCCCCGAACCGCCCTCGTCCGTCGCGCTCACCGTGACCCGCGCCGAACCGACGTACGCGCCGTCGGAGTTGCGCGTCCCGGCGACGGTCGCACCGGTCACCGGCGGCACCTTGTCGGGCGCGGGCGCGGCAACCACCGTGAACTGCACGGACTTCGCCGCCGAGACGTTGCCCGCCTTGTCGGTGGCCCGGTAGCGGACCGTGTGCGCGCCGAGCTGGTGCACCATCACGGGCGCGGTGTACGCCTGCCAACTCCCGTCGTTCACCGCGTACTCGATGGTGTTGACGCCCGAACCGGTGTCGGACGCCGTGACGGTGACGGTCGCCATGTCGATGTACGAGCCGTCGGGCCGCTGTTCGCCGCCGACCGTCGCCGAGGTCTCCGGCGCGGTCGTGTCGTCGCTCTGCGGCGCGACGACCGTGAAGCGGACGCTCTTCTCGGCCGACACGTTCCCGGCCTTGTCGAACGCCCGGTAGCGTCCGCTGTACTGGCCCACCTGGTCGACGACGATCGGCGCGGTGTACGGCCGCCAGACGTCCTCGGCGCCGATCGCGTACTCGATCCGGTCGACGCCCGATCCCGCGTCCGTCGCGGTGATGGCGACGCTCGCCGAACCGACGTACTCGCCCTGGGCGTTCTGCGTGCCTGACACAACGGCATCGGTCTCAGGGACCGTTGTGTCCTCGCCGGTGCCCTCGGTCACCACGAGGATGCCCTGCATCTGGCCGTGGCCGGGGATCGTGCAGTGGTAGAAGTAGCGGCCCGAGGTGAGGGTCACCTCGGCGGTGTGCCGGCCTCCCGTGTCGTCGAACGGGTTGGCCAGGATGTTGAGCTGGACGTCGCCGTTGAACTCGGGGTCGCTCGTCACGAACGTCAGCGTGTGCGGCATGCCCGTCGTGTTGCCGGTCGCCGCGCTGTTCTCGAAGACGATCGTCGCCTTTCCGGCCACGGCGGTCTTCGGCGCCGACGTGTACTTCGTGATGTCGTCACCGGCCGTCCAGGTCAACACCTGGTCCTGCGCGGCCTGTTGGCGTGCGCTGCTGGGCAGGGCCTGGAGCCCCAGCACCATCAGTACGGCCGCCAGCAGGGCCGTCCACAGGCGCTGCCGTTGTCGTTGTTGCTGTTTCACCATCACCACCCCCGCGCCAGTTGCCCGGCGGCAGGCGTCGGCCCGCCGCCCGTGTAAGCGACCTTCCACAGCGCCGACTTGGCGTCGGAGGTGAAGAACCCCCGGCCGTAGTCGAGGACGTACAGCGCGCCGTCGGGACCGAACTTCCAGTCCATGAGGTTCTTGATGCGGTCGTTGCCGACCGGCACGATCTTCTTCAGCGACTCGGAGTGCACGGGGAGTCCGCCGTCGCCCTGGTTCGCCGGGTCCATCACGACCGCGTTGCGCGGCTGGTCGGCGTCGTAGAAGTCGCCGACGAACCACTTGCCGTCCCAGTACGACGGCCACTTGGCGGTGCTCGTGCTCGCCGCGTCGTAGCGGTAGACCGGGCCGTTCATCGCGGCCTGGCCGCCGCCCTTCAGCCACGGCAGCAGGTAGGTGGCCTGCGACTGCTGGTAGGAGGGGATGCCGTTCGCGTCGCGCGGATAGTCCGGGGCGCCGCCCTGCGGGGAGTACCAGATGTTGTTGCCGGTGACCGGCGGCAGGTTGACCAGCCCGTCGTTGTTCGGCGACTCGTTCTTCGGGTGGTCGCAGTCGTACCAGCCGAGCGGCTTCGACGGGTCCGGCAGATTGCGGTCCCGGTAGGGCTGCTTGTTGCCCATGCAGTACGGCCAACCCCGGTTGCTCGCACGGGTGATGACGGCGAACGTGTCGTACTTCGCCGGACCCCACGTCGTCGAGGGGGCGCCCGCGTCGGGGCCGACCCACCCGGCGTACAGGATGTCGGTCTGCTGGTCGACGAAGATGCGCGCCGGGTTGCGGACGCCCATCACGTAGATCTCGCCGCGCGTCTTGCCGCCGCCCTCGGCGGTCTCCCTGCCGGTGAACAGGTTGCCCGCCGGGAGGGTGTACGTGCCGTCGGGCTCCGGGTGGATGCGCAGGATCTTGCCGTTGAGGTTGTTGGTGTTCCCGGCGGTGCGGCGCGCGTCCGCGAAGGAGACGCCCTTGTAGTTCGGCGCCGGGTTGTTGCCGGAGTAACCCTCGCTGAACTGGCTGGAGTTGTTGTCGCCGGTCGCGATGTACAGGTTGCCCTTAGAGTCCCAGGACATCCCGCCGCCCGCGTGGCAGCAACTGTGCACCTGCACCGGCCAGTTGAGGAGCACCTTCTCGCTGCCCAGGTCCAGCTTGTTCGTCGCGAGGTCCAACGTGAAGCGGGAGACGCGGCGTTCGGCCATCCGTGTGTCCCGGTTCAGCCGGGAGTGCGGCGTGTAGTGCAGGTACACCCAGCCGTTGTCCTCGAAGCGCGGGTCCAGCTCGATGCCGAGCAGACCCTCTTCGACCTTGACCAGCTCGTCGCCGCCGCCCTTGTTGCCGAAGACCGTCAACGCCCCCGCCAGAGTGACCTTCTTGGTCTTCGGGTCGTAGACGTGGATCTCGCCCTTGCCCTTGCCGATGGCCGGGTCGTTCCAGTCGGTGACCACCGGCTGGGAGGAGTCGGCGCCGCCCCGGCCGATGTACAGCACCCGTCCGTCGGGCGCGGTCACCAGCCCGTGCGGCTCGCCGATCTGGTCGTTCTGACCCGGCTGGTTCGGCTGAGTCAGGCGCTCCGCACGGTAGTTGGCGGTGATGGTCGCCTTGCAGTCGGCCTGCGCCAGCCGCGTCGTCCACAGCAGCGCGCCGCGCAGATGCGCCCGGAACTCGGTCTCGTCGTACGACGACACCGTCCCGCCCATCCCGGTGTAGAAGGACCGGCCGCCGTCGTAGTCACGGCACCAACTCACCGGGTGATCGGCGCCGCCTGCCCCCGTGCCGGGCTGGTACGACCGCTCGCGGACCCGGGCGACCGTGTGCACCTCGCCGGACGGGTTCTTCGCCCAGTTGAACCACCGGTCCGCCCGCTTCCACTGCACCGGCACGTCCTTGGTCGCCGGATGCTGCCGGTCGCCGACCTCGACGACCGCGCGCTGTACGGCCGTCGGGCTCGACGCGGCCGGGCGGGCGCCGATCAGGCCGGTGAACCAGTCCGAGTACGGCTCGGCGCGCGCCGCGTCGTGGACGCCGAGGAAACCGCCGCCCGCCTCCATGTACGCCTCAAGACCGGCCTCTTGGTCCGGGTCGAGGACGTCGCCGCCCCCGGTCAGGAACGCGACCGCGTTGTAACTCCCCAGCGCCGTACCGTCGGTGAAGATCCGCGCGTCGTCCGTCGCGTCCACCGCGAACCGCTGGTCGGCCGGACCCGTCAGGCCGATCCGCTCGATCGCCGCGATCCCCGCGTTCACGACCGGCGACTCGTCACCGGCCGCCGCCGAACCGTAGAAGACCAGCACCCTCACATCCGCGCCGCCCGGGGGCGACTTCACCGACAGCGTTGTCGGGGGTGGCAGAGCCTGCGCGGCGGCCGGCGCGGACAGCAGCCCCGCGACGACCACCCCGGTGGCCAGCCAGATCCGTCTTCTCGTGCTCGATCCTCGTAAGTGCACGGGCACCTCCTCGGTCACGGCGGACAGCGCCAAGGAAGCTAGACCCCTTTGTGCCGTTCGCCAACACCTAAGGCCGGAATACCTCGAACTTTGTCCTGAGTGTGGATAAACAGCCTCAAGGTCGGTACCGTCTCACAGGTTCATCACAGGCAACCCTTCTCACGACGGGGAGTTGAGGCGTGGACGGACGCGGCTTCGATCGACGGACCCTGCTCGGAGGCGCTGCCGCAGCCGCCTCGCTGAGCCTCGCACCGACCGCCCGCAGCGCCGCCGCCGCGCCTCCCGGCGGCACGGTCCGCCACCTCACGATGTACGCCGAGAAACTCCCCGACGGACAGCTCGGCTACGGCTTCGAGAAGGGCAAGGCCACCGTCCCCGGCCCGCTCATCGAGCTGTACGAGGGCGACACCGCGCACATCGCCTTCGAGAACACCCTCGACGTACCCGTCAGCCTCCACGTCCACGGCCTCGACTACGAGATCACCAGCGACGGCACGAAGATGAACCACAGCGACGTCGCCCCCGGCGCGACCCGTACCTACACCTGGCGCACGCACCTCCCCGGGCGCCGCGCGGACGGCACCTGGCGGCCCGGGAGCGCCGGGTACTGGCACTACCACGACCACGTCGTCGGCACGGAACACGGCACCGTCGGCATCCGGAAGGGCCTGTACGGGCCGGTCGTCGTCCGCCGCAAGGGCGACGTCCTGCCCGACGCGACCCACACCATCGTCTTCAACGACATGCTCATCAACAACCGGCCCGCCCACTCCGGGCCCGACTTCGAGGCCACGGTGGGGGACCGGGTCGAGTTCGTCATGATCACGCACGGCGAGTACTACCACACGTTCCACCTGCACGGGCACCGCTGGGCCGACAACCGCACGGGCCTGCTGACCGGCCCTGACGACCCCACTCGCGTGATCGACAACAAGATCGTGGGACCCGCCGACTCGTTCGGGTTCCAGGTCATCGCCGGGGAAGGGGTGGGCGCGGGCGCCTGGATGTACCACTGCCACGTCCAGAGCCACTCCGACATGGGGATGGTGGGGCTGTTCCTCGTGAAGAAGACGGACGGGACCATTCCCGGGTACGAGCACGGGCACGGGGAGGGACACGAGCACTGAGGGCGGTACGGGACGAGGCCGCCGGAAGGGGGCAACTTCCCTCTGTCGGGGGGGCTGTTGAGTCCGGGCGCGGGCGCGGTGACTACTCTGGACCGCAGACCGGCCCTGGAGGAGACGACGTGACGGACACCGCCCCGCGCCCCACTCTGGAGGCCGTGGCCGCGCGGGCCGGAGTGTCGCGGGCGACCGTCTCCCGCGTGGTGAACGGCGGCGACGGGGTACGCGAACCCCTCGTCGAACGCGTCCGCCGCGCGGTCGAGGAACTCGGGTACGTCCCGAACCAGGCCGCCCGCAGCCTCGTCACCCGACGCCACGACGCCATCGCCGTCGTCATCGCCGAACCGGAGACCCGCGTCTTCGCCGACCCCTTCTTCGGCCGCCAACTCCGCGGCATCAGCAAGGAGCTGACAGCCCACGACAACCAACTCGTCCTCCTCCTGACGGAGGGCCGGGACGACCACGCGCGGGTGGCCCGCTATCTGGCGGGCGGGCATGTGGACGGCGCCCTGGTGTTCTCCCTGCACCTCGACGATCCACTGCCGGCGCTGCTCCAGGGGGCCGGGGTGCCGATGGTGATCGGGGGGCGACCGGGGTGGGACGTGGAGGGGCGGGGCGGGGCGGACGGGGTGAGCGACGGGGTGCGTGGAAGCGGTCGTGTCGTGGTTGAGGGGGTGGGCGGTGCGGGTCCGCGGGACGCCGGGTATCCGGGCGCCGGCCGCCTCGCCGGTACGCGGCAGCGGGATGTGTACGCCGGTGAGGCGGGCGGTGAGCGTGCGGCGGGGCGGCGTCCCGGAGGCGGCACCCTCTACGTCGACAGCGACAACCGGGGTGGCGCCCAGGCTGCCGTACGTCACCTCGTCGGCCTCGGGCGTACCCGGGTCGCGCACATCACCGGTCCCCTCGACCAGACCTCCGCGGTCGACCGGCTCGACGGGTACCTCGATGTCATGGGCGACACCGACCCGGCGCTCCTCGCCGAGGGCGACTTCACGCCGACCGGCGGGGAACACGCGATGCGGGAACTCCTCGCCCGACGCCCCGACCTCGACGCCGTCTTCGCCGCGAACGACCTCACGGCGTCCGGTGCGCTGCGCGTCCTGCGGGAACAGGGGCGCCGGGTGCCCGAGGACGTCGCGGTGATCGGCTTCGACGACATGCTGCCGATCCCCGAACAGGCCGACCCGCCCCTCACGACCGTCCGCCAGGACATCGAGGAGATGGGCCGCCTCATGGCCCGCCTCCTCCTGAACCGCCTCGCCCGCACCCCGTCGACGACCGAGGTCCCCCTGAGCAGCGTGGTCCTCCCGACGAGGCTGATCCGCAGGGCCTCGGCCTGAGCACCAACTCCTGGACTCCGCACGGGACGAGCCGCTTGGGGCCGACCGGCACGGCCAAGGCGAGACCGGCCCCGCAGCCCCGCGTCCCTCACGACGCCCCCCGTCGCCTCACCCCTCCACCGGCGTCGCGCTCGTGATCACCGCGAAGCGTGCCCCGTACGGGTCCGCCAGTTTCGCGAAGCGCCCGACGCCCTCCATGTCCACCGGCGGAGTCCGCACGCTGCCGCCCCGTTCCACCGCCGTCGCGACCGCCGCGTCCGTGTCGGGGACCTCGAAGTACGGGAGCCAGTAGGCGCTGTCCTCGTCGGGGGCGTCGGAGAGGGGGACGAAGCCGGCGAACATCGCGTCGTCGCCCATGTCCTTGGGGTTGACGCAGGTGTACGTACCGCCGGGGAACGGCATCGCGGAGGTCTCCAGGCCGAGCGCGGAGTGGTAGAACGCGGCGGCAGCGGCGATGTCGGCGGTGTAGAGCTCGGCCCAGCACAGGGACCCCGGTTCGTTCACGACGTCGAGCCCCGGCAGGGCGGCGGGCTGCCAGAGCCCGAACGGCACGTCCGCCTCGTCCGCGAGGATCGCCATCGTGCCCTGCCCGAACACCTCCATGGGCTGGACCAGCACCTTGCCGTGCGCCTTCTCGGCGGCCAGCGCGGTCGCGCTCGCGTCCAGCGTCTGGAAGTACAGCGTCCACGACGGCGGCCCCTGCTCCTCGCCCGTCCGCATCCCGGCCGCCACGGTCTTCCCGTCGAGCTGGAAGAACCCGTACCCGCCCGCCTCGGGCCCCGCCGACACGAACCGCCACCCGAACAGCGCGCCGTAGAACGCGCTCGCCCCCTCGATGTCGGCCGTCCCGAGATCGATCCAGTTCGGTGCGCCCTCGACGAATCGTGTGGTGAGCATCGCCAGCCTCCTCGCTAGGAACCCCTGCCCTGCCGAGTCTTGCACCGCCCACTGACAATCGCCCCCGAACACCCCGCCCGGCCCCCGCACCGGCCCGTTGATCGGCCGTTGATCAAACGTTTTCCCGCACCCGGCACGATCCCGTCATGTCCACCGACACGAAGCCCGTACCCGACCTCTCCTGGCAGCAGGAGGCCCTGTGCGCACAGACCGGGTCGGTGTTCTTCTTCCCGGAACCGGGCAGCTCGGTCCGCGAGGCGAAACAGATCTGCGGCCTGTGCCCGATCCGCCCCGCCTGCCTCGACCACGCCCTCACCCACGACGAGCAGTTCGGCGTCTGGGGCGGCCTGTCGGAGAAGGAACGCCACCACCTCAGACGCCACTGACGACGCCGCCGACACCCAGCCCGGCACCACGCGCCCGCGTACGACGGAAGGCGGCCCGGGAAACCCCGGACCGCCCCTGTCACCGTCACCGCCCGCAGGAGCCCCGCGAGCCGGAACCGGCGCCTACGCGCCCGCGCGAGCGGCCATCCGCGCCTTGCGCGCCGCGAGCTTCTCGTCGAACTTCGTCGCCTCCGCGTTGAGCCCGCCCATGAACATGCCGAGCTCCTCCTGGGCCTGGCGCCCGTCGGGGCCGAGCCCGTCGATCTCCATGACCTTGAGGAAGCGCAGGACGGGCGCGAGGACGTCGTCGTGGTGGATGCGCATGTTGTAGACCTCGCCGATGGCCATCTGCGCGGCGGCCCGCTCGAAGCCGGGGATGCCGTGCCCGGGCATCCGGAAGTTGACGACGACGTCGCGGACGGCCTGCATCGTCAGGTCGGGGGCGATCTCGAACGCGGCCTTCAGGAGGTTGCGGTAGAAGATCATGTGCAGGTTCTCGTCGGCGGCGATGCGCGCGAGCATCCGGTCGCAGACGGGGTCACCGGACTGGTGCCCGGTGTTGCGGTGCGAGATGCGGGTGGCGAGCTCCTGGAAGGACACGTAGGCCACGGAGTGCAGCATGGAGTGGCTGTTGTCCGACTCGAAGCCCTCGCTCATGTGGGCCATCCGGAACTGCTCCAGCTTGTCCGGGTCGACCGCGCGCGAGGCGAGCAGGTAGTCGCGCATGACGATGCCGTGGCGCCCCTCCTCGGCCGTCCAGCGGTGCACCCACGTGCCCCAGGCGCCGTCACGGCCGAAGAGGCTCGCGATCTCGTGGTGGTAGCTCGGCAGGTTGTCCTCGGTCAGCAGGTTGACGACCAGGGCGATCCGCCCGATCTCGGTGACCTTCGACTGCCCCTTCTCCCACGCCTCGCCGTCCTCGAAGAAGCCGGGGAAGTTGCGCGCGTCGCTCCACGGGACGTACTCGTGCGGCATCCAGTCCTTGGTGACCTGCAAGTGCCGGTTGAGTTCCTTCTCGACCACTTCCTCCAGCGCGTACAGCAGCCGCGCGTCGGTCCAGCCGGCGGAACTGCCCAGGTGGGGAGAGGTGATCGTCACAAGAACTCCAGGGACGTGAAAACGGAGCGGAACAATCCGGCGAGCGGTGCCGGAACCTACGGGATCGTAGGCTACGAAACCGTAGGTTACGAGACCGTAGGTTAAGCGCGTTGTAAAGGGCGCTGATCAGCAGGGTCGCCGCCGATTTCCGGAGTGCTCCGACGGCCCCGGAACCCGCAGGTCCCGGGGCCGTCGGAGTGACGTCGTCAGCCGGTCAGTCGTACAGCTCGCGCAACCTTACCGAGAGACATGTCACACAGCCCTCCAGCTTCTCGAACTCGCTGATGTCGACCGTGACGACCTCGTACCCGAGGTCGGTGAGCAGCTCGGCCGTCTTCGGCGCGCTCGCCGCCATCAGCAGCTTGTGCCCGCCGAGCAGCACCGCGTGCGCGCCGGACTCCTCCGGCACGGACAGGAAGCGCGGGAACAGGGCGGGCCGGTCGACCTGCGGGATGTGCCCCATCACGGTCCCGTCGGGCAGCGCGGTCACCGCCGACTTCAGATGGAGCACCCGGCTGACCGGAACGGCCACCACGCGCGCGCCGAGCGGTTCGAACGCGGCCCGCAGCTGCTGGATGCCCGCCGCGTTCGTGCGCCCGCCGCGCCCGACGTACACCGTGTCGCCGACCTTGAGGACGTCGCCGCCTTCCAGGGTGCCCGGCTCCCAGATCCAGTTCACCGAGCAGCCCAGCCGCGCCACCGCCTCCTCCACGCCGGCCGTCTCGCCCCGCCGGGAACGCGCGCCCGGGCGGGTGATCAGCGCGACGTTGCGGAACATGACGACGGTGTCCTCGACGAACACCGCGTCCGGACAGTCGTCGGCGGGCTCCACCTCGACCGTCTCCCAGCCGTGCGCGGCCAGCGCCTCGACGTAGCCCTCCCACTGCTCCAGGGCGAGGCCGGGGTCGATCTTCTCGCGCTCGATGTGCGTGACCAGCCCGTCCGGGAGGCGCGGGCCGGGGCGGCGGATGAGGGCCTTCTTGCTGGGCACGTCCAGGTCTCCGAATCGGCGGCTTTCCGGCGCCCCGGAACAGGGCACCGGTCCGCCATCATGCAACCCCGCGCGGGTGGGACAAAAGCCCTCCCGTGAGGCTGTGGCTCAGCTGAGATACCGGTGAGTCACCCCGCGTCGCCCTCGTGTAGCCCACCGTCGAGCTCCAGCCAGCGCGTCACCCCGATCGACCTCAGGAACGGCATGTCGTGACTGGCCACGATCAGCGCGCCCTCGTACGACTCCAGAGCCGTCGTCAGCTGGTGCACGCTCGCGAGGTCGAGGTTGTTCGTCGGCTCGTCCAGCAGCAGGAGCTGCGGAGCGGGCTCCGCGAGCATCAGCGCCGCCAGCGCCGCGCGGAACCGCTCCCCGCCCGACAGCGTCCCGGCCCTCTGGTCCGCTCTGCCGCCCCGGAACAGGAACCGGGCCAGCCGGGCCCGGACCCGGTTGTTCGTCGCCTCAGGCGCGAACCTGGCCACGTTCTCGACCACCGTCAGCTCGTCGTCCAGCACATCGAGCCGCTGCGGCAGGAACCGCACGGGGACGTGGACGGCGGCCTCGCCCGCGACCGGCGCCAGCTCCCCGGCCACCGTCCGCAGCAGCGTCGTCTTGCCCGCCCCGTTGCGCCCCACCAGCGCGACACGCTCCGGGCCGCGCAGATCGAGGTTCCCCACGCGCGCGCCGTACACCGTCTCCAGGTCCAGCAGCGTCAGCACGCCCCGGCCCGGCGGTACGGCCGTGTACGGCAGGTCGACGCGGATCTCGTCGTCCTCCCGGACCGCCTCCGCCGCCTCGTCGAGCCGCTCCTTCGCCTCCGCGAGGCGCTCCTGATGCAGGATCCGGTGCTTGCCCGCCGACTCCTGCGCGGAGCGTTTGCGCAGCCCCATGACGATCTTCGGCTCGCGCTTGTTGTCCTGCATCTTCTGCCCGTACTTCTTGCGCTTGGCCAACTTCATCTGGGCATCGCTCAGTTCGCGCTTCTGCCGGCGCACGTCCGCCTCGGCGACGCGCACCATCCGCTCGGCCGCCTCCTGCTCGACGGCCAGCGCCTCCTCGTACGCGCTGAAGTTGCCGCCGTACCAGGTCACCTCGCCCGCGCGCAGGTCGGCGATCTGGTCGACCAGGTCCAGGAGTTCACGGTCGTGACTGACGACGACCAGGACACCCGACCACGCGGAGACGGCGGCGTACAGGCGTGCGCGCGCGTGGAGGTCGAGGTTGTTCGTCGGCTCGTCCAGCAGGAGGACGTCCGGGCGGCGCAGCAGCAGGGCCGCCAGCCGCAGCAGGACGGACTCGCCGCCCGACACCTCGCCGATCGTGCGGTCCAGGCCGATGTGGCCCAGGCCCAGCTCGCCCAGCGTCGCCAGGGCGCGCTCCTCGACGTCCCAGTCGTCGCCGAGGGCCTCGAAGTGCTCCTCCGAGGCGTCACCGCCCTCGATGGCGTGCAGGGCGGCCCGCCGCGCGGCGATCCCGAGGGCCTCGTCGACCTTCAGGGCCGTGCCCAGGGTGATGTTCTGCGGGAGATAGCCGACCTCCCCGGCGACCCGTACGGCGCCGTCCGCCGGGGTCAGCTCCCCGGCGATCAGCTTCAACAGGGTGGACTTGCCGGACCCGTTGACCCCGACGAGCCCGGTCCTGCCGGGGCCGAAGGCGAGGTCCAGGTCCTCGAAGACGGGGGTGCCGTCCGGCCAGGCGAAGGAGAGGGCGGAAGCGGTGATGGAATGACTCAAGAAAGCCTCGCGGTGTGCGCATGCGGTCAGGGGCAGACGCGTGTCGAGACACCGGAGGTCGGCTCGGGACGCCGTAGGGCCGCGGGGACGGCTCGTACGCCGAGGTCGGACGCAACGCACACAGCTCGCGAAGGCGGTGGCTGTGCGACGCGGTGTCTCGGGACCTCAGACGAGCAACGTCCTTCTCCAATCGGCGGCAACAGAAGCGAGATCAACCGTAGGGAGGGTGCTGCGGGGGTGTCAAAGGATTAAAACGAGCCTCCCGCGAAGGCGGGGTTCCGGTCAGCATGCGTCGCGCATCAGCTCCGCCAGGTCGTGGTCCAGGTCCAGCTGGAGGTGCTCCAGACCGACCGGGACCAGCTCGCTCGTCGCCCGCAGGAAACGGCGTACGTCCGCCGAGTGCACATGCACGATCGCCGTGCCCTCCGGGGCGTGGAACTCCAGCACCGTCCGGTCGAAGCCGTACGGCCGCACCCGTACGTCCCCGTCCCCCTCCGCCTCCGTCAGGCCCGCCGCGAGCAGTTCCCTCGCGAACGTCCAGCACACCTCCACGCCCTCCAGCGTCGCCGGCGCCGGGAACGCCATCCGTACCGCGAACGGATCGGTCCGGTCGTACTGCAACGTGGCGGGGATGCTCTGCATCCGAGGCGCGGCGGCGACCAGACGGGCCTCTACGGGCTGCTCGATGACGGTGGACATCGCCTTGCTCCCTTGTGACTGCTGGACGGACTTCCTGTCGGACGACACTCGACACTTGAAGAGACGCCGGAACCGCCGGATCCGTGCACCTGAATTCCGCGTGACATCGGTCACCGTCAGCGGGGGACCAGAGGGACTTGTGGGGACATCGGGGGTGACGGTGGGGGACGGGGCGGGAGTTGGGGGGTACCCGGGGGCGGGAAAAGCATGCGAGGCGCGCGCGTACGGATGGCCGTCCTGCCTCGCGCGCGGGGGCCTCTGGACGGCGCCGGGCGTGTCCGCTAGCTTCGCCCGGCATGAGGCGCTCGGGGATCATGCGACGTGTGGCGGGCAGAGGGCGCAAGGGCGCTGTCCTGGGGGTGGTCTGCGGGGTGGTGCTGGCCGTCGCGGGCGGTGCTCCCGCGCAGGCCGGTACGGCGCCGTCCGGCGGCCCGCAGTGGGCGCTCAAGGACACCGGGACGCCCACCGTGCGGTTCCGGGGGCTCGCGGCCGTCAGCGGGGACACGGCGTGGCTCGCCGGGACGCAGGGCACCGTCCTGCGGACCACGGACGGCGGCGCGAGCTGGCGGAACGTGTCGCCGCCCGGCGCGCAGGACCTCCAGTTCCGGGACGTCGAGGCGCTCGACGCGCGCCGCGCGGTGGTGCTGGCGATCGGCGAGGGGGAGGCGTCGCGGATCTACCGCACGGACGACGGCGGGGCGACGTGGACGGAGTCCTTCCGCAACACCGACGCGCGCGCGTTCTACGACTGCCTGGCCTTCTTCGACCGCCGCCACGGCCTCGCGATGAGCGACCCCGTGGACGGACGGTTCCGCGTCCTGTCCACCGCCGACGGCGGACGCACCTGGACCGTCCTCCCGGACACCGGCATGCCGGCCGCCCTGGACGGCGAGGCGGGCTTCGCGGCGAGCGGCCAGTGCCTCGTCACCTCCGGCCCGCGCGACGTCTGGCTGGCGACCGGCGGCGCAGCGCACGCGCGCGTACTCCACTCCGCGGACCGGGGCCGCACCTGGACCGCGGCCGACACCCCGATCCCCGCCGCCGACCCGGCCCGGGGCGTCTTCGCCGTGACGTTCCGCGACCCCCGCCACGGGATCGCGGTGGGCGGCGACTACCGCCCCGACCAGCCCTCCCCGCGAGCGGCGGCCGTCACCACGGACGGGGGCCGCACCTGGCGCCCCGCCGCCACACCCCCGCCGTCCTACCGCTCGGGCGCCGCCTGGCTGCCCCGCACCCGCACGACGGCCCTGGCCGTGGGCCCCGCCGGCACCGACATCACCACGGACGCGGGCCGCACCTGGCGCCCCCTGGCCCCCGGCTCCTTCGACACGGTCACCTGCGCACCGGACCGCACCTGCTGGGCGGCAGGCGAACAGGGGAGGGCGGCCCGCCTGGAACGCTGACCCCGCGCGCGTCGTGCGCGGCGTCGACGGGCCGGCCCACGAGGCGACGGCGGTTTCAGGCCGCGTAGACCCTGCCCTGCTTCACCACGTAGTGCACGGTGTCCGAGCAGCCGAGGGAGGGCGTGAGCAGCAGGCTCACGGTCAGCGGCGCGGGCTCGGTGCTCGCGGTCGAGAACTGGCAGACCGCGCCCTTGCCGGTGAGCGGGTACCAGAACCAGCCGTCGACGTCGCCCACGGTGACGCGGTCCGACTCCGTCCAGGCGCCGCCCGCCTGCGTGTAGACCTGGAGCCGCACGGAGGCGGCGTACTCGTCCTCCGTCGAACGCAGCGCGGTCAGGGTGATCCTGTAGTCGGAGCCCAGGGTGGACGAGGCGATCTCCCGCGTCTGCGGCGGGATGGCGACGGCCGCGTTCGAGACGCCCGCGCCGGCGGCACCGAGGCCGGCCGCCATCAGCAGGGTGAGGGCCGCGGCGGTGCCGCGACGGGTACGGGTGCGGGTGGAGTTCATGTGTTCCCCCGTGGAACGAGTCGGTCCGGAACGTCGGAATGTTCCGTTGTGGGTGAAGACCCGTCAGACGCCCCCAAGGTTGCCCGGAGACTCCTCCCGTACCCTCGACCCACCATGACGACCGTACAGATCCCCGCCGACTGGCCCACCACCGAAGCGGAAGCCCGAGCCGTGCAGGACGCCCTCCGCGCGCGCGTGGTGCTCGACGAACCCGGCCCGCCCCCGGGCACGGGACACGTCACCGGCGTGGACGTCGCCTACGACGACGAGCGGGACGTCGTCGCGGCGGCGGCCGTCGTGCTGGACGCGGCGAGCCTGGAGGTCGTCGCCGAGGCCACGGCGGTGGGGCGGATCTCGTTCCCGTACGTCCCCGGACTGCTGGCGTTCCGGGAACTGCCGACCGTCATGGCGGCCCTGGACGCGCTGCCCTGCGCTCCGGGGCTGGTCGTGTGCGACGGGTACGGCCTCGCGCACCCGCGCAGGTTCGGCCTGGCGAGCCACCTGGGCGTTCTCACGGGCCTGCGCACGATCGGCGTCGCGAAGAATCCGTTCACGTTCACGTACGACGAACCGGAGCCCGCGCGCGGGGCGGCGGCGCCGCTCAGGGCGGGGGACGAGGAGGTCGGCCGGGCGCTGCGCACGCGCGCGGGGGTGAAACCGGTGTTCGTCTCCGTGGGACACCGCACCACGCTGGACACCGCCTGCGCGCACACCCTCGCGCTGACCCCCGCGTTCCGCCTCCCGGAGACGACACGCCGGGCGGACGCCCTCTGCCGCAGGACGCTTCAGCAGGCCACGGACGCCTCGGTGCCGCGGAACTGACGCACAGACCGATCTGAGTATCTGTACGGATGTGACGCCCCGCCCGCCCCGGCAGGCTGGCACCCATGACGAGCCACCGCGCCCCCAAGCCCCTCACCGACCCCGACCGCCCCGTCGAGCGCGCGGTCAACGCCGCCCTGATCCTCGCCGCGCTGGCGGGGTTCGGCTGGATCGTGGGCATGATCTACACCCTCGTGCAGTGGCAGATCTGACCTGACCGGAACGCGCTCCCGAAGCCGACCGATCCTGACCGGAACACGAGCAGTGGTGGACGCCCTCCGACAGCGCGGCACCCCTCACACCCGGGCCGCCACCCGGAACCGGATCCCCGCCTTCTGCAACCGCCCGATCAACGCGTCCCCCATGGCCACGGCGGTCGTCACCTGCCCCGCCACCGGCGGAAGGTCGTCGACGGCCAGCGACATGGCGCTCTCCGCGAACATCTTCGCCGTCTCCCCGTACCCGGGGTCCCCGCCGGACACCTCGGTGAACACCCGCCGCCCCCCGCCCTCGCCGACGAACCGTACGGAGAACCAGCTCCGCGCCCGCTTCTCCTCGCTGGGCCCCTGGCCGGGTTCCAGGCGCGCGGACAGCCACCGGCGCGCGGGCGGCACCTGCGCGGCGGCGACGAGCGCGCCGACCCCGGCGACACCCCCGAGCGCGATCGGCAGCCGGCGGACGGCGGCGTAGTGCCGGTAGCGGAAGTCGGGCCCGTACCGGGGCAGCGCCCGCGCGGACCGCACGACGACCTGGGGGTCGAGGGTGGGCAGCGGCAGGGCCCACGCGCCCACCTCGGAGGCGAACCGGGGCGCGGCGGCGGGCGCGGTGGCCCGGCGCCCGACGAGCCGGGGTTCGTACCGCGCGCGGTCGCGGGCGGCGGCGAACACCTGGCGCCCGCGCGCGAACTGGTTCAGCGCGGAGGCGAGCGTCCCGCCGGAGATCATCGCGTCGGCGGTCACGAACCCGTCGACGCCGATCGGCACCCCCTCGGGCAGTTGGCACACCGTGAAGTACGCGCCCAGGTCGTGCGGCACGGAGTCGAACCCGCACGCGTGCACGATCCGCGCCCCGGTCTCCCGCGCGCGGGCGTCGTGCCGCACATAGGTCAGATCGACGAACTCGGGCTCCCCGGACAGGTCGAGACAGTCGGTGCCGCTGTCCGCGCACGCGGCGACCAGGTCGTCCCCGTAGGTCACGTACGGCCCGACGGTCGTGGCGACGACGCGCGCCTGCTCGGCGAGCGCCCGCAGGGACGCCGGGTCGGCGACGTCCGCGCGCAGCACCCCGACGCCCTCGCCGCCGGGCAGCCGCTCGCGCAGCCGCTCCAGCTTGGCCCGGTCGCGCCCGGCGATCGCCCACCGCAGCCCTTCGGGGGCGTGCGCCGCGAGGTACTCCGCGGTGAGCGTGCCGACGAAGCCGGTGGCCCCGAACAGCACGACGTCGTAGGGACGGTCCGACTTCTTCGGCCTGCTCATGACACCCCTCGGGTCGTTGTCAGTGGCCGAGGCTAGCGTGGAGAGCGCGGCACTGATCAAGCACCCGGGCGGCCCAGTTTCCAAGCGCTTGCTCTTGTGCTCGACCGGAACACGTTCCTAGCATCGGCGGTGACGACAGCGAGGGGGCCGGATGACGACGGCAGGGCACGGACCGCTCGCCGGAGTGCGCGTGGTCGAGCTGGCCGGCATCGGCCCCGGCCCGTTCGCCGCGATGCTCCTGGCCGACCTCGGCGCCGACGTCGTCCGGGTGGACCGCCCCGGCCGCCCGGTGCTGGCGATCGACCCGGCGTACGACGTCACCAACCGGAACAAGCGCTCGGTGGTCGTCGACCTCAAGTCCCCGCAGGGCGCCGAGCGGGTGCTCGACCTGGCCGCCCGCGCGGACGTCCTCATCGAGGGCCTGCGCCCCGGAGTCGCCGAACGCCTCGGCGTGGGCCCGCGGGAGTGCCACGCCCGCAACCCCGCGCTGGTGTACGGCCGGATGACCGGCTGGGGCCAGGAAGGACCCCTCGCGCACCGCGCGGGCCACGACATCGCGTACATCGCCGTCACCGGCGCCCTCGGCATCACCGGCACCCCCGACCGGCCCCCGCCCGCCCCGGCCAACCTCCTCGGGGACTACGCGGGCGGCTCGCTCTACCTCGTCGTCGGCGTCCTCGCGGCACTGCACCACGCGCGCGCGACGGGCACCGGCCAGGTCGTGGACGCCGCGATCGTCGACGGCACCGCGCACCTGACGGCGATGCTCCACGGCATGCTCGCGGCCGGCGGCTGGCAGGACCGGCGCGCGGCCAACCTCCTGGACGGCGGCTGCCCGTACTACGGCACGTACGAGACCGCCGACGGCGGTCATATGGCGGTCGGCGCGCTGGAGCCGCAGTTCTACGACGAGTTCACCGCCCTCCTCGGCCTCGACGGCTTCGCGGACGCCCGCAAGGACCCGGCCCGCTGGCCCGCCCTGCGCGAGGCGGTCGCCGCCCGCTTCAAGTCCCGTACGCGGGACGAGTGGACGGCCCGCTTCGAGGGCTCCGACGCGTGCGTGGCACCCGTGCTGTCCCTGCGCGAAGCCCCGCACCACCCGCACCTCGCCGAGCGCGGCACCTTCACCGACCACGCCGGCATCACCCAGCCCGCCCCCGCGCCCCGCTTCTCCGCGACCCCCACCACGATCCGCACCCCGCCCCCGCGGCCGGGCGCCGACACGGCGGACGTGGCGCGGGACTGGGGGATACCAGGACTCGCCACCGACTGACCGCACCCCGGTCCGGCGCCGGACCCCGGCCCACCCCAAGCCCCCGGCCCACCCGACAAGCTCGGCTCACGACCCCCGAAAGGCCCACCCCTTGAGCACCGAAGCGTACGTGTACGACGCGATCCGCACCCCCCGCGGTCGCGGCAAGGCCACCGGCGCGCTGCACGGCACGAAACCGATCGACCTGGTCACCGGCCTCCTGCACGCCCTTCAGGAGCGCCTGCCGAGCCTCGACCCGGCGGCGATCGACGACATCGTGCTCGGCGTCGTCGGCCCGCACGGCGACCAGGGCTCCGACATCGCGCGGATCGCGGCGATCGCGGCGGGTCTGCCGGACACGGTCGCGGGCGTGCAGGAGAACCGCTTCTGCGCCTCGGGCCTGGAGGCCGTCAACTCGGCGGCGGCGAAGGTCCGTTCCGGCTGGGAGGACCTCGTCCTCGCGGGCGGCGTCGAGTCGATGTCGCGGGTGCCGATGGGCTCCGACGGCGGCGCCTGGTTCAACGACCCGATGACGAACCTGGCCGTCAACTTTGTGCCGCAGGGCATCGGCGCCGACCTCATCGCCACCATCGAGGGCTTCACCCGGCGCGACGTCGACGAGTACGCGGCCCTCTCGCAGGAGCGCGCGGCCACCGCCTGGAAGGAGGGCCGCTTCACGCGCGCGGTGGTCCCGGTGACCGACCGCGCGGGCCTGACGGTCCTCGACCGCGACGAGCACCCGCGCCCCGGCACCACCGCCGACTCCCTCGCCGCCCTCAAGCCGTCCTTCGCGGACATCGGCGAACTCGGCGGCTTCGACGCGGTCGCCCTCCAGAAGTACCACTGGGTCGAGAAGATCGACCACGTCCATCACGCGGGCAACTCCTCCGGCATCGTCGACGGCGCCGCCCTCGTCGCGATCGGCTCCCAGGAGGTCGGCGAGCGCTACGGCCTCACCCCGCGCGCGCGGATCGTCTCCGCCGCCGTCTCCGGCTCCGAACCGACCATCATGCTCACCGGCCCCGCGCCCGCCACCCGCAAGGCGCTCGCCAAGGCCGGCCTGAGCATCGGCGACATCGACCTCGTCGAGATCAACGAGGCGTTCGCGGCCGTCGTCCTGCGCTTCGCCAAGGACCTCGGCGTCCCCCTGGACAAGATCAACGTCAACGGCGGCGCGATCGCGCTCGGCCACCCGCTGGGCGCGACCGGCGCGATGATCCTCGGCACGCTCGTCGACGAACTGGAGCGCCAGGACAAGCGCTACGGCCTCGCCACCCTGTGCGTGGGCGGCGGCATGGGCATCGCCACCATCGTCGAGCGACTCTGACCCCCCTCCCGACGGATCACCGAGAAGGCACCCTCCATGAACTCCACCACCATCCGCTGGGAGCAGGACCGCGAAGGCGTCGTCACCCTCGTCCTCGACGACCCGGACCAGTCCGCGAACACCATGAACGCCGCCTTCCGCGCCTCCCTCGCGGCGGTCACCGACCGCCTGGAGGCCGTGAAGGACACCATCAAGGGCATCATCGTCACCTCCGCGAAGAAGACGTTCTTCGCGGGCGGCGACCTGCGCGACCTGATCCGCGTCACCCCCGGCACCGCGCGGGAACTCTTCGACGGCGGCCTGGAGATCAAGCGCAACCTGCGCCGCATCGAGACCCTCGGCAAGCCGGTCGTCGCGGCGATCAACGGCGCGGCTCTCGGCGGCGGCTACGAACTCGCCCTCGCCTGCCACCACCGGATCGCCCTCGACACGCCCGGCACCAAGATCGGCTGCCCCGAGGTCACCCTCGGCCTGCTCCCCGGAGGCGGCGGCGTCGTCCGCACAGTGCGCCTCCTGGGGATCGCCGACGCCCTCCTGAAGGTTCTTCTCCAGGGCACCCAGTACAGCGCCCCCAGAGCCCTCCAGAACGGCCTCATCGACGACGTGGCCGGCACCCGCGAGGAACTCCTCGCGAAGGCCCGCGCGTTCATCGACGCCCACCCCGCCTCCCAGCAGCCCTGGGACAGGCCCGGCTACCGCATCCCCGGCGGTACCCCGGCCAACCCCAAGTTCGCCGCCAACCTGCCCGCCTTCCCGGCCACCCTGCGCAAGCAGACGGCGAACGCCCCCTACCCGGCGCCGCGCCGCATCCTCGCCGCCGCCGTCGAGGGAGCCCAGGTCGACTTCGAGACCGCGCAGGTCATCGAGGCCCGCTACTTCGTCGAACTCGCCGCCGGACAGACCTCGAAGAACATGATCCAGGCGTTCTTCTTCGACCTCCAGGCCGTCAACTCCGGCGCCAGCCGCCCCCAGGGCACCGAACCCCGCCCGGTGCGCCGGGCGGCCGTCCTCGGCGCCGGGATGATGGGCGCGGGCATCGCCTACGCGTGCGCGCGTGCGGGCATCGACGTCGTCCTCAAGGACGTCACGCTCGATGCCGCCCGCAAGGGCAAGGGCTACTCCGAGAAACTGTGCGCCAAGGCCGTCGCCAAGGGCCGGACGACCCAGGAGAAGGCCGACGCGCTGCTCGCCCGCATCACCCCCACCGCCGACCCCGCCGACCTCGCGGGCTGCGACGCCGTCATCGAGGCCGTCTTCGAGGACGCCTCCCTCAAGCACAAGGTGTTCCAGGAGATCCAGCACGTCGTCGCCCCCGACGCGCTGCTGTGCTCCAACACCTCCACGCTCCCCATCACCGCCCTCGCCGAAGGCGTCGAACGCCAGCAGGACTTCATCGGCCTGCACTTCTTCTCGCCCGTCGACAAGATGCCCCTCGTCGAGATCATCAAGGGCGAGCGGACGAACGATGAGACGCTCGCGCGCGCCTTCGACCTGGTCCGGCAGATCCGCAAGACGCCGATCGTCGTCAACGACTCGCGCGGGTTCTTCACCTCGCGGGTGATCGGCCACTTCATCAACGAGGGCGTCGCCATGGTCGGCGAGGGCATCGAGCCCGCCTCCGTCGAGCAGGCCGCCGCGCAGGCGGGCTACCCCGCCAAGGTGCTCTCCCTGGTCGACGAGCTGACGCTCACCCTGCCCCGCAAGATCCGCAAGGAGTCCCGGCAGGCCGTCGAGGAGGCGGGCGGCACCTGGACCGCGCACCCCGCCGAGGCCGTCATCGACCGCATGGTCGACGACTTCGACCGCCCCGGCCGCGCGGGCGGAGCGGGCTTCTACGACTACGACGACAGCGGCCGGCGGACCGCCCTGTGGCCGGGCCTGCGCGAGCACTTCACGCGCGCGGGCGCCGAGATCCCCTTCCGCGACATGCAGGAACGCATGCTGTTCGCCGAGGCCCTCGACACCGTCCGCCTCCTGGAGGAGGGCGTCCTCACGTCCGTGGCCGACGCCAACATCGGCTCCCTCTTCGGCATCGGCTTCCCCGGCTGGACCGGCGGCGTCCTCCAGTACATCAACGGCTACGACGGCGGCGCCGGGGCAGGTACGGGCCTCCCCGGCTTCGTGGCCCGCGCGCGCGAACTCGCCGACCGATACGGCGCCCGCTTCACCCCGCCGGCGCTGCTCGTCGAGAAGGCGGAGAAGGGCGAGACCTTCACGGACGCGTGACAGCGCGTACACCGTCGGCCCACCTCTTCCCCCTGCCCCTGTGACAAGTCCCGCTTTGTGACCTCGGCCACCGCGCGCGGGACGACGATCAGGACAAGCTGGGCCCCTGGCCTGTGCCTTCCATCCGAGGGCACAGGCCGACGCACGTCCGGACACCCGCGCGCGACCCGCGCGGGCGCACCAGAGAGTGGACCACCCGTGAGCAAGGACGCCGTGCAGACGGCCGCGACCGAAGCCGTACCCCACGCCCCCGCGGACGCGGGCGACGCCGGTTACAGCAAGGGCCTCAAGCACCGCCACGTCAACATGATCGCGATCGGCGGGGCCATCGGCACCGGCCTCTTCCTCGGCGCGGGAGGACGCCTGAACAACGCCGGACCCGCGCTCGCGCTCGCGTACCTGGTCTGCGGCGTCTTCGCGTTCTTCGTCGTCCGCGCGCTCGGCGAACTGGTCCTGTACCGGCCGTCCTCCGGGTCCTTCGTGTCGTACGCGCGCGAGTTCCTCGGCGAGAAGGGCGCCTACGTCGCCGGCTGGATGTACTTCCTCAACTGGTCGACCACCGGCATCGCCGACATCACCGCGATCGCCCTGTACACGCACTACTGGAGCGCGTTCACGAGCGTCCCCCAGTGGGTGCTCGCGCTGATCGCCCTCGCGGTCGTCCTCGCCATCAACCTCATCTCCGTGAAGATCTTCGGCGAGATGGAGTTCTGGTTCGCGATCGTCAAGGTGGCCACCCTCGTCGCGTTCATGGGCATCGGCATCTTCCTGCTGGCCACGCGGCACAAGGTCGGCGGCGAGACCCCCGGGCTGCACGTCGTCACCGACAACGGCGGCGTCTTCCCGCACGGCCTCATGCCCGTCGTCCTCGTCATGCAGGGCGTCATCTTCGCGTACGCCGCGCTGGAACTGGTCGGCGTCGCGGCGGGCGAGACCGCCGAGCCGGAGAAGGTCGTCCCGCGCGCGGTGAACTCGATCATGTGGCGCGTGGGCGTGTTCTACGTCGGCTCGGTCGTCCTGCTCGCCCTCCTGCTGCCGGGGTCCGTCTACTCGGCGGACGAGAGCCCCTTCGTGACGGTCCTCTCCAGGATCGGTGTCTCCGGCGCGGGCGACGTCATGAACCTCGTCGTCCTCACGGCGGCCATGTCCTCGCTCAACTCCGGCCTCTACTCCACGGGCCGCATCCTGCGCTCCATGGCGATGTCCGGCTCGGCCCCGAAGTTCACCGCCCGCATGAACCGCAGCCAGGTCCCCTACGGCGGCATCCTGCTGACCTGCGCGGTCTGCGTCCTCGGCGTCGGCCTCAACTTCCTGGTCCCCAGCCAGGCCTTCGAGATCGTCCTCAACGTCGCGTCCCTCGGCATCATCAGCACCTGGATCATCATCATGATCTGCCACATGATCTTCGTCCGCCGCGCGAAGGACGGCCTGGTGGAGCGCCCCTCCTTCCGGCTCCCCGGCAGCCCCGTCACCGAGATCGCCACGATCGCCTTCCTCCTCGTCTGCCTCGGCATGATGTGGAACGACGAGGAGGTCGGCCGCAAGACCCTCCTCCTCCTGCCGGTCATCGCCGCCGCGCTGGCCGGCGGCTGGTACGCCCTGCGCCGCAACACCGCCAAGGAACTGTCCGACCTGACGAAATAGCAGGTCAGCCCGATTGTCAGTGGCGTCGCCTACGGTGGTCCCATGCCGGAGATCACGTACACGAGGGGTGACGCCACAGCACCGTCGGTGAAGGGCGTCAAGGTGATCGCCCACGTCTGCAACGACAGCGGGGGATGGGGAAAGGGCTTCGTCCTGGCCCTCTCCCGCCGCTGGCCGCAGCCGGAGGCGGCGTACCGGGCCTGGCACAGGAACCGCGCCAAGAACGACTTCGGGCTGGGCGCGGTCCAACTGGTCCAGGTGGAGCGGTACGTATGGGTCGCGAACATGATCGGCCAGCGCGGGACCAGGACCGGCAGCAAGGGGGCGCCGGTCCGGTACGAGGCGATCGACGCGGCCCTGGAGCGGCTGGCGGCGCCCGTCCGTGACCTCGGGGCGTCCGTGCACATGCCGCGCATAGGCTGCGGGCTGGCAGGAGGCGCGTGGCCCCGCGTGGAGCCGCTGATAGCGGAGCGGCTGGTGCGCGAGGGGATCGCGGTGACGGTGTACGACCATGGGGAGGGCCTGAGGTGAGCGGCAAGGGCAGCGGCAAGGACATCGACGTACTCGTTCTCGGCGGAGCCGGCGTCGACACGATCATCCCCGTGCCCGCACTGCCCCTGCCGTACGCCGACAGTCATATGGTCGACGGCATCCACGCGCGGGCCGGGCAGACCGGGGACTTCGTGGCACTCGGCCTCACCGCGCTCGGCATGGCCGTGCACCACCTCGACTTCCTCGGGGACGACCCGGAAGGCGGGCTGGTGCGGGACTTCCACCGGGAGCACGGCATCGCGCTGACCGCCCTCCCGCAGGCGGCCGGGACCAAGCGGGCCACGAACCTGGTCTCGCCGGACGGGCGCAGACTGTCGCTGTACGACACGAGCCGCACCCGCTTCGACGACCGGTTCCCCGAGGACACCCTGCGGGAACTCGCCGCCCGCAGCAGGCAGGTACACGTCTCGCTCACCCAGCCCTGCGCCGACGCCCTCCCGGCCCTGCGCGAGACCGGCGCCCCCCTCTCGACGGACCTGCACGACTGGGACGGCGACAACCCGTACCACGAGCCGTTCGCCCTCGCCGCGGACCTCGTGTTCCTGTCGGCGGCGGCCCTCACGGACGTGGAGGCGACCATGCGCCGCATCGCGAGGGACGGCCGCGCGAGGACGGTGGTGGTGACGGCCGGCGACAAGGGCGCCTACCTCCTCACGGACGGCGCCCTGACCCACGTACCGGCATCCGTCCCGCCCGCCTCGGTGGTCGACTCCAACGGCGCCGGCGACGCCTTCGCGGCGGGCTTCCTCTACGGCACCCTGACCGGCGCGACCCCGAGGGAGAGCGCGCAATACGGCGCCCGCGCGGGGGCGTACGCGTGCACGGTCCCCGCCACCCGCGCCGCCGCCCTGACGAGGGCCGAGCTGTGATCCGAGAACTTCACAAACGCCCTCTACTGAACAGGAGTTCACCCCTGTACCGTCCCGCGCATGCCTCTAAGCAACCGCTTCACGACCTGGAGACCCCTCGCGGCCACCACCCTCACCGTCCTGGCGGCCTCCCTCCTCACCCCCACCGCGGCACAGGCGGGTTCACGGGAGAGCCTGCCGATCTACTCGTACGACACGGCGATACGCCAGTCCGTATGGGTGGACACGGGCCTGGACGGGGACGGCGACGGCAAGAAGGACCGCGTCGCCGTCGACATAGTCCGCCCCCGCGAACTCGCCCAGCAGGGCCGTAAGGTGCCGGTGATCATGGACGCCAGCCCCTACTACTCCTGCTGCGGCCGAGGCAACGAGAGCCAGTTGAAGACGTACGACGCGAACGGCAACGTCGTACAGATGCCGCTCTTCTACGACAACTACTTCGTCCCGCGCGGCTACGCGTTCGTCGGCGTCGACCTCGCCGGCACCAACCGCTCCGACGGCTGCGTGGACATCGGCGGCCCCTCGGACATCGGCTCCGCGAAGGCGGTCGTCGACTGGCTGAACGGCCGGGCGACCGCGTACACGACCCGCACGGGCAGCACGACCGCGAAGGCCGACTGGACCAACGGCCGCACCGGCATGATCGGCAAGAGCTGGGACGGCACGATAGCCAACGGCGTCGCCGCGACCGGCGTCAAGGGCCTCAAGACCGTCGTGCCGATCAGCGCCATCTCCTCCTGGTACGACTACTACTTCCAGCAGGGCGCCCCGCTGTACGACGGCGGCCCCGACGACCTCTCCGACTACGTCGACAGCCCGGACGCCCGGACCAAGTGCGCGGCCGTGCAGCAGCAGCTCAAGAACGGCGCGCCCCGCACCGGCGACTGGACCCCCCTGTGGACCGGCCGCGACTACGTCAAGGACGCGGGCAAGGTGAAGGCCAGCGTCTTCGCCGTGCACGGCATGCAGGACCTCAACGTCCGCACGAACCACCTCGGCCAGTGGTGGAACGCCCTCGCGAAGAACGGCGTCAAGCGCAAGATCTGGCTCTCCCAGACGGGTCACGTCGACCCCTTCGACTTCCGGCGCGGCGCCTGGGTCGACACGCTGCACCGCTGGTTCGACCACGAACTCCTCGGCTACGACAACGGCATCGACCGCGAGCCGATGGCCGACGTCGAGCGCCACCCCGACCAGTGGGAGACGTCCCGCGCCTGGCCCCCGTCCGGCACCCGGGCGACGACCCTGCGCCCCGCGACCGGCACCCAGCCCGGCGTAGGCGTCCTCGGCCTGCGCAAGGGCACCGGCACGGAGACGTTCACCGACAACCCCGCGCTGGACGAGACCGACTGGTCCGCGAAGATCGACACGGCGACACCGGAGAAGGCCGGGTTCACCACCGGCCCGCTCACCCGCGACCTGCGCCTCGCCGGCTCCCCGACGGTCACCGTCACCGCGACGCCCACGACGCCGACGGCCCACCTCTCCGCCGTCCTCGTCGACCTCGGCCCCGACACGATCCGCGACTACGCGGCCTCCGGTGAGGGCATCACGACCCTCACGAACCGCACCTGCTGGGGCGCGAGCACGGCGGGCGACAGCGCCTGCTTCAAGGAGACGGCGGCGCGGACGAAGGCCGTCGACTACACGGTCGTCAGCCGCGGCTGGGCGGACCTCGGCACGTACGCCGACCCCGGCCACGGCGTCCCGCTCACCCCGGGCAAGCGCTACACCCTCACGATCGCCCTCGCCGCGACCGACCACGTCGTCCCGGCGGGCCACCGCCTCGCCCTGATCGTCGCGGGCACGGACAATAACCTCATCGAACCCCCGGCCGACAAGCCGACGCTGACCCTCGACCTCGCCCGCACCTCGGCGAACGTCCCCCTCGTGGGCGGCGCCCCGGCCTTCGCCCGCGCGACGGCGGGGACGGCCACGACGCCGCCGAGGACAGCCGGCCCGCTGGAGGGCGTCGGCCCCAACGCGAAGGCGCGGCGCGTGCCGTAAGCACACGGGACACCGGAACGCCGGGGACACCGCTACGCACGGCGTCCCCACCGCGTCCGGCACTCTGATGACAACCGGCGCCGCAGGACCCACCTGCGGCGCCGCCCCCCCCCCCCCCCCGGCCGGGGGGGGGGCCCCCCCCCGGGGGGGGGCGGGCGGGGCGGGGGGGC